>CACYWI010000187.1 GCA_902778045.1 uncultured Eubacteriales bacterium
CCGTTATTTCAAATCCGCCCTCAGCGCGCCGTCGGTGGCGAAGGTCTCGGCGTTGTACAGGATCAGCACCTCGTTGACGCCCTCGGCCTCCATCAGCACCTCCAGCTCGCCGGTATAGTAGCGGGGGTCGACCACCACGATCCGGCGGTAGTCCCGGGTCAGAAAGGGGATCAGGCAGTTCGCGTAGGAATCCTTCAGGACGAGCAGCGTCCGCTCGTTGTTGACGGCGGTCTCGATCCTGATCTGGGCGTGGTTGCCGTTCAGGAACACGGCATACTGGTCGCGGGTATCCAGGCATGCGGCGCGGTACAGCGAGGCGCTCTTCTCGTTTTCGCGCACCCAGGTGACCACCAGCTGCTCCTCGCCCGAGGGCAGGTAGGCGACCAGCGCGTCCTGCTCGTTCACCCTGAAGCCGCTGAGGGCGGAAAGCGTGCCCTTGAAGCTGCCGGACAGCAGGCGCCGCTGGAGCCCTTCGGCGCTGCCGGACAGGTTCGCGGCGTCGGCCAGCCGGCGGTAGGCCAGGTACGCGCCATCGGTGGTCCAGTGGTGGTCGGTGCGGTAGTATAGCTGGGTGTCGGCCTTCGCCTCGGCAAAGTCGCTTCGCAGGTCGACGATGTTCACCGGCGAGGCGGCCAGGTCGCTGAACAGCCGATCCATATAGCCCCTTTCGTCCCCGGCCTGTGAAAGCGCCGGCAGCCGGTCGGCGAGCACCTGTACCGCCGTGGGGGCGATCATCAGGTACTGGGGAATGTCGCCGTGGCGGCCCAGGAAGCCCCGCAGCGCGACAAGCGTGGCCTGGTAGTCGTCCTCGGAGGGGGCCGTGAAGCCTTGGATCAGGTAGCCGTCCCTGCCCAGGAACACGCCGCCGGACTCCGTCTTGCCCGACAGCCGTTCCAGCGCCGATTGCAGCGCGATCCAGCCGTCGCGGAAGGGGAACTGGTCGGCCACGTAGTCGTCGAAGCGGTCCTCGTACCGGCCGGAGAGCGCGTCGGACAGGGTCAGCGCCGGGCGGGTCTGCAGGTTGCGGTTCTCGGTGGGGGAGAAGGTCCTCTGTCGCGTCAGCACGAACGCGGCGCACAGCAACACCACCAGCGCCGCCGTGACTACGGCGACGCCGCGCAGGAAGAACATGCGCTTCTTTTTCATGCCGGACACCTCTTAATTGGGAATTGGGAATGGCGGTCCAAAATCCTTGGGGATTTGCTTGATTGAAGGACGATCCAATTCCTTATTGGATCAAAAGGAATCCGAAGGATTTCTTCCTTCATTCTCCATTCTCCATTGAATCAGAACCTGAAATACAGGAACGGGTTATAAGTATTCCGCACCAGGAACGCGGTGCAGGCCACCAGCAGGGCGGCGAAGGCGAGGATCACCAGCGCGGGCTGTCTGCCGGTCTGCTTCAGCTGCCACTTGCGCAGGCTGGGCCCGCAGCACAGCACGCTCAGGATCAGCAGCACCAGGTTGCTCTTCAGCGCGTACAGGAACGCGCCGTCCGCGAAGCTGCCGCAGCCGATGCCCACCAGGTTGCCCAGGTACGCCCCCATGGCGGAAAAGCCGGTATGGCTGAAGATCACCCAGCCCACCGTGACCAGCAGCAGCGTCACGGCCCGGGCGGCCCGCTTCGGCAGCCGGGAAAGCGCCTTGCCGGTCACATACTTTTCCAGGATCAGCAGCGCGCCGTAGTACAGCCCCCAAAGCACGAAGTTCCAGCTGGCCCCGTGCCACAGGCCGGTGAGCATCCACACCGCCAGCAGGTTCAGCACGTGCCGCGCCGGGCGCACCCGGTTGCCGCCCAGGGGGATGTACACATAGTCCCTGAACCATTCGGACAGCGAGATGTGCCAGCGCCGCCAGAACTCGGTGACGCTTGAGGCCAGGTAGGGATAATCGAAGTTCTCGGCGAAGGTGAAGCCCAGCATGCGCCCCATGCCGATGGCCATATCGGAATAGCCGCTGAAGTCGAAGTAGATCTGCAGCGCGTAGGCAAAGGCCCCCAGCCACGCGCTGAGCATCGACCGGGAAGGCATCGCGCCGATGGAATCCACCAGCAGGCCCAGGTTGTTGGCCAGCAGCACCTTCTTGGAAAGGCCCAGGATCACCCGCTCCAGCCCCTGGCCGCACTGGGCCAGCGAGGTCTTTCGCCGGGTCAGCTGCGCTTCGATGTCGGCGTATTTCACGATGGGGCCGGCCACCAGCTGGGGGAACATGGTGATGTAGGCGGCGAAATCCACGAAGCTGCGCCGTGGCTTCACCTTGCCCCGGTACACGTCGATCACGTAGGAAAGGGCCTGGAAGGTGTAGAAGGATATGCCGATGGGCAGCGGCAGGTTCGGGTTCGCCAGGCGCAGCCCCAGCAGGCCGTTCAGCGTGTCCACCAGGAAGCCGGCGTACTTGAAGAAGCCCAGCACCGCCAGGTTCACCGCCACCGCGCCGGCCATGGCGGCCTTGCGGGCATAGGGCTTGGCGCGCACGCCCAGCTGCAGGCCGGTCAGGTAGTTGTAGGCCACGCTGAACAGCATCAGCGCCGCGTAGACCGGCTCGCCCCAGGCGTAGAAGTAGATGCTGAAGGCCAGCAGCGCCGCGTTTTTGAAGCGGGCCGGGGCGATCAGGTGTATGAGCATCGCCAGGGGCAGGAAGATGTACAGGAAGTGCAGGCTGCTGAATACCATGCCGCCCCACCCCCTAACGTATGGCCGAGAGGAACGCGTCCTCCCAGGCGTCTGCGGCCTCGCCCACGGCGTAGAACAGGTACTTGCCCCGCCGCAGCAGCTTCGCGTTCTCCAGCAGCTGCTTCTGGTCCACGCCATAGCTGCGGAACACGTCCAGCTGGCTCTCCGCGCGGGCGCGGGCCGCGGCCTCCAGCGCGTCCAGCGCCGCCGCCTCGCCCTTGGCCACCAGCAGCTCGGAGACGATCATCGTGTCGTCCGCGCCATACATCAAAAAGCCCTCGCAGCCCTCCGGGGCGATGCCCAGCCGCTCCTGCACGGCGTTCTCGTCCAGCACGTCCAGCGCGTCCAGCCCCGGCGCGGCGGCCACGCGCGTCTCGATCACGGAAAAGGCCACGTCCCGGGCGGCGTTCGCGCCGACCACCAGCACCGCGTAGACCACCAGCGCCGCCAGCAGCGCCCACTTGATGGCCCTGTAGCGGTTGTCCGGCACGCCAAGCCAGCCGCTCCCCCGAGGGGCGGGGCGGTGCGCCGCGGCCCTCCGCGGGGCCGGCGCTGCGGTTCTCTGCGGCGCGGGGCGCGCCGGTTGTCTGCGATCAGTCATTGCTCAACCCCGTCATATCTGCAAGATAGGTCAGCCACAGCGGGTAATAGTTCTTCCGGGGGTGCCTGCCGTCGGGGGAGTACAGGTCCGGCCTGGCCTTCAGTATGAAGCCGGTGTCGATGAAGTAGGCCCCCAGCTCCGGGCAGGCCTTTTCCATCTCGGCGTTGTACAGGTCGATGTACTGGTAGTCCGAATCCTCCTTCAGGCAGTGCTCGGTCACCGGCAGCGTGGCGTGCACGTAGATGATCACATCCGGTATGTTGCGCTGCAGCCGCTTGATGATGGCGGAGTAGCGCTGCACGTAGATATCCACCTGCTTTTTGAAGATGCCCACGTCGTTCATGCCGAAGCACAGGAAGATCACCCGGGGCTGCGCAGCCTCGATGGTGTCCAGCAGGGGCAGCTCCTCGCGCACATGGATGCCGGTCTTGGAGAATACCGGCGCGTCCAGCCAGCCGTAGGAGCGCACCTGGTTGATGATGGAATCGCCCACGATGGCCGTGCCCTCGAACCAGCGGGCGAAGTCGGCCTTGTTCCAGTCGGTCATGGCCAGGATCTTCTGCTGCTCGGCCTCGATGTCATCGATCATGATGCCCCTGCGCGCCTCCAGCTGCTCCCGGTACTGGCGCTTGAACTCCGCGTCCAGGTCCGCCGGGGGCCGGGCCTCCATGGCCTCCAGCAGGGCGCGGCTCTCCTTCGCCTCGTTCGCGCTGCCCTGGGGGCCGCGGTATTCCTTCACGCCGCCGAACAGGTACAGCGCCAACCCGATCAGCGCGCAGCAAAACAGCGCCAGCCCGGTCCGCCCGGTCCGACGCTTCGCCCCGCCCTTCGTCTGTGCCATGCCAGGGCCCCTCTTTCCCATTGTGAATGGTTACATTGTATCAAATAATTGGCAAATAGGCAATAGGGACATTGAGCGCAAGGAAAAATGTCCAGTGGACATTTTTCATTGGTTCGAGCGCCCGGAAAACAGCACAGTGCGTTGTTTTCAGTGGTTCGAGCGCCTGGAAAACAGCACAGTGCGCTGTTTTCAGCGAGAACGGGCCGGTAGGCCCCCGTCGAACGGGCCGGTAGGCCCCCGT
>CACYWI010000188.1:0-6809 GCA_902778045.1 uncultured Eubacteriales bacterium
TTGATGCGCTTCCTGAAGAACGTCTGGCGCAACATCCGGGCCACCGGCCCCATGTTCGCGCTGGGCATACTGCTGACGGCGCTATACCAGATCCACGTGCCGGGCGATTTTGTCAGCGGCTTATTCGGAAAGAACGAGGGCTTCGGCGTGCTGATGGCGGCGACCATCGGCGTGCCGCTGTACATGTGCGGCGGGGGAACGATACCGCTTCTGCAGCAATGGCTGGTGGACGGCATGAGCATGGGCAGCGCCGCGGCGTTCATGATCACGGGGCCCGCGACGAAGATCACCAACCTCGGCGCGATGAAGATCGTGCTGGGCTGGAGGCGGTTCCTCGTCTACATGCTGTTCACCGTGGGCTTTGCATGGGGAACGGGCATGGTCGTCAACCTGTTGACGTAGGCGGCTCCCCCGACAGGGGCGGCCCGTGAAAGAAAGCTTTGCCCGGCCGATGCGCCGCGCCACGGTCGCCGCCTCCGCCTGGCGGCGTGAAGCGGTGATGAATCTCCGGCGGGGCCTTGACAAGTGACCTCTCGTTCACTATAATATGCGAACGAGAGGTCACTTGCGTGATGGAGGAAGCTATGGCGAAGGACACGAAGGAGAGGATACTGGCGACGGCGCTGGAGATGTTCTCTCAAAACGGCTACGCGGGCACGAATATCCGGGAGCTGACCCAGGCGCTGGGGCTGGTCAAGAGCTCGATGTACAAGCACTTCGAGAGCAAGGAGGCCATCTGGAACGCCCTGCTGGACGGCATGATCGATTATTACGCCCGGCGCTTCGGCTCGGCGGAGAACCTGCCGCCGGTGCCGGACTCGCTGGAGGGGCTGGTGCGGTTGACGATGGGCATGGTGGATTTCACCGTACACGACGAAAGGATTGTGATGACGCGCAAGCTGCTGGCGATCGAGCAGTTCCGGGACGAGCGGGCCAGGGCGCTGGCCGGCAAGCACTTCCTGACGGGGCTCATACAGATGTTCACGCCCGTGTTCGCGGGAATGATGGAAAAGGGACTGATCCGAAGGGACGACCCTGAGATGCTGGCCTTCGCCTACACCGCGCCGATCTCAGCCCTCATCCACCAGTGCGACCGGGAGCCGGAGCATGCGGCGGAGATTGTCGCCCGGGTTGAGGCGTTCAGCAGGCACTTCGTGAAGGTATACGGAGAGGAGGATCCCCGTGGATAAGCAATGGTCTGAAATGAACAAGGAGATGCAGGCGCTGATCCCGAGGAAGGCCACCTTTGCGCAGGGCGTGGAGATGCTGCTGGCGCTGAGAAAGCGCTTGTTTGAGGAAATCACGCACATCATGACGGCCTACCCGGCCGAGGCCTTTGCCCGGATGCCCTTCGCCGGGGCTCAAGGGTATCATTCAAAGACACTGGCCTATACCGTGTGGCATATCTTCCGCATCGAGGACATCGTTGCCCACGAGATGATCGCCGGGGACGGGCAGGTGCTGTTCGACCAGGGCTTTTTGGAGGCGATCCGTTCCCCGATCATCACCACCGGCAACGAGCTGTCCGGAGAGGAGATCGCGGAATTCTCCAGGCAGCTGGACGTGAAGGCGCTGTACCGCTATGCCCAGGCGGTGGCGCAATCCACGGACAGCATCCTGAAGGGCCTGGAGCACGCCGACCTGAAGCGCAGATTCGGGGAGGACATGGCCCAAAGGCTGCGGCGCACCGGCTGCGTCAGCGAGGCTGAAGCGGCCCGCTGGCTGATCGACTACTGGTGCGGCAAGGACGTGCTTGGGCTGATCAAAATGCCCTTCAGCCGCCACTGGATCATGCATGTCGAGGCCATGCGGCGCATCAAGAACCGGCTGTGCCGGCAGGCGCGGAAGGGCGTCGATCCCATCGCGTACTGCGGCTTTTCCTGCAACCACTGCTTCCTGGGCGAATGGTGCGGCTCCTGCCGGACGGCGTACAACGTGTGCGCCTTCGCCACGATCTCGCCGGACGGCCAATGCCCCAACGCGGCGTGCTGCCGGGCCCGGGGGATCGACGGATGCTACGCGTGCGACCGGCTGGAGGACTGTGAGAAGGGCTTCTATATCCCGACGAACGACGGCGCCGCCGCGGCGAAGGCCCAGGCGCTGTACATACGAAGGCACGGCAAGCAGGCGTTCCTGGCGGTCCACGACCGGCTCCACCAGAAGTATGATTTCGCGAAGACCCAGGAGGTCCTGGGCCAGGATACCCGGGAGGGCCTTAGGATCCTGGAGGAGAGCTGAACGGGCGCCGCGAAAGCGATGCGACCGGCGCGACCGTGGGGAGCGCTGACTGTGGAGGGACGATCACCATCGGATGAAAAGCATGGAAATCAAGCAAAGGGGCCTGTTCGGCCCCGGGACGTTTTACAAAAGCGCGCTGGCGATCGCGGTGCCGATCATGCTGCAGCAGCTGATCCAGAGCCTGGTGTCGCTGGTGGACAACTTCATGGTGTCGGGCCTGGGCGATGTGTGCATGTCGGGCGTGAACGTGGCCGGGCAGGTGCTGTTCGTGTTTATGGTGTTCCTGAACGCCATCTGCATGTCCGGCGGCATCTTCATGACCCAGTTCTTCGGCGCGAAGGACAAGGGCGGCATGGGCCAGGCCTTCCGCTTCAAGCTGGTGGCGGGCGTGGCGGCCTTTGTGCCCTATTGCCTCGTGTGCCTGGTGTTCCCGCGGCAGGTGCTTTCGCTGATGCTGATCGGCAATACCCAAGCCGAGGCCATACTGGACGAGGCGGTCAGCTACATCCGCATCATGTTCTTCATCGGCATCCCCATGACGGTGTCGGTGTGCATCGCCAGCTCGCTACGGGACCTGGGAAAGGTCAAGACGCCGCTGGTGGTCACGGTGGTCGCCACGCTGACCAACACGCTGTTCAACTGGCTGCTGATCTACGGCAACCTGGGCTTTCCGGCGCTGGGCGTGCGCGGCGCGGCCTGGGCGACCGTCATTGCCAGGACGCTGGAATTCGTGATCTTCATGATCGTGTACGTCCGCGCGAAGCCGGACTTTGCCGTGCGGCCCGCCGACTTCATGAAAATCGACGGCAGGCTGTTCGGGGAGATCCTGAAGAAGAGCGCGTTGGTGCTGTTCTGCGAAATGGTGTGGGTGCTGTCGGAGACGATCACCACGGCCATCTACAACGGCCGGGGCGGCGCAGACGTGGTGTCCGGCATGGCCTCCAGCTTCGCCATCGCCAACCTGTACTTCGTGGCCTTCGGCGGCGTCTACTCTGCCACCGGCGTGATCCTGGGCAAGACCCTCGGCGCGGGGGACCTGGAAAGGGCGCGGCGGGAGAAGACCTGGCTGCTGTCCGGCTCGGCGGTGTTCGGCCTGGCGATGACGGGCTTCGGCTTCGCCACCACGCTGATCGTTCCCCTGGTGTTCGGGCGGCTGAGCGCCAGCGCCATCGACATCTGCCGCAGCATGGTGGGCACGATGGCTCTGCTCATGCCGGTATGGGTCTATGTGAACACCCAGCAGGCCGTGGCCCGCGCCGGCGGCGACGCGAAGATGGGCGCTTACTCGGACGCGGGACTGACGCTGTTCGTGATGCTGCCCATGGTGTTCCTGATGGCGCGCTATACGCGCGTGGGCCCGGTGGCGCTGTACTGCGGCGTCAAGGTCATCGACCTGATCAAGCTGGTGGTCTTCCACTTCTGGCTGAAGAAGGAGCGCTGGCTCAAAAACCTGACGGCGCAGCGCGGATGATTGCAGCGCGCAAAAGATCCGGCGGAATTGTTGGGCTTTCGCGGCGAAAGGTGGCGGCCACTGGCTGTATTGCAGGCGCGGAATGTGATCCGCCGCCGCTGTGATCAAGGGTTGAACGGAGGGAAAATGCCATGCGGTTGATCGTAACGGGGTTCGAGCCCTTTGGCGGCGCGGAGGTCAACGCCTCCTGGGAGGCCGTCCGGCGGCTGGAGGGCGTGGAGAAGGTCCTGCTGCCGGTCTCCTTCGCCCGGGCTGGCGGGATGGTCCGGGAGCTGGTCGCAGGGGCGCCGGACGCGGTGATCTGCGTCGGCGAGGCGGGCGGCCGGTCTTCGATATCGGTGGAGCGCGTCGCCGTGAACCTGATGGACGCGCGGATCCCGGACAACGACGGCGCGCGGCCCGTGGACGGGAGGATCGCGCCGGACGGCCCCGCGGCGTACTTTGCCACCCTGCCGACGCGGCGGATCGCGACGCGCCTGCGCGAGGCAAACATCCCGGCGGAGCTTTCCTACACCGCCGGGACGTATGTGTGCAATGCTGTCTTCTACGCGCTGATGGACGCCGTGAACCGGGCCGGGAAGCCGATACCGGGCGGCTTCATACACGTTCCTGCGAAGGGCGGCGTGGCGCTTTTTCCAATAATCATCGAATAGCTCCCCTGGCGGGGTCTGCTTGCGCCGACCGCTACGCCGGGGGAGCTATTTTATTGAAGAAAACAGGATTGACAGAATCGGACGGATGAGCTCTATCGGCGCGTCGTGCCGCCCCAGGCGTAGCATACGGGAAGGTGAATGGAATAGGGGATCTTGTCCGGGGCGTCCTGCAACACGAGGTCGACGCAGACTCTTGCCATTTCCTCGATGGGCTGTACGATGGTCGAACAGCAGAGCTCCTGGTCGCCGAACAGCTGCGCCCCGTCGTAGCCGATGATCTGAACGTCCTCCGGCACGCGCAGCCCCATCCGGGACAGCGTGTTGTGGATCTGGTGGGCCAGCTGGTCCGTCGCGCAGAACAGGCCGTCGAAATCCGGGCGGCCGTCATGCAGGTGCGCGCGCAGGAAGTCCTCGAACACGGAATAGGGGGTGCCGTCGTTGACGCATTCGCAGTGGAAGGGGATCCCGGCGTCGGCGCAGGCGCGGACGAAGCCGTCCCTGCGCTTGTCGGTCTCGTTGGGCAGGGGCGAACCCGTGCGTAGGAAGGCCAGGCGCGTGCAGCCGTTTTCCATCAGCTTTTGCGCGGCGAGGCTGCCGCCGCCGTAGTTATCGCTGGCCACGCAGGTGATGCCCGGGCCGAGATTGCGGTCGATGGAGACGGTGGGGATGCCCCTGGGGACGCGCAGCGTGGGGTTGTAGGTCAGGCAGATGATGCCGCTGACCATCTGCTGCTCGGACATGAGCAGGTAATCCTGCTCCAGCGCGTAGTTGCATTTCGTCAGGAAGAGCATCATTTGCCGGGACCGGCGGGCCAGCTCGCGGCACAGGCAGTCCGCCAGCCTGGAGAAGAAGGGGTTGTACAGGTCGGGCAGCACCACCTCGACGATATTGCTCTTGCTGCTGCGCAGGGCCCTGGCCTGGCGGTTGACGTGATAGCCCAGCTTTTCTATGGCGTCTTCCACCCGGCGCTGATAGCTCTTGCCTACGGGAATGCCGTTGACGACCTTCGACACCGTGCCGAGGGCCACGCCCGCCTCCCGGGCCACATCCTTCATCGTGATACTCCTGCCGTCTGCCATGATGTCCTCCGATGATATACCGTTACGCCGCGTCGCCGGAAGGCTCCGCGGTCAGATAATCGATGTATTGAATGACGGCGTCCATGCGGGCGCTGTTGCCTATGACGCCGAGGAACACATCGCCCGTCAGCTCCGCGCTCGCGAACCGGGGGAACGCGGATACGCGTATGCCGTTGGCGACGTCCTCAGTCTCGGCCCGATAGGGGATGCTCTCGTCCAGGTTGTGCTCGATCTCGTTGTCCTCGAGGATCACCGCGTTTTGGATCAGCTGATCGTCCAGCCGCCGCTCCAGGGCGTCGCCCAGTCGGCCCTCCAGGGGCAGCAGGTAGCCGCCCGCGGACATGATGTCGTAGGCCTCGCGGTTCATCAGCATGACGTCCAGCTGTCCGTTGGCCATGGCGGCCAGCACCTTCAGCCGCGAGGCGTAGGCGTATTCGTGGTTCTGCGCGCTGGCGTCCTGGCTCAGGTACAGGTTGCGGTACATCCGGACCTCGTTCTTGCCGGGATCGACGCCGACGGCGCGCAGGTAGCCTTCGCCCAGCGCGCTGTCCAGGGCGTCGCCCGCGGAGAAGTTGGCACAGGCGACATACAGCAGCGCCTCCTTGCGGGTGAGCCGGTAGTACAGCACGCTGCCCACGGCGACCACGGCGATGAGGATCAGCACCAGCGGGAACTTGTAGTATTCAAAGATGTGGTCCAGCCGCTGCGGCAGGCTCATGTGGGCGAGGGCTTCCCGGTTCTCCGCCCGACACATTGACCACCAGGAAGAACATGGCGTAGTGCACGAAGAGCACCAGTATGGTGACGAACAGGTAGTGGGTGCCGATCAGGAAGGCGTTCTTGAACATGTTGGCCGTGGTGTTGCTGGCGATGGACAGTAGCGGGAAGATGTAGGTCAGCACGATGACGTAGGCGATCATGCAGGCGAAGATGCACGCCAGCAGCAGAGTCCAGATCACGGCGAGGGTGCCGGTGCTGGTGGCGCGCAGCCGGTACAGCAGTATGGCGTCCGCCACGATGAGCAGGCCGGCCGCCAGCATGATCAGCCAGATCACTGTGGCCTGCTTGAAGTTCTGCTTGAAGGAGCGGAAGAACATGGTCGTGATGTAGCTGCCCTCGTCCTTGGCGATCTTGAAGGATGTATAGTACAGCGCCGTGGTGGACGCCCCGATGGTCACGATGGGCAGGCAGCAGATCAGCCACAGTATGTTCAGGCAGCAGCCGTAGCTGAGCTTGATGAACAGCTGGCCAAACTTGCTGTCATAGGAAAAGAACCGCATAACACTACCTCCTTCATAGCCTGTCGGCCGGCGGCGCCCACCGCCCGACCCGTCCCGGCTATTCCTGTTGCCTGATCCCTGTCGCAGG
>CACYWI010000188.1:6876-9237 GCA_902778045.1 uncultured Eubacteriales bacterium
GACCCGGTGTCCCGATTGCCTATTCCCTCACAGCCTCGTCGAATCCCTGTAGATCAGCTCGGTCTCGGTGTGCACGGTGCGGAAGTCCAGGCCGGGCTCCTCGATGCGGGAAAGCAGCAGCTGCATCGCGGCGACGGCCATCACCTGGGTGTGGATGTGCACGGTGGTCAGCGTGGGCGTCATGATGCGGGAATTGGGCGAATCGTCGAAGCCACAGAACAGCACGTCCTCCGGCACCGATTTGCCCAGCTTGCGCAGGGCGTATATCGCGTCCTCGGCTGCGAAATCGTTGGCGCAGATGAACACGTCCGGGAAGTCGTCGAGCGCCGAAAGCGCCTCCTCCAGCTTTTCCCGCTCGCTGGTCTTGATGCAGAACCGCTCCTCCACGGGGATGTTGGCCATCAGCATGGCGTAGCGGAAGGCAGTGTAGCGCTCGAAGAACGACTGGCAATGCTCGTAATCGCCGATGAAGCCGATCCTCTGCCTGCCCCGCACCAGCATGTCGTTGACGAAGCGGGTGATGGCGGTGGTATTGTCCATGTACAGCTGGTCGGCGGGCAGGTCGATGCCGTCGCGCTTGTTGGGCCCGTCCACGAACAGCAACGGCAGGCCGAGGCCGCAGATCATCTCGTCGTAGGCGCGGTCGAACATCTCCACGCAGATGATGGCACTGGCCTGGGCAGGATCGAAGTCCAGCGGCAGCGTGCGACACAAAAGGTTCTCCCGCTCCACCCGGTAGGCGTTCAGGGTATAGCCCCACAGAGGAAGATCCCGCTTCAGCTTGTCCAGCATCAGCGTGGCGAAATGGGCGGGGGTGATGATGCTGCCGTGCAGCAGGGCGATCTCGCCCTTGCTCTGCGATTGCAGCGCGGCCCTGGCGCCGGAATGCGCCTTTATATAGGAAAACTGCTTGTAGCCCATCTCGATGGCCTTTTCAAGGATTCTTTCGCGGGTGGCTTCCGCCAGGCCATCCGCGTTATTGATGGCCTTGGATACGGTGTTGCGGGACATGCCCAGCTCTTCCGCGATATCCTGTATGGTAACCCTTTTCATAAAGGAATCCTCCTTGCTGATTCATGCATATTGTAACATGACATGATGCAAATGTCAAATACTAATTGTGCATTTGAGCATCAATGCCTTTTTTGGGCAGAATGACGCATTTTATGGCCTGAAATGAATTCTTTCAATCAGAAAATATGAAAAATATTGTGCATTTGTAATCGTCTGGTATTGACACAACCCAGACAGGATGATAAAATACAGTTGAAGCCCCCAATAGGAGCGTGCATTTGCAATCTGCCAATGCATATGCACATCAGGGGAGAACAGACAAAGGAGGATTACAATGAACAAGCCCTTGCCTGCCAAGGCGAAGGTGCCCCTCAAACAGAGGACGCACAACACTTTGGTGTATCTGCGGCAGCACTGGCAGCTCTACCTGATCTTCATGTTGCCGGCGTTCGTGCTGACGATCATCTTCCGCTACATCCCGATGGGCGGCGTGGCGATCGCCTTCATGGACTACAACCCGTTCCGCGGCTTGTGGCACAGTGAATGGGTGGGATTCGAGCATTTCAACCGCTTCCTGTCCTCGCCCGACTTCATGAAGTACCTGATGAACACCCTGAAGCTGAGCGTATTCGGCCTTCTGTGGGGATTCCCGGCGCCAATCCTGCTGGCGTTCCTGCTGAACCGCATACTCAGCTCCAAGATCAAGCAGAAGGTTCAGCTGGTGCTGTACATGCCCAACTTCATCTCGGTTATCGTTCTTTGCGGTATCGTCCGCATCATCCTCTCGCCGACCGGCATGGTGAACATGTTCCTTGGAACAAACTACAATTTCATGACCATGCCCCAGGCGTTCCGCACGATCTACATTGCCAGTGGCATTTGGCAGGGCGCTGGCTGGGCCTCCATCATATACACCGCGGCGCTTTCCAACGCCAGCAAGGATCTGAAGGAGGCGGCTGTCATAGACGGCGCGAACCTGATCCAGCAGATCAAGACGGTTGAGTGGCCTGCGATCAAGGATACCGTGCTCATCCAGTTCATCATGGCCGTGGGCAACATCATGAGCGTCGGCTTCGAAAAGGCCTATGCACTGCAGACCGACCTGAACATGGGCGCTTCCGAGATCATCTCCACCTACGTGTACAAGAAGGGTCTTCTGGACGGCGACTATGGCTTCTCTACCGCGGTCGGCCTGTTCAACACCGTCATCAACATTATTCTGCTGATCTCCATGAATACCATTGTCAAGAAGATGAACGAAGGCAAGGGCATTTAAGGAAGGGGGAGAGAGCGAATGAGTGTTGCGAATACTACGGTTAAAAGGAAGAAGAAGAGCGAGTTTGCCAA
>CACYWI010000189.1 GCA_902778045.1 uncultured Eubacteriales bacterium
TGATTTACCGCCAGTAAACCTGCGGGAAATCGCCTTGAAATGCAGTCAAATCCACTCGAAACTGCATCTCCCGGCATTTAGAAACACACTCTAATCCCTCATCCATTTTTTAATCCTATTATAACCTCCGTCCTTCTGGAAATTTGGTATAATAACTTCTGTTTGATACTTCACATACGCGGAGGGTTTGACCATGAATAAGATCGGGTTCGACAGTCAGAAGTACATCCAACTTCAATCCGCGCGGATACGCGAACGCATCGACAGCTTCGGCGGCAAGCTGTACCTGGAATTCGGCGGCAAGCTGTTCGACGATTACCACGCCTCGCGGGTACTGCCCGGCTTCGCCCCGGACAACAAGATCCGCATGCTGCTGGAACTGAAGGACCAGGCCGAAATCGTGATCGCCATCAACGCCAACGACATCGAAAAGAACAAGGTGCGCGGCGACCTGGGCATCACCTACGATTCCGATGTGATCCGCCTGGTGGATGTATTCCGGGAATTCGGCCTTTATGTGGGCGCCATCGCGCTGACGCAGTACACCGGCCAGTCCGCCGCCGACCAATTCCAGCGCCGGCTGGAGGGCATGGGTCTGAAGGTGTACAAGCTGTACCTGATCCCGGATTATCCCTCCAACGTGCCCGGCATTGTCAGCGACGAGGGCTACGGCAGGAACGACTATATCGAAACCAGCCGCTCGCTGGTGGTGGTCACCGCCCCCGGCCCGGGCAGCGGCAAGATGGCCACCTGCCTTTCCCAGCTGTACCACGAGCACAAGCGCGGCGTGAAGGCCGGCTATGCCAAGTTTGAAACCTTCCCGATCTGGAACCTGCCGCTGAAGCACCCGGTGAACCTGGCCTACGAGGCCGCCACCGCTGACCTGAACGACGTGAACATGATCGACCCCTTCCACCTGGAGGCCTATGGCGAGACCACCGTGAACTACAACCGGGATATCGAGATCTTCCCCGTGCTGCGGGAGATCTTCACCCGCATCTACGGCGAATGCCCCTACAAGAGCCCCACGGACATGGGCGTGAACATGGCGGGCAAATCCATCATCGACGACGAGGTCTGCTGTGAGGCCTCGCGCCAGGAGATCATCCGCCGCTATTACAAGACCGCCTGCGCGGTAAAGCAGGGCCGTGCGCTGCCCTCCGAGATCCACAAGCTGGAGCTGCTGATGCGCACGCTGGGCCTGGATTTCAGCCGCCGCGCCTGCGTGGAGCCGGCCAAGCAGCTGGCCGCCGAGACCGGCGAGCCCGCCGTGGCCATCGAGCTGAACGACGGCAGGATCATCACCGGCAAGACCAGCACCCTGCTGGGGGCCGCCGCCGCCGCGCTGCTGAACGCGTTGAAGGTGCTGGCCGGCATCCCCGACGAGATCAAGCTGATCTCCCCCACCGTGATCGAGCCGATCCAGCATTTGAAGGTGGCCCACATGGGCAACCGCAACCCCCGGCTGCACACCGACGAGATCCTGATCGCGCTGACGATCTGCGCCGTGACCGACGACAACGCCGAAATGGCCATGGAACAGCTTTCCAACCTCAGCGGCTGCGAGGCCCACAGCACCGTGATCCTCTCCCAGGTGGACGAGGGCATGTTCGGCAAGCTGGGCCTGAACCTGACCTGCGAGCCCGCCTACCAGACCAACAAGCTGTATCATCGCTGATCACCGCGAATAACCGACCTCCGCATGGGCAATACTGCCCCTGTGGAGGTTGTTTTTATGACGGGCAACAAGGTTGAAATCTGCGGCGTGGATACCGCCACGCTGCCGACATTGAGCCATGAACACATGAAGGCGCTGCTGGAGCGCGCCCACAGCGGCGACCAGGAGGCCCGGCGCGAGCTGATCCACGGCAACCTGCGCCTGGTGCTCAGCGTGGTGCAGCGCTTCTACAAGCGGGGCGAGAACATGGACGACCTGTTCCAGGTGGGCTGCATCGGACTGATGAAGGGGCTGGACAACTTCGATCTCAGCCTGAACGTGCGGCTGAGCACCTACTGCGTGCCGATGATCATCGGCGAGATCCGGCGCTACCTGCGGGACAACAATGCCATCCGCGTCTCCCGGTCCATGCGCGATACCGCCTACAAGGCCCTGAAGGCAAGGGACGCGCTGTCCACCGGGGCAGGGCGCGAGCCCACCACCGCCGAGATCGCGCGGGCCATGGACGTGCCGGAGGAGGACGTGGTGCTGGCGCTGGAGGCCATACAGGACCCGGTATCGCTGTTCGACCCGGTGTACCAGAACGGCGGCGACGCCATCTATGTGATGGACCAGGTGCAGGACAAGCGGGTCAGCGAGGACGACTGGGTGCGCAGCCTGTCCATCGACCAGGCGCTGAACAAGCTGCAGGACCGGGAACGGCGCATCATCCGCCAGCGGTATTTCCAGGGCCGCACCCAGATGGAGGTCGCCCAGGAGATCGGCATCTCCCAGGCCCAGGTGTCCAGGCTGGAAAAGGCTGCGCTGCAAACGATGAGAAAGTATATTTAGGCGATAGGCAATAGTGAACAGGCAATAGGAGAAGTGACTCTCCTATTGCCTGTGCTGCAGGACCTCATCCGCCTCGCTTCGCTCGGCACCTTCCCCAAAGGGGAGGACTGGGAACGACCTCTCCCGGCGCTTCGCGCCACCCTTCACTAAAGGGGAGGGCTTTTGGCGGCAGCCACTATTCCTGATCCCTATTCCCTTGGCTATTCCTATTGCTTGTTTCCTAATTCCTATTCCCTAATCCCTATTCCCTCACCTTACAGGTACTCGTCCAGCAGGTCGATCGCGTCGAAGTTGCCCTCGGCGATGGCCAGCTCCATCATCTTTTCGATGCTTTCGCCGTCGGCGCTGCCGATGAAGCGGCGCACGCGCTCCCACTGGCCGGTCTGGGCGTCGGCCACCAGCATATTGCCGATGAATTCCGGGGAGAGCAGCTCGACCAGCTGCTGCAGGTAGTCATAATCCTGGGCGGCGATCACCTCGGTGGCCAGCCTGTTGCGCTGTTCCTCGTTCATGCAGTGCCGGGCGATCTGGCTGGCCAGCACCCGGGCCTCGGCCTTGTAGGCGGCGATGCCGATCTCGTCGGCGCAGTTCTCCAGGGAGATCTGCTCGGCGTAGGTGGACAGCCACTGCCAGTTCTCCTGCCGCGCGGCGGCCAGGGCGATCTTCTCCTGCAGGGCGTCCTCGAACTGCCACACATGGTCGCCCAGCCAGCCCCAGTTGCCGGCCTCGATGGCGGCGTCGATGGTGCGGGTGTCGGCATAGCCGTTCAGGTGCTCAAGCACCCAATCGTGCATGCCCAGGCTGTTGGCCTTCTGGGCGATCTCCCGCAGCAGGTCCTCGTCGCGAATCTCCGGCACGTGATCGGCCAGCCACTCCCACTTCTCGTCCTGTAGCGCCCGCTCGCAGGCCGCCTTCCGCAGTGCCTCGGCGCGGCTCTGCTTTTCCTTCATGCCGTCCACGAAATCGCCGATGGCGTCGGAAACGCTGCCCACCATGTCGCCGCCCAGCTTGCTGGCCTTCTTGAAGACCTTCTCCACGCCCTCGCCGATGGTGCGGCCCACGTCCTGCACGGCCTTGCTGATGTCATCGGTGTTGATGCCGGTCTGGTCCACGGCCTGCTTCACCTTGCGGCTGCCCTTGGCGGCGGCCTTGGCCAGGTTATCCACCATGTCCCGCTTCAGGAACGGGGCGATCTTGCGCAGCATGTCCCAGTTCAGGTCCGATTCGTTGTTCTGGATCAGCTTTTCAAGGCATTCCTGGCTGGCGAACGGCGCGAACCTGGCGATGTCCTCGGAGGACAGCCTGCCCCGGTTCTCCATCAGCAGCTCGTCCACCGCGGCCTTGCTCATGAAGGGCGCCATCTGCAGCAGCGTCTGCACGTCGAAGTCGCCGGACTTCTCCTCCCCGTCCGCTTCGGCCTGGGGCGCGTCCTCGCCCACAGGCTCCGCCTCCGCGGCGTCCTCGCTCTCCCCGGCCTCCTTCGGCCGGAAGATGCTGCCCACGATGTTGTTCACGAAGTTCCCTATATTCTGGATCGGCTCGTCGAAGGGCGAGGCCGGCCTGGGGGGCTCGATGCGATCCTCGGGTACCTCGCCGTCCAGCAGCTGCTCCATCGTGATGCCGAACAGCCGCGTCAGGGCCATCAGCGTCTGCACGTCCGGCAGCGCCGCGCCGGTCTCCCACTTGGAAACGGCCTGATGCGATACGCTCAACGCCGCCGCCAGCTGCTGCTGGGTCATGTTCTTGTTCTGCCTGAGCTTTGCGATGGTCTTTCCAACCGCGATGTTGTCAATCATATCCTCCGCCTCCTTATCAAGTCATAACACATTCAACCATTGTTTGCAAGCAACCCACGGTTGAATTTCATAGAATCAGGGTTGATTGCCGTAAAATGTTAGCACTCTTAACTACCGAGTGCCAAATTCCCCTTGACAACCGTCCAATTCGGATTATAATAATCCATGTAAAGCCAATTTAAACGGAGGTAATTCGATTATGTCCAAGGGAACCGTTTCCATAAATGCTGTCCAAGGGAACCGTTTCCATAAATGCTGAAAACATCATGCCCGTCATCAAGCAGTGGCTGTATTCCGACAAGGATATATTCGCCCGCGAGCTGATCTCCAACGGCTGCGACGCCATACGCAAGTTCCGCTGGCTGGTGAGCAACGGAAAGGCCGAGGCCGGCGACGCCGAAGACCGCATCGACGTGATCGCCGACAAGGAGAAGGGCACCCTCACCTTCATCGACAATGGCATCGGCATGACCGAGGAGGAGATCGTCAAGTACATCGCCCAGGTGGCCTTCTCGGGCGCGACCGACTTCATCACCAAGTACACCGAGGACAACAAGGGCGAGGGCGCTGGCATCATCGGCCACTTCGGCCTGGGCTTCTACAGCGCGTTCATGGTGTCCGACAAGGTGGTCATCGATTCCAAGAGCTACACCGACGCCCCCGCCGTGCGCTGGACCAGTGA
>CACYWI010000190.1 GCA_902778045.1 uncultured Eubacteriales bacterium
TATGGACTGGATGGAATACACGATACTGACTACCACCGAGGCCTCGGACCTGATCTCCCAGGTGCTGCTGGACGCCGGCAGCACCGGCACGATGATCGAGGACAAGAACGATGTGAAGGCGAACCAGCGCCCGGAGGGCCAGTGGGACATCATCGACGAGGCCATCGCCCAGCGCATCGGCGACGATGTGAAGGTGACCGGCTATTTCGAGGCGGACGAGAAGCTGTCCGACCGGCTGGCCTTCATCGACGGCGAGCTGCGTCGGCTGCGGGGCATGGACCTGGGTATGGACCTGGGCAAGCTGCAGGCGCTGCGCCACGATGTGGCCGAGCAGGACTGGACCGAGAGCTGGAAGGCCGCCTTCAAGCCCTTCCGCCTGGGCAGCCACATGGTGGTGAAGCCCAGCTGGGAGACGGTGGCGCTGCAGCCCGGCGACCATGTGATCGAGATCGACCCCGGCATGGCCTTTGGCACCGGCACCCACGAGACCACCGGCATGTGCGTGGAGCTGGTGGAGAAGTATGTGAAGCCCGGCGACCGGGTGATCGACATCGGCACCGGCACCGGCATACTGGCCATTGCGGCCGCCCACATGGGGGCCAGGCCCGTGCTGGCCACCGACCTGGACGCCGTGGCCGTGCGCGTTGCCGCGGAGAACGTGAAGATCAACGGCTATGAGGGCGTGATCGACGTGCGCTGCGGCGACCTGCTGGATGTGGTGCAGGACAGCGGCGACGTGGTGATCGCCAACATCATCTCCGATGTCATCATCATGCTGGCCGCGCCTGTGCGCCAGCGCATTGTGGACGGCGGCCTGTTCATCTGTTCCGGCATCTCGGTGGAGCGCCGGGACGACGTGCTCGCCGCGCTGAAGGCGGCGGACTTCGAGGTGCTGGACGCCCCGATCAAGGGCGAATGGTGCGCCATGGCCGCCCGGAAGCGGTAAACCGATTCAGAAGCACAGAAAGCGCAAAGATCCTTCGCCGCGCTCAGGATGACGATAACCGGGAATCGGCGTCAGCCTGAACGAAGCGAAGGACCTTTATCATTCCTCACCGCCGGTGGTCCGCCGCCGGTACTCGGTGGGCGTCATGCCCAGCGTGTCCCGGAAGACCTCGCCCAGCCGAGCCGCGGAGGCGTAGCCGCTGGAGATGGCGACCTCGGTGATGGTCAGGTTGGCGTCGCTGAGCAGGTGCTTGGCCCGGGACAGCCGCAGCCCCGCCAGCAGCTTCTGGGGCGAGGCCCCGGCATAGTGGCGGCATACCCTGAACAGCTGGCTTCGGCTGAGGCCCACATAGGCCGCCGCGTCCTCCACGCGATAGTCCGCCCGCTGAAAATTGGCCTGCATGGCCCACTGGGCCCGCTGCCACGAGCGGCTGCCGGAGTCGCCGCCGCGCTGGGGCGAGGCATCCAGGTGAGCCTGGGCGACGTAAGCCATCAACCGGCACAGCCCGCCCCCGGCGGCCTGCTGGTTCCGGTCCAGCAGCGCCATATCCTCGCAGAGGTCGTGGCATATGCCCAGCGCCGTGGCGGCGTAGCCGCCCAGGTCGAACACGGGGTGCTCCCGGGTGATGCCCGTGCCGTCGACCAGCGCGGCCGCGCCGTCGCCGGAAAAGCCGACCCATGTATAGTCCCAGGGCAGTGTGTCGTCCGCCGCGTAGACGGTGACATCCCCCGGGAAGATCATGAAGCCCTGGCCCGCGCGCAGGCGCCATTGCCGGTGGCCGTCGTCAAATACCCCGTGCCCGGAGGACACCAGGTGCATCAGGTGGTACCGGCGCACCGCGGGCCCATAGCGGTGCCCCGGCGCGCAGGCATCCCGCCCGCAATCGGTGATGTAGATCTCAGACATGGCGCGCGCCTCCTTCGGTTTTCATGTTATCACGCTCTTTAATGTAAAGTCAAGCTCAAACATGCAACATTTTCCGCATTGCATACAACCTGCCGCCGTTGCGCAACAGGGCGGGTTATGCTATGATATTGGCAAGGATGCGGGCGGAGCGCCGCCCGCGCGTGAAATGCAACATCAGGAGGAATACAACCATGCCGAAAATCACATTCATGGGCGCGGGCTCCACGGTATTCGCCAAGAACGTGCTGGGCGACAGCATGATGACCCCGGCGCTGGAGGAAAGCACCATCGCGCTGTACGACATCGACACCACCCGTCTGAACGAATCCGCCATGATGCTGGAGGCCATCAACCGCAACAACGGCTCCAAGGCCCGCATCGAAAAGTACCTGGGCGTGGAGAACCGCCGCGAGGCGCTGAAGGGCGCGAACTATGTGGTCAACGCCATCCAGGTGGGCGGCTACGATCCCTGCACCATCACCGACTTCGAGATCCCGAAGAAGTACGGCCTGAAGCAGACCATCGCCGATACGCTGGGCGTGGGCGGCGTGTTCCGCGCGCTGCGCACCATCCCCGTGATGCTGGACTTCGCCCGGGACATGGAGGCCGTGTGCCCCGACGCCTGGTTCCTGAACTACACCAACCCCATGGCCATGCTGACCGGCGCGATGCTGCGGCTGACGAACGTCAAGACCGTGGGCCTGTGCCACAGCGTGCAGGTGTGCGCCAGCACGCTGCTGAAGGAGCTGGGCATGCCCTACGACGACACCGTGCAGTGGAAGATCGCCGGCATCAACCACCAGGCCTGGCTGCTGGAGCTGACGAAGGACGGCGTTGACCTGTATCCCGAGGTCAAGCGCCGCGCGCTGCTGTACAACCAGGGCAAGCTGGACATCGGCACCATGGAGGAGCGCATCGCCACCCTCACCCAGGGCGAGGAGCTGCCCGGCAAGTGGATCGAGCGCCTGAAGGAGGAGTACGAGCTGTACAAGTCCAAGGGCCTGCACGGCGACATGGTGCGCCTGGAGCTGATGCGCCGCTTCGGCTACTACATCACCGAATCCAGCGAGCACAACTCCGAGTACTGCCAGTGGTTCATCAAGGACCGCTATCCGGAGCTGATCGAGCGCTTCAACATCCCGCTGGACGAGTATCCCCGCCGTTGTATCCACCAGATCCAGGAGTGGAAGGAGCGCGGCCACGAGCTGACCCAGAACCCGACGCTGACCCACAAGCGCACCCACGAGTACGCCAGCTACATCATGGAGGCCATGGAGACCAACGTGCCCACCAAGATCGGCGGCAACGTGCTGAACCGGGGCCTGATCACCAACCTGCCCGCCAACGCCTGCGTGGAGGTGCCCTGCCTGGTGGACAAGAGCGGCATCCAGCCCACCGTGATCGGCGACCTGCCGGAGCAGTGCGCGGCGCTGAACCGCACCAACATCAATGTGCAGCTGCTGACCATCGAGGCCGCCCGCACGCTGAAGAAGGATTACATCTACCAGGCCGTGATGCTGGATCCCCACGCCGGCAGCGAGCTTTCCATCGACGACATCGTGGCCATGTGCGACGACCTGATCGAGGCCCACGGCGACTGGCTGCCGAAGTATCATTGAGTACAGGCAATAGGCAATAGGGGAACAGCACGCGCCAAAAGCCTTCCCCATCTCGTGCGCGATGGGACCCGGCGCCTTGGCGCTGGGCGCGCGCGATTCCTTGTTTGGGGAAGGTGCCCCGAAGGGGCGGATGAGGTCGAATTCGCAGAGCGAATCTATAGCGCGAAGCCGACCTCGCAGCGCTCGGCCACCTTCCCCTTTGTGCCCCGAAGGGGCGGATGAGGTCGAATTCGCAGAGCGAATCTATAGCGCGAAGCCGACCTCATCCGACCTCGCTGCGCTCGGCCACCTTCCCCATAGGGGAAGGCTGATTCCCCCACAACAGAACGTCACGCGAATGCGTGGCGTTTTGTGCGTGTTGCAAAGCCGCTCCACCAATGGGCGAGGCGACTTGAAATCTGCGCTATTGAATCCCGGAGGGCGGTTTTGTATAATGGATATGGAAGCAAGGAAAAAAACCGCTCAAAGGGAGGTTGCGGATATGGAACTGGGACAGAAAATCAAGCAGCTGCGCTTCAAGGCGGGGCTGACGCAGGAGCAGCTGGCGGACAGGCTGGGGATCGGGCCGCAGTCGGTCTCCAAGTGGGAGAACGCCGTGGCGATGCCGGACATCACCGCGCTGCCGCTTCTGGCGGAGATCTTCGGCGTCACCATCGACGACCTGTTCGACCTGACCGTGGAGCAGCGCCTCAACCGCATCGAGAACCGCATGGACGCGGAGGAGGAGCTTCCGGCGGACATCTTCCGCGAATACGAGGATTTCCTGCAAACCGAGCTGAACGATGAAGCACATGGAAAGCGGGCCACGGAGCTGATCGCGTATCTCTACTGGCACCGCATGAACGCCGAGGCGAACAAGGCGGCGAAATACGCCAAAGAGGCGATCAGGCGCGCGCCGGGCGAAAAGGGCTGCCAGTGGATACTGAACAAGGCGGAAAACCATGCCGTGTGGGACTGGAACCTGGCCAATCACACCCGGGCCATCGCCTTTTACCGGGAGCTGGCGGAGGCCAATCCCGACGTTGCGCTGCCCTACATGTACCTGTTGGACAACCTCATTGCCGACCACAGGGCCGACGAGGCGGAGCGCTGGCTGGATCGCTACTGCGCGCTGGAGGGCGCGCACCCCGTCATGAAGCAGGTCTATCGGGCCTACATCGCCCTGGCCCGCTTCGACGAGGCGACCGCTGACGGGATCATGGAGGAAATGCTGGCCCAGCGGCCCGAGGACGATGCCGCGCTGTTTGAATGCGCCCAGTACTACGCCGCCAAATGCGATTACAAGCGGGCGATCGACTGCTACGAGCGCGCCTTTGCGGCGGATACCCGGCGTCCCCGGTTCCAGGACGCGCTGATGGGCATCGCGGATATCCATGAGATCATGGGGAATTACGCCGACGCGGCGAAGACCTACGACCGCATCCTCGACCTGCTGGAAAACGAGTGGGGCCTGAGCGAGGAAACGGATTCCTCGGTCACAGTGGCGAGGAAGGAAAGAGAGCGATTGCTTGCGAAGGCGTGATTGCATCCACAGAAAAAGGGGCTGCCGAATGGCAGCCCCTTGCTGTGGGATGAAATCAGCCCTTGACCGAGCCCATGACCAGGCCGGTGGTGAAGTACTTCTGCACGAAGGGATACACCACCAGGATCGGCACCAGGCCCAGGAACAGCTGGGACGCGCGGCCGGTCTGCTCGTTCATGCGCTGCAGCAGCGTGTAGTAGTCCGAGCCGGACTGGCGCAGCAGATCGCGCATGTTGGTCAGCAGCGTCTGCAGGTAGGTCTGCAGCGGATACTTGGTCGGGTTGTTGATGAACAGCGCGCCGGAGAGCCAGTCGTTCCAGTGGTACACGAAGGCGAACAGGCCGACGGTGGCCAGCGAGGGCGTCAGAACCGGCAGCAGGATCGACCACAGTATGCGGAAGTTGCCCGCGCCGTCGATGCTCGCGGCCTCCTCCATTTCCTTGGGCAGGGAGCGCATGAAGTTCATCAGGATGGCCATGTTGGAAACCGGCACCGACAGCGGCAGCACCAGCGCCCAGATGCTGTTCAGCAGGCCCAGGTTGTACATCAGTATGTACCAGGGCACCAGGCCGCCGCCGAAGAGCATCGTGAACACGTAGAAGCCCATGAAGAAGTTGCGATCCGGGAACTTCTTGGTGTCCTTGGACAGCGGATAGGCGGTGGTGATCATGCAGAACAGGTTGATGGCCACGCCCAGAACGCAGCGCTCGATGGCGATCAGGAACGATCGCACGAACTTGCCGCCGCTCATGGCGAACTCATAGGATTGCGTCGTGAATCCCTTGGGCCAGAAGTACACCTGGCCGGCGGATACGAAAGAAGGCGCGCTGAAGGAAATCGCCAGCGTATTGACTATCGGCAACAAACAGGACAAGCACACCAGAGTGACCAGTATATAGTTGATGACGTTGAATATCTTTTGACCTCTGGATCTGAATTGCATGCGCGTACCTCCTTTCTCAGAATACCTTGTATCCGGCAAACTTGTAGGCGACAAACAGCGACGTGGAGATCAGCACGCTGGATACCAGCGATTTGAACAGGCCGACCGCGGTACCGATGGCGTATTTGCCGCTCTGCAGACCCGCGCGGTAAACGTAGGTGTCGATGATGTCACCGGTGGGGAAGACGGACGGGGAGTACAGGTTGTACACCTGGTCGAAGCCCGCGCTCAGCACGTTGCCCAGGGCCAGCACCGTCATCAGTATGATGATGGGGATCAGCATCGGCAGCGTGATGGACCAGGTCTGGCGCCAGCGCCCGGCGCCGTCGATGACGGCCGATTCGTACAGCTCCGGGTCGATGCCGGTCATCGTGGCCAGGTACACGACGGTACCGAAGCCGAAGGTCTTCCACATGTCGGTGAAGATCAGCGTCCATGGGAAAACGCCGCGGTTGGAAAGGAACTGTACCGGCCTGCCGCCCAGGCCCTTCACGACTTCGTTGATGATGCCGTTGGTGCCCAGGATGTCGGTCAGTATGCCGGCCATGATGACCCAGGAGATGAAGTTGGGGATGTAGACGATGGTCTGGAAGATGCGCTTGGGGCCGTTCTGCCGGATCTCGTTCAGCTGCAGCGCGAACACCACGGAGGCCAAGGTGCCGAACACGATCTTCATGAACGAGATGAAGAACGTGTTGCGGATGGTCACCAGGAAGGCGGGCTGTGAGAAGATCAGCTTGAAGTTGGCCCAGCCCACCCAGGGGGACCCGCCATAGCCCAGGCCGGGGTTGTAGTCCTGGAAGGCCATGATGATGCCGTACATCGGGCCGTAGGAGAAGATGGCCGTCAGCACAAGGCCCGGCAGCATCATCAGCAGGAACAGCCATTCCTTGCGGAACCTTTCTTGGAGCTTGCTAAGCAAGAGGCATACCTCCCATCAGTTTTGGAGTATGGATAACGACCGCACATGCGGGGGCGCCGACGCGCCGCCGGACGTTGGGGCCTGGCGGCGCGTCGCCGCCTCCGCCTGCAAATAGGGCGGGGGCTTGCGCGGAAGCCGCAAACAGCCGCTGCGCAAGCCCCCAACGGACTACTTCAAGTCACATTGCTCAGGCGATTATTCCGCGCCCTCGCCGTAGTACTTGTTGACGGCGTCGATCAGGGTCTGTCCGCCGGCGGCATACCAGTCGGCCAGGATCTGGTCGTAGTCGTCCACGGACTTATAGCCCATGATGATCTCGGAGACGCCGGTGGAGATGATGTCGATGGTGTTCAGCACATCGTCGAATTCCTCCGGCGGCGGTCCCCACATGTCGGTCCTCTTCACGAAGCCGTTGTCCAGCAGATACTTGGCCAGGTCGTAGGAGCAGCCCTCGAAGCCCTGCTGGCAGTAGGCGCCCAGTCCGCCCGGATCCTGGTTGTTGATCCAGTTCATGGAGTCGCTGTACTTCTTCTTCATGCCGGCGGTGAACAGGTCGCTGGTGTCGCCGGTCTCGATGGCGGCGAGCACATGCTCGAACTGGATCATGTCGGCCTGCGGGTCAAGCACCTCGACGGTGACCGGCACGTGCTCGCGCTGGCCGTCGGTGTAGGCATGGAACTCCTCGTCGGTGAGGACGGTGTCGGGATCGAACATGATGTGATCGGTGTAGCTGATCAGCTTCATGACGGCGGCGGGGTTCTTGCAGTCCTTGCTGACCACGACCATCTCGCCGTTCGGGAAGCCGATCTGGCCCAGCACCTGGCTGCCGTCCACGGTGGGGAACTGCAGCGGGATCATGTAGGCGTCGTTGCTGCCCTGGGCGGCCACCAGGTTCGGGCCGTTCTGCCAGCCCTGCCACTGATAGTACGGCTGGAAGGCGGCGCGGCCGTTGACCACGTCTTCGTTCATGTCGTCAAAGCTCATGTTCACGAAGTCGGGGCTCAGGATGCCCTCCTGGTACCACTTGGCCCAGTACTCCAGCGCGGTCTTGAACTCCTTGTGGGCGATGCCGGGCTTGATGATGCCGTCCTC
>CACYWI010000191.1 GCA_902778045.1 uncultured Eubacteriales bacterium
GATCGAACTGCGCTACCGGCTGCTGCCCTACATCTACTCGGAGGCGGCGAAGGTCTGCAGGACGGGCCTGCCCATGCTGCGGGCGATGCTGCTGGCCTGCCCTCGGGAGACGGAGCTTCACGCGATCCACGACCAGTATATGCTGGGCGACGCGCTGCTGGTGAAGCCGGTGACTCGGCCCCTGCACGCGGGCGGCGGCATCACGGAGGTCGCGCTGCCGGAGGGCTTGTGGTACGACCTGTTCAGCCTCGCCTGCCGTCAGGGCGGCGGGGTGGCTTCGGTGCCCACGCCGCTTGAGACCTTCCCGGTCTTTGTCCGCGCCGGGAGCATTCTGCCGATGTCGGACGGCGCGAGGTGCGCCGCGGAGGCCACGGCGCGGGAGCTGTGGGTGTTCGAGGGGCGCGACGGTACGCTCGACTTTTACGACGACAGCGGCGACGGTCCGGCGCTGTCGACCGGCGCGTATGTGCGCGTGCCGATGCGTTACGACGACGCCTCGGGATCGCTGGAGCTTGGCGCGGCGCTGGGAGGGACGAAGGTCAATACGGAACTGACTGTGCGCTATTTCCGGAAGGACGGCAAACGGGACACGGCGCGTGTGCGCTATGCGGGCGAGCTGACGCGCGTTGTCATACGGAACTGAGATTGTATTGTGGGAGGTCCATATGCGCAGACTGTGGTACGACAGGCCCGCCAGGAACTGGAACGAAGCGCTTCCCTTGGGCAACGGCTTCATGGGGGCGATGTGCTTTGGGGGCACGCTGGCGGATCGCTTTCAGCTCAACGACGATACGGTTTGGTCGGGCGGCTGCATCGATCGCGTCAATCCGGACGCCAGGGCGGCGATCCCGCGGCTCAGGGAGCTGATCCGGCTTGGAAGGATACGGGAGGCGGAGGACCTGGCGGAGGCCGCGTTTGCCGCCACGCCGGAAGGACAGCGCGCCTACCAGCCCCTGTGCGACCTGGTGTTCCAATTCAGGACGCCGGGACATCCCAAACCGGTCATCCCATACGTGCTGAACAACCTGTGCGGACAGGACCTGAGCTGGCTTGAACCCCGGGATGGCGTCGAGGGCTACCGGAGGAGCCTGACGCTGGACAACGGCGTGCATGATGTGCGCTATACGCTGGACGGCGTTGCCTTCCGCCGGACGAGCTTTCTGTCCTGCCCGGCGCGGGTGCTGGTCATCCGGCTGGAGGGCGGCCCCTGGCGGGCGATGCTGCGCCGGGCGGGGCTTGTGACGCGCCACGGCAGGATCGATGAGAGGACCCTCCTCCTTGAAGCTGTGCGGTTCGCGCGACAGGCGGCGCTGTGACCGGGAACATGCTTCGTGGAGACGGCGAAGCGGTGTTGTACGTTGCCTCTGCCACCGATTTCCGTGACGGCCCGGATTACGTGCAAAGGGCGGTTGCCCTGGCAGACACAGCCCAACGGCGGGGCTACGACGCCCTGCTCGCCGAACACACGCGGGATGTGGAGGCGCTCATGTCGGCCTGCGAGCTGCGCATCGACGCGGACCGGGCGAAAGAATCGGCGCCGACGGATGTCCGGCTTGAGGACTTTAGGAACGGGGCCTTCGATCCGGGACTGATCAACGACATGTTCGCCTATGGGCGATATCTGCTGGTCGCCTCCAGCCGCCCGGGCAGTATGCCGGCCAACCTGCAGGGCATCTGGAACGAGAGCTTTTTCCCGCCCTGGGACAGCAAATACACGATCAATATCAACGCCCAGATGAACTATTGGCCCGCCGAAGTGACGAATCTGTCCGAACTGCACGCGCCGCTTTTCGACCTGATTCGCCGGATGTTGCCCAACGGGCGCGAGGTCGCCGCAAGGATGTACGGCGGACAGGGCTGGATGGCGCACCACAATACGGATGTCTGGGGAGATTGTGCCCCGCAGGACAACTGCGTCTCGTCGATGGTGTGGCAGATGGGGGCGGCGTGGCTGTCCCTGCATCTCTGGGAACACTACCGCTTTACCGGAGACAAGGCCTTCCTCCGCGAGGCGTTCCCGATCATGGAGGGCGCGGCGCGGTTTTTCCTGAACACCCCGACGATCGACGGCATTCCGCGGATCAGCCCGTCTCTGTCGCCGGAGAATACCTATCGACTGCCCGATGGCGAGACCGGCTGCCTCTGCGACGACGCCGCGATGGATCAACAGATCCTGTACGAGCTCATCAGGGCGATCACGGATGCGGGCGCGATCCTGGGGCGGGACACGTCGGAATACTCGGCGCTGGCGGAAGGCCTGAAGCCCGTTGTGATCGGGGAGGATGGCAGGATCCGGGAGTGGCTTGACCCGAAGAAGCAGGAGATGGAACCGGGTCACCGGCACATTTCGCACCTGTTCGCGCTCTTTCCCGGGACGCAGATCACGGAGGCGGACCCCGACGCCATGGCGGCGGCGCGCAGAACGCTTGAGGCGAGGCTGTCCCATGGCGGCGGTCATACCGGCTGGAGCCGCGCGTGGATCATCCATCACTGGGCCAGGCTGCTGGATGGCAAGAGGGCGGGGCAGAACGTCAACGCGCTCTTGGCGCAGTCGACCTATGACAACCTGCTTGACAAGCATCCGCCGTTCCAGATCGACGGCAATTTCGGCTTCACCTCGGGCATCGCGGAGATGCTTCTGCAAAGCCACGAAGGGTTTATCCGCCTCCTGCCCGCGCTGCCGCCGGATTGGCGCAGCGGGACGGTGAAGGGCCTGCGTGCCCGGGGCGGCTATACCGTCGATATGCGATGGACGGACGGCAGGCTCGTTTCCGCCCGGATCAGGGCGGACCGCGACGGCACGTTGAAGCTCTGGGACGGTCGCCGGTTTGAACACAGGGAAGGCGAGACGATCTGCCTGGCGGATGAATCCACCGGTGCCGCGTCTACAGTATGTTGTGAATCGCCATCATGGGAAAAGCCATAGGGAAAGCCCGGTCGCTGAACTGCTCACGACGCGCGGTTCCGGTGACCGGGCTTCCGGTTATGGCCTGTTTTCGTTGCCCCAATCGCACAGCTTATCGAGTACCCTGACAAGGGAACGTCCCCGTTCTGAAAGTGAATATTCCACCTTCGGGGGAATCTGGTCGAACACCTTGCGAATGATGAGATCGTCCGTCTCCAACTCCTTCAGGTTTTGGCTCAAGGTCTTGTCCGCCACCTTTTTCAGGTACCTCTGCATCTCGTTGAACCGCACGGGTTCATACTCCATCAGGCAGTACAGTATGATGGGCTTGTACTTCCCGGAGATGAGGGACAGCGTGTAGCTGTATCCCGTCTCATAGAAATCCGCCTCACGGATTGATTTCTTATCCATGCTTACCTCCGCACAAGTACCTTACATCAATGTAGGTACTTGATAATGCGATGGCTCTATGATACCATTATCTGTGTGAAAACGCAACAGCATATGAAACGGGAGGGACCAGATCATGAAGCAGCAGATCAAGACCACGGAAGCCATTTTCCCGATGCCTGTACTCCTCATCTCCACGTTCAACGATGACGGAAGTGTGGATGTCATGAACGCCGCCTGGGGGACCATGCTCGACCGGGATATGGTGGCGCTGAACCTGACAGAGACGCATCGAACCGTACAGAATATCAAAGCGCGGAAGGGCTTTGTCGTCCACATCGCGGATGCGAAGCATGTCGTGGAGGCGGACTGGTTCGGCGTGGTCAGCGGAAGCAACGAGCCGAAGAAGTTTGAAAAGACCGGCATGACCTTTGTGAAGTCAGAGCTGGTGGACGCCCCGATCATCAACGAGCTGCCCGTTGCCATTGAGTGCGAATTCATCGAGTACCAGAGCGACGAAACCGGGCTGGGCGTGATCGGAAAGGTCCTGAGGACCTCCGTCGAGGAGGCCAACATGAAGGACGGCCGGATCGACATCGACTCCCTTGAGGCGATTGCCTTCGACCCCTATACGCACGGTTATTACAAGGTCGGCGGCAGGGTCGGCGAAGCGTTCAAGGATGGTCTGAAGCTGAAATAATGAGGATGGCAAAAGCCCAGCGGCTGAATCGCTCTCGACGAGCGGGTCAGCCGCTGGGTTTTTTATTCCAACCGGCGCACGCGCCTGTCTCCTTATCGCCTGGATCGTTGGGATAGAAAAAATGGACCGATCCTTTGCAGCTTGGTCGCCGATTGGAACCACTTGGTATGATGCCCATTGATTTGGCGCCGGGTTTTTCCTATAATGGACCATGAGCGAGAGGAGGAGCGCGAATGAAAGTTGAGATCGAGCAGGACGCCGGATTGAAATCGCCGGAGATCACGATCCGTTGCCCGGTTATCGATGAGGACATACTGCGTATCGTGGCCATGCTGCGGGTTCAGGAACAGAAGATCACTGGCATACTGGACGGCGACTACCACCTGCTGGACGCGAAGGTCATTCTCTACTTCGAAAGTGTGGACAAGCGCACGTTCTGCTACACGAAAGAGGCGGTTTATGAATGCCCGCTGCGTCTGTATGAAATTGAGGAAAAGCTGGGGAGCGCGGACTTTGTGCGCATTTCCAAGGCAATGGTTGTGAATTTCAGGGCGATCCGGTCCATCCACCCCGATTTCGGCGGGCGGTTGATCGTGACGCTGGAGAACGGCGAGCGCCAGTGCGTGTCGAGGCAATATGCCCCGGCGATCAAGCAAAAACTGATGCCGACAAGGAGGCTGTGAACATGAAGCGGTTTATGAAGGGTGTTCTGGAATGGAAGACGGGGGCCAGCCTGGCTTTCACGGGAAGCGTGCTGGTCTATCTGGTGATTTCCCTGCTGATGGGGGAGAGGCAGATCGAAGCGACGGCGATCATTGCCATGTTGCTGCTCTCGACAACGGGTACGTTCGTGCAATACCTGTGCTTCACCGACAACATCATCAGGAACATGCGCTATACCCGGCGGCTGATGCTGTTCGGCGCGCTGTTCATGCCGCTTTTGACGGGCATTGCCGTGGCGTTCGGCTGGTTCCCGGCGGCGAGCCCATGTGCATGGGCGCTGTTCCTGGGCATCGCGGTTGTCGTGTTCGCGGCGATGACGCTGGGCTTTGAAATGTACTTCCGCGTGGCAGGAAAGAAGTACGATGGTCTGCTGGGACAGTATCGGAAGGAACACGAATGCAAATAGGAAATCATATGTCCTTCTTTCTATGTTGCAGTGATTCCTGTTGCTTCAATAGTAACATGGAGCGAATCTCCACCACACTTACCGATCTTTTTCCGTATTCTCTTCAGCACACCTATGATATAGCACACCGACCCATCGGGGTTTTTGACCCCCATGTTGACGATGCTGCCGTCGTAGGGGATGCCGTCGAAGGCGGCGTGGACCCTGATCCGCCCTTTGCCGAATACCTCGCGGATGTCCCAGGGGAAGGGTACCCAGGCCCCGCCGTCCGTCTCCTCGTGGAGGATCGCGTCATATTCAAAGCGCATCCCGGTTCATCCCTTTCTTGTCCTGTATTTC
>CACYWI010000192.1 GCA_902778045.1 uncultured Eubacteriales bacterium
ACGCCAAACTTCTCTTCCATTTCCTTGACCAGATCGGCCAGCTCCAGGATCGTCATGCTCTCGATCGCGGAGATGATATCAGCATTATTCGCCATGATTTTATCCTCCATAATTATTGATTGATTGGGTTCAGGCGGCGTTTATTCCTCGCCGGCCTTCTGCTTGCGGATGGCCTCCAACGCGTACACGAACTTGGACACAGAGCTCATCATGCTGCCCATGATCTTGGCGATAAGGACCTCCCTGCTGGGGGTATTGGCAAGCGCCTGCACGCCCGCCTCGTCGAGGTAAGCGCCGTCGCACACGCCGCACTTGATGGTCATCTTCTTGCTCTTCTTCACGAAGTCAGAGAGGATCTTGGCGGGGGCGATGGCATCTTCGTAACCGAAGGCTACGGCGGTGGGGCCCTCCAGATGGGCCTTCATGTCGTCCAGGTTCATATCCTGGATGGCCAGGTTGATCATGGTGTTCTTGAGAACCGCATACTCAACGCCGGCCTTGCGCAGCTGGTTGCGAAGCTCGGTGTCCTCCGCGACGTTCAGGCCGCGATAGTCCACCAGAACGGCGGTCTGGGCCTTTTCAAACTTCTGCTTGATGTCGGCCACGACGCCCTTCTTGATCTCGATGTTCTTGGACATTCACTAACACCTCACATTCCGTCCACTACTGGTGACGGCTATTAAAAAACCCTTGCGCAAGACGCAAGGGCGGTGTAACTCCTACCGTTGCGCCTCGGCGAGCGACCTTGCGGTCTTTGTGCTTTCGCACTCGCTGTCTATGGCACGGGGCCTTTCAAAAGCCACGTATGATTATAGCAGTCCTCCCCCGCGGGTGTCAAGTGCGCGAGGGCGTGTGCGGAAGATTTAACCGAAGGCCCAGGGAACAGGGAACAGGAATGGTAGAGCGCGCACTATTCCTACTCCCTATTCCCTCTTTCCTTACCGCTCGATCTGATACAGCACGTACCGCCCCGGCATGGCAGGCAGCTCGAACACAGCCTCGCCGTCCCGGACGTACAGCGGCTCGATTCGCCTGCCGTCGTGGGGCGTGGTCAGGGCCTTCGCGCCTTCCACATGCAGGCGCACGAGGGTGCGCTGCACGCCCTCCATTACGAAGGGATGGATCACCACCGCGTCGTTGTCGTACACGAACAGGCCGACGCGGGCGGGGCCCTCCAGCCACACGCCGTTCACCGGCATGGCCTGGCGGATGCGGGACAGCGCCCCGGCGGGCATGTGGTAGAAGTCCGGGAAGGCATCCGGCACGGCCAGCGTCCACAGGCGGCCGTCGCAGTAGGCGTCCCGCAGCAGCAGGCCGTAGCTCTCCTCGCCGTGGCTGCCCTTGACCACCGCCCAGGTGGCGTTGTTGCGGAACTCCATCACCGGCAGGGTGACGGGCCTCTCCCCCATCGGGAAGGTGCTGATGTACTCCCGCCTGTGCGCCTCCACGCGGTAACGGTCGCAGCTGACCCTGCGGCCCCGCGGGCGGATGGAGGTCAGGCGCTGTATGCCCTTATCCAGCGTAGCCTCGATGAAGCCGCTGGTCACCAGGGCGTCGCCGCCGGTGCGGCGCAGCCAGGCCTCCAGCCTGTCCACGACCTGCGGGTCGCAGGCCGAGGCGCGGGTGAGCAGGATCTGCTTTTCATTCTCCGGGAAGTAAGGCGTGCACACCACGGGCAGGCCAACCATGCCCAGGAAGTCCTGCACGTTGTCCTCGCCCTGGCTGTCGTCGGGCAGGTAGCAGGCGATGCCCATCGGGCTGCCGGCATGGTCCAGCAGCGCGTCCAGCTTGTCCAGCTGGAAGCCCAGCGCCGGGGTGTACATGTTGTCCACCAGCGACTGGAAGCAGAACATCATCATCTCCTTCGGCTTGGCGAAGGCGGTCAAGTAGGCCTGCTCCAGGTAGTGCTCGGTGATGTGGCTGTCGAAGGTATCGAACCAGCCGCCGCCGTTGTGGCCCGGCCACATGCTTTCGAAGTAGGTCATGAGCGAGAAGGATAAATAGCGCGGCAGGTGCTGGTCGGTGGTCACCGGGTCGCGGGTCTCGGTGCCGGTGTACAGCATGTCGAACAGCTTGCGCTGCTCGGCGGGGTTGTAGCCGGTCTCCTGATAGCTCTCGGCCCAGTTGGGGTACTTGATGGTGATCTTGCAGTCGGGATTGGCGGCCCTGGCCGGGGCGATCACGTCCTCGACGCTGATTTTCTTCATCAGGTCCAGCCGGTAGGCCTGCCAGCTGCCGTCGGTGATGCCGTGGGACGCGTTGAACGCCTCCTTGGCCTTCACGCAGGCCTCGCAGCAGCAGTCGGTGAAGAAGAAGTCGTCGATGATGAACTCGTCAAAGTGGCCGCCGATGAAGCCGCAGACCTCCTTCAGCTTCGCGCGCATGGCGGGATCGTTGTAGCAGAAGGTGTTGAACAGGCGCTGCTTGGGCTTCGCGCCATCGGGCGTGGGGATCACGGTGGTCAGGCCGCCGGCCACCTCGATGCCATGGGCGTGGAACACCTCGCGGCACATCTCGATCTGCTCGTGGCTGGCCAGCTCGCCTCGCCAGGGCTCCAGATAGACCTTGTCCAGCCGCATGTGCCTTTCGATGAAGGCGAGCTGCTGTTCCAGCTCCTCGCGGGTGACGCGCGCCGCGGCGTGGGCGACGAAATAGGTGACCAGCTTGAAGTTGCGGTAGTTTCCCATGGGCGTACCTCTCTTTCAGGGTCGTCTTGTCGACATAAGCACTGGTTTCAGGCACATTATATGTAAGAAACAGGCCTGTGTCAATGATCTATTCTATTATTTCTAAAGTGGAATTTACCTATCGATGTTGCAAATCCCCGTACGCTGTGATAAACTGGTGTTTGCATTGTGGATAAATATGTAATTGAAGCAAATCAGGAGGCTAACCCCATGACCACAACCTTTGAAAAGCTGTCTTCCAATAAGGTCAAGATCGGTTTCGTCGTCGAGCCGGAGAAGTTCGACGAGGGCCTGAAGGCCGCCTACAACAAGCTGAAGGGCCGCATCAGCATCCCCGGCTTCCGCAAGGGCAAGGCCCCGATGCGGGTGATCGAGAACCACTACGGCGAGGGCGTGTTCTATGAGGACGCGCTAGACGCCATCTTCCCCGAGATCTATCGTGAGGCCCTGAAGGAGCATGACGTGCAGGCCGTGGACCGCCCGGAGCTGGATGTCGAGCAGATCGGCCGCGGCAAGGAGCTGAAGTTCACCGTAGAGGTGTTCGTGCGCCCCGACGTGGAGCTGGGCGAATACAAGAACCTGGGCATCGTCAAGACCGTGGATGAGGTCACCGACGACGACGTGAACGCCGAGATCGAGCGCGCCCGCGACCGCGCGAGCCGCTGGGTGGAGATCACCGACCGTCCCGCCAAGCTGGACGACCAGGTGAACATCGACTACGCCGGCTTCAACGGCGACGAGCAGTTCGACGGCGGCACCGCCCAGAACCACGACCTGATCCTGGGCTCCGGCAGCTTCATCCCCGGCTTCGAGGATCAGCTGGTGGGCGCCAAGGTGGGCGACGAGCTGGACGTGAACGTCACCTTCCCGGAGCAGTACCACGCCGAGGAGCTGGCGGGCAAGCCCGTGGTGTTCAAGGTGAAGGTCAACGGCATCCGCGAGAAGGAGATGCCCGCGCTGGATGACGATTTCGTCACCGAAGCCTCCGAGACCGCCAACACCGTCGAGGAATACAAGGCCGAGATCCGCGCCAACCTGGAGAAGGCCGCCGACGAGCGCGCCGAGTCCGCCTTTGAGAACGAAGTGATCGAAAAGGTGTGCGAGAACGCCAAGGTGGACATCCCCGCCGCCATGATCGAGGATCAGATCGACGCCATGCTGCGCGACATGGAAATGCGCATGATGTACCAAGGCATGAAGCTGGACGATTACTTCAAGTACACCGGCCAGACCCGCGAGCAGGTGCGCGACATGTACAAGCCCCAGGCCGAGGAGCGCGTGCTGGGCCAGCTGGTGATCGAGGCCGTGAAGAAGGCCGAGAACATCGAGGCCACCGACGAGGAGATCGACGCCGAGATCGCCCGCTACGCCGAGCAGAGCAAGATGGAGCTGGACAAGTTCAAGGAGAACCTGGCCGATTCCGACCGCGAATACTTCGCCGAGGCCGCCTCGACCCGCAAGACCATCGATTTCCTGAAGGCGAACGCGGAATAAAGGCGTCGGAATAAACCCCGGCATCGGCAACATACTAATGTAGAATGGAAAATGGATAATGGATAATGCATAGCTGACGCAGTCAGTGCTTCCTGTCATTCTCCATTGTCCATTTTCC
>CACYWI010000193.1 GCA_902778045.1 uncultured Eubacteriales bacterium
CTCCACACTCGCCCCGAACCGACATTGCGTTAACCCACCTACATATATAAATCGACAAGGAGGACGATACCCATGAGCAAGAAACTGCGCATCGGCGTGATCGGCGCTGGCCGCATCGGCAAGCTGCACGCCAACAACCTGGCCACCCGCGTGCCCAACGCGGAGCTGGCCGCCATCTCCGACGTCTACGAGCCCGCCGCCAAGGAGCTGGCGGAGAAGCTGGGCGTCCCGGCCTACTACAGCGACTACCACAAGATCCTGGAGGATCCCACCATCGACGCGGTGTTCATCTGCTCCTCCACCGACACCCATTCGCCCATCTCCATGGAGGCGGCGAAGGCGGGCAAGCACATCTTCTGCGAAAAGCCCATCGACCACGATATCGACAAGATCCGTCCCGTGCTGGAGGAGGTCAAGAAGGCCGGCGTCAAGTACCAGGTGGGCTTCAACCGCCGCTTCGACCGCAATTTCAAGCATGTGCACGATGTTGTGCAGGCCGGCGGCATCGGCGATGTGCATATCGTGAAGGTTACCAGCCGCGACCCCGAGGCTCCGCCACTGAGCTATGTGAAGGTCTCCGGTGGCATCTTCGTGGACATGACCATCCATGATTTCGACATGGTGCGCTATCTGTCCGGCAGCGAGGTCGAGGAGGTTTCCGCCTTCGGCGCCTGCCTGGTGAACCCCGAGATCGGCCAGGCCGGCGACGTGGACACCTGCATCATCACCCTGAAGTTCGCCAACGGCGCGCTGGGCGTGATCGACAACAGCCGCCAGGCCGTGTATGGCTATGACCAGCGGATCGAGGTGTTCGGCTCCAAGGGCTGCATCACCGCCGAGAACGAGACGCCCAACAATACCACGCTGTACACCGCCGACGCGGTGACCAAGGAGAAGCCCCTGTGGTTCTTCCTGGAGCGCTATAACGACGCGTTCATCGCCGAGGAGTGCGATTTCGTGGATTCCTGCCTGAACGACAAGGATACCGTCGTGGGCGCGTTCGACGGCCTGCAGCCCGTGCTGATCGCCATCGCGGCCAAGGAGAGCTGCGAAAAGGGCGGCGTGCCGGTGAAGGTCATGAAGTAATACCGATAAGGGGGAATTTCTTATGAATAGGGCAGACAGCTATGCGCTGAAGCATTTCGCGCTGGAGATCCGCATCGCGCTGCTGGAGGAAATGAAGGCCCGCGGCTTCGGCCACATCGGCGGCTCGCTGTCCGTGTGCGACCTGCTGGCCGTGCTGTACGGCAAGGTGATGAACTACAGGTCGGACGATCCCAAGTGGGCCGACCGCGACAAGCTGGTGGTCTCCAAGGGCCACGCCGGCCCGGCCGTGTACGCCACGCTGGCGCTGAAGGGCTTCTTCCCGATGGAGGAGCTGAAGACCCTGAACCGCCCGGGCACCAACCTGCCCAGCCACTGCGACCGGAACAAGACCCCCGGCGTGGACTGCACCTGCGGTTCTCTGGGCCAGGGCACTTCCCAGGCTGTGGGCATCGCTCTGGGCGACAAGCTGAAGGGCCGCGCCAGCCGCACCTTCCTGGTGGTCGGCGACGGCGAGATCGACGAGGGCCAGTGCTGGGAGGCCGCGATGTTCACCGCCGGCAAGAAGCTGACGAACCTGGTGTGGATCGTGGACGACAACAAGAAGCAGCTGGACGGCCCCACCGAGGAGATCATGCCCCAGTTCGACCTGCGCGCCAAGCTGGAGGCCTTCGGCTTCGAGGCGTTGCGCGTGAAGGGCAACGACGTGGAGGCGCTGTATGAGGCGCTGACCAGAAAGCCCGCGGACAAGCCCATCGCCATCGTGATGGACAACATCAAGGGCAGCGGCGTCAAGGCCGTTGAGGAGACCGCCGCCAACCATTCGATGACCGTGAACGCGGAGACCTGGGACAGCTTCATCGCCGCGGTCAAGGCCGACCTTGAAGCGCTGGAAAAGGAGGGCGTCTGAGATGAAAGTGATTTATAACGGCACCCCGGATCCGCGGACCTTCAAGGACGTCTTTTCCGTGATGATCCCCAAAATGCTGGATGAGGACGAGAACCTGATCTACCTGGACGCCGACCTGATGAGCTGCCTGGGCACCGCCAAGTACGGCAAGGCCCATCCGGACCGCGCCATCAACTGCGGCATCGCCGAGGCCAATATGGCCGGCATCGCCGCGGGCCTGGCGATGGCGGGCTTCAACCCCATCTGCCATTCCTTCGGCACCTTCGCCTCCCGCCGCTGCTATGACCAGGTGTTCCTGTCCGCCGGCTACGCGAAGAATCCCATCACCATGATCGGCACCGACCCCGGCGTGTGCGCGGCCATGAACGGCGGCACCCACATGCCCTTTGAGGATGTGGCCCTGTACCGCGCCATTCCCGGCGCCACCGTGATCGACGTGGCCGACGCCGCCCAGCTGGAGAACGTGTTCCCCAAGCTGGTGAAGCGCGAGGGCGTGAAGTTCATCCGCGTGAACCGCAAGAGCAACACCCTGATGTACGAGGCCGGCAGCGACTTCGAGATCGGCAAGGGCGTGGTGCTGCGCGAGGGCAAGGACATCACCCTGATCTCCGCGGGCTATACCCTGGGCTGCACCATGAAGGCCGCCGAGGAGCTGGCGAAGAAGGGCGTCGAGGCCACCGTGATCGACATGTTCACCATCAAGCCCCTGGACGAGGCCCTGGTGATCGAATGCGCGAAGAAGACCGGCGCGGTCGTAACCGTGGAGAACCACAACGCCGTGGGCGGCCTGTACAGCGCCGTGGCCGATTGCCTGGCCATGAACTGCCCCACCCCGATGGGCCGCGTGGCCATCGAGGAATCCTTCGGCGAGGTCGGCCCCGTGGACTACCTGGCCGAGCGCTTCGGCCTGACCGCCGAGCACGTGATCGCCGAGGCGGAGAAGACCCTGAAGAGGAAGTAGTTTGAGGGATTAGGGAATAGGGATTAGGGAATAGGGATTGGGGATGGCGGCTGTCGCCCCCAAAAGCCTTCCCCTTCAGGGGAAGGTGGCAGCCCGAAGGGCTGGCGGAAGAGGTCGTTCCCCTTGAATCAAAACAAATCCCAAAGGGATTTGAACCTGAACTCCACTTTCTATTCTCAACTCTTCACTCTCGTCCCCTGCGACCATTACATCAAACGAACGACAATATAGAATTGGAGGAGATTCAAATGAGCAAGAAGATTCGCGTTGGCGTGGCTGGTTACGGCACGATTGGACAGCGTCTGGCGGACGGCGTGGCCCTGCAGGGCGATATGGAGCTGGTCGGCATCGCCGATCTGGCCCCGACCCTTTCCCTCCAGGCGCTCCGTGAGCGCGACATGATCGGCGCCAACGGCGTTGAGTACAAGCTGTACCTGGTGGACGGCGCGGACAAGGCCGCTTTCGAGGCGAAGGACATCCCCGTGGCGGGCACCTTCGAGGAGCTGTGCAAGAGCGTGGACATCATGCTGGACAGCGCTCCCGGCGGCGTGGGCGCCAAGAACAAGGAAAACTACTACGACAAGTACGGCGTGAAGGCCATCTTCCAGGGCGGCGAGAAGAACTCCGTGGCGGACGTGTTCTTCCACGGCTATGCCAACTATGAGAAGGGCGTCGGCCAGAACTACCTGAAGCTGACCAGCTGCAACACCACCGGCCTGATCCGCTCCGTGGACGCGCTGGACCGCGCCTATGGCATCGAGAAGGTGGCCATCACCATCATCCGCCGCGTGGCCGATCCGGGCGACTATCATCGCGGACTGACCAACGCGCTGCAGATCGACAAGGCGCCCAGCCACCAGGCCGTTGACCTGATGACCATCATGCCCCATGTGCACGCCACCGGCATCCTGGTGCACACCCCCGTGACCCATGGCCACATCATCACCGTGCTGGCCACCGGCAAGGACGGCAAGAAGATCACCCGCGAGATGGCGCTGGAAGCCTTCCAGAAGCATCCCCGCATCCGCGTGGTCTCCATCGACGAGGGCTTCAAGGGCAACGCCAGCCTGTTCAAGTACGCCCGCGACCTGGGCAACCGCCGCGGCGACATGTATGAGATCGGCCTGTGGGAGGACAGCATCGTGGAGTCCGGCAACGACATCATGTATGCCATCAACATCCCCCAGGAGAGCGTGACCATCCCCGAGACCATGGACGCCATCCGCGCCTCCATGAAGATGCAGCTGACCCGCGAGGAGGGCACCGCCGAGACCAACAAGTACCTGGGCATCGGCAAGTTCAAGAAGTAATCGAAGCGGCTCAGGCAAGGCGATAAACTGTCTTTGAGGGAGTAGGGAAGAGGGAGTAGGGACTACTGCCTGCTCCCTACCCATTCTTGGAGGTTGATGACATATGAGATTCGGAATCCATACCCTGGACGAGTTTGACGTCCGGGGCAAGACGGTGCTGTGCCGCGTGGACATGAACCAGCCCGTGGACAAGGCTACCGATACGCTGAAAAGCATCCAGAGGATCACGGCCTGCGCGCCCACGGTGAAGGAGCTCTCCGACCGCGGCGCGAAGGTGGTGCTGCTGGCCCACCAGGGCAGCGACATCGAGTACAAGAACTTCTACTGCACCCGTCCCCACGCCAAGGTGCTCACCGAGCTGCTGGGCCGCGAGGTCAAGTGGATCGAGGACGTGTGCGGCCCCACCGCCCGCGAGGCCATCAAGGCCATGAAGGACGGCGAGATCATACTGCTGGACAACGTGCGCTTCTGCTCTGAGGAGCAGACCCTGTTCGAGATGAAGCTGCAGCTGACCCACGAGCAGCAGGCCCAGACCCAGGTGGTTACCAAGCTGGCCCCCCTGGCGGACCTGTA
>CACYWI010000194.1 GCA_902778045.1 uncultured Eubacteriales bacterium
CCGTGAGGGGGAGAGCTGGCGCGCAGCGCCTGAGAGGGGCTCCCTTGGCTCGCCCCCGTGAGGGGGAGAGCTGGCGCGCAGCGCCTGAGAGGGGCTCCCTTGGCTCTCCCCCGTATGAGCTGGCGCGCAGCGCCTGAGAGGGGGGCCTCAACACCGACGGCATCACCCCTCCAGCGCCATCATCCGCGCCTTGCGGTTCACGGCGGCCAGGAATTCCCGGGCGGAGAGCAGCCCGGCGTCGTACTGCTTAAGCAGCTCCCACGCCTCGCCGGAGGTATCCTTGCGGAACCAGTCGGACACGGCGGGCCGCGCGATGTCGCCCCGCGCCCGGAACCGCTTGAGCTGCTCCGGCGAAACCAGCCACCTGCCCCGCGCCTCGTAATCCTCCAGCTCCCCCTCCATGTAGCGCATATCGTTCTCCAGCGCCTGCCGATCCTCGGGCGCGGCGGTGTCCACCAGCGCCCGCTGCCGCTCGATCTCCTGCCGGTAGAGGTCCAGCTTCTGTTCCCAGTCCGGCTCGGTCACCGGCTCGGTCAGGTCGGGCCGCAGCACATACGCCACCCGCGGGTCCAGCGCGTCCAGCATCGCCTCCACCAGGGCGGCGGCGGCCTCCGGGTGGGCGCTGTAGGGGTTGACGAAGGCGGCGTACATGTCGAAGGGCATCGTGGCGGGCAGAGCGTCGCCGAAGCCCAGCGGCACGGGCACGGCGTCCGAATCCCCGCCGTCAAAGCCGTACGGCGCGTCCAGCGCCAGCAGACAATTCCCGCTCCAGCCGTACCAGCCGTCCTCCTCCCCACTGTCCTCCGGCACGCCAAAGGCGGTGAAGTCCATGCCGTCCAGCTTCTCCAGCACCGCCACCAGCCGCGCATCCTCGTAGTCCGGCGCGACGCCCGCCGCGTCGCAGCTGTTCACCCAGTCCCGCAGCGCCTGATCCCTCAGCCAGCCGCGCAGGGCCCGGTCGGTCATATCGTCGAAGGTGAACCCCACGCCCTCCGGCAGACGGTCCAGCCGGGGCAGTATCTCCCCCTCCAGGAAGTCCAGGAAGCCGGACCAGTCGCCGGGCACGTCCGACAGCCCCAGCCCCAGCGCCTCCAGCGCCGGTTCGCTGAAGCCGACGCCCCGCCCGATGACGAACACCGGCAGGGCGCACACGCGGCCGTCCGAGCCGGTCCAATCCCGGAAGCCGGGCGTCATCCCTTCGTAGAACGCCTGCAGCGCCCCGCTGCCGTCCAGCGGCAGCATGTAGCCCCTCTTCAGCAGCGCCTCGAAGGTCCCGGCCTCCAGGCTCCCCAGCACGTACACGTCCACCGCCTGCGAGCGGGTGAGCATGGCGTCCAGCACCGCGGCGTCCCCGCCCCGCTCCGTGACCGTGCGCAGGGGCGCCTCCGGGTGCTCCGCCGCGAAGCGCGCCAGCACGCCGTCCATCCAGTCGCTGGTGTAATCGCTGCGCACCGCCAGCACGGCGGATTCATCCAGCGGCCGCGCAGTGTCCGCCACCAGCACAGTGCGGTCGCTCAACAGCGCGGCGTACCATCGGCCGCCGTCCAGCAGCGCGGCCCGGGACACGCTCAGCGGCACGGCGGCGACGGGCGCGCCGGGCTCCCCGGTTCCCGCGTCCACCGGGCACACCCTGCCGTCGACGGTGGCGAACACCGCGCCGGTCTGCCCGTCGACGGCCACGCCCCACGACCCTTCCGGCAGCGCGCACAGCGGCGTCCGCGTACCGTCCGGGGCGACGCGCCACAACGTCAGGCGGTTCGCCTCCTCGTCCCGCGCCTGCAGGACCGGGCCGTCCCCTCCCGGGAACAGGCGGCAGTCCCACACCGACAGCCGCTCCCCGTGCCGCTGCCGGGGGTCGGCGGTGTCCACCGTCAAAATCAGCGCGCCGACGTCGTCCTCGCCCAGCATGTAGAGCACGCCGTCCGCCACGCACGCCGTCGAGAGGTACAGGCCGCTGTCCTGAAGCGCCTTCGGCGCCTCCAGCGCGACGATGTTTTGCGCCTCGACGGTCCCGCGTTCGGTCAGCACGAGGTCGCAGAGCTGCAGGGCGGTCACCGCGCCGTCCCCGTCCTTCTCCAGCCGCGCGCCGTGGAGCCCCTCCCCGTCGGCGAACAGCGTCAGCCCGTCGAAGGCCTCGCGCCACAGCCCCTCCCCGGACGCGGGCAGGCTGACTCCATCCTCCCAGGCGGTCAGGCCGTCCTCGCCGGGCCGCCAGGTGTACAGGCCGTGGCCCTTCAGGTAGAGCGTTTCGCCGTCCGAGAAGATATCCTCCACCCAGCCGTCCCCCTCCGGCCTCAGCAGCTTACCCTCCGCCCGCGCCGCGAACAGACACGCGCAGAGCACGATCAACAAGATGATTTTGCGTTTCATGGGCAATCCTCCTATCGCACGATCCGCCGGACCCCGCCGACGAGCTTCAGCAGCGTCTCCCGCTCCGGCGGACGCTCCCGGCCCTCCAGGATCAGCAGGAAGTAGCGGTCCTCGGCGCTCCACACGGCGCTCAGCTCGTCGTCCAGATCGACGATCATGACCTCCCGCCCGTTGACGAGGGCGGTGTCGATCCGCGCGCCCTCGGTGTTGACGTTGGCCTCGGTGTGCTCGTCCATCTCGGTGAAGAACAGGTGCTCCCCCCGCGCGCCGTCATATTCCACGATGTCGGCCTCCGGAATGACGTTGGAGAGGACAAAGCCCTCGGGGATCCAGGACATGTACCATTCCCCGGCATACCCGGCGGGCACGTCGAAGGCCGCCTCCTCCACAAGGCTGAGGCTGGTGTACTCCGGGGTGGGCTCCATCAGCAGCTTCAGCACCCGGCTGCGCACGGCTGGGCTGGCGGCGACGGCGATGGGCATGGCGCTTTCGCGCGAAGGCCTCCCACGTCCGCCCACACAGCGCCGCGTCGACCTCCGCCTCCCCGTCGGCGTCCTCCCCGGCCAGGGCCAGCTCCAGCAGGCACTCCAGGTGTCTGTCCCTCAAGGCCTCCATGCTCATTCCCGGTCCTCCCCCTTTCCGTCCGCGTAGATCATGTCCTTCAGGCGCCTCTTCGCCTCCGCGAGGTACCTTCGGGCGGTGCTCTCGGCGACGCCGAGCCGTCCGGCCAGGGCCGCGCCCCTCAGCCCGTCGCCGTACCGCAGCCGCACCGCCTGCCGCTCCGCCTCCGGCAGGCGCGCCACCGCCCAGCGCAGCAGCTCCAGCTCCTCGCGCAGCTCGATGCCCCGCCACGGTCCCTCGCCCTCCCAGGGCAGGTCGTCCGGCGGCAGGGCGGTCTCCCGGCCGGCCCGGCGCAGCTGCTGGACCGCCCGGCTGTGCACGGTCTGGCCGATGTACGCGCGCAGCTGCGGCTCGGAGAGGTCGCGCAGCGTATCGACGTGCTCCATCAGCCGCAGGCAGGCGTCCGACACGATGTCCTCCAGCACGCTCGGCTCCGAGGCGTAGCGACGCGCGATAAAGAACATAAGGCGATGGTACTGCCGCCACAGCCGGCTCATAAAGGCGCGGTCATCCTCGTCCGGCAGCGCCGCCGTCGCGATAAACGGGACAAGCATGGGCATTCCCCTTCGGTGGTGTAATGTGGTGCTCCATCCAATAGGACGCGCGGGCGGCGCGAGACGATCGGAGGCGCGCGAGATTTAACAATCGCGGGAAGACGCGAACGCGTCGCCGCGCTTGCTTTCGCGGGGCCGGATTGACTATAATGGAGATGGAAATACAGAACTCCAAAAAGAGGGCGTTGCCATGAAACAGACGAACCGGGGCTTGCGCCGCCTGGCGGCGGCGGCGTTCTGGGTGGCGGTATGGCAGCTGGCGGCCATGACGGTCAACCTGCCGGTGCTGCTGGCCTCCCCCGTGGAGACCGTGGTCCGGCTGGCCCAGCTGATCCCCACCGCCGACTTCTGGCGCTCGGTGCTGTTCACGCTGGGCCACATCGCGGCGGGCTACGCGCTGGCCGCCACGGCGGGCACGCTGCTGGCGGTGCTGGCCAGCCGCTTCGCGCCGATGGCCGACCTGCTGTCGCCGCTGATGTCGGTGCTGCGATCGGTGCCGGTGGCGTCGTTCGTGATCGCGGCGCTGATCTGGGTGCCCTCCAAGCGGCTCAGCCTTTTGATCGTGGCCGTGATCGTGCTGCCGGTGGTGTACGCCGGCACGCTGGACGGCATCCGCCAGATCGACCCCAGGCTGTCCGAGATGGCCCGGGTGTTCCGCATGACCCGCTGGAACCGGTTCCGCCACATCGCGCTGCCCGCGGCGCTGCCCAGCCTGGGCGCGGCGCTGTCCACCGCCATGGGGCTGGCCTGGAAGTCCGGCGTGGCCGCCGAGGTGATCGGCATCCCCACCGGCTCCATCGGCGAGAAGCTATACAAGGCCAAGGTGTACCTGGCCACCCCGGACCTGTTCGCCTGGACGCTGACCATCGTCATCATCAGCGCGGCCTGCACAAGGATCGTCAGGCGGGGGCTGAAAAGGATTGGATAATGGGGAATTGGGAATTAAAGTGAGTGGCTGCCGCGCGGAAACGCGATGAAAACACCCTGTCCCCTTTCGGAAAAATCCGCCATTCCATCCCCACAAAATGTCATTTCCGGGAGCGAAGCGACGTGGCATTTCGGGTCCCGTTCCATGTTCAATCAAGACAGATTCCGTCAGGAATTTGAACATCCATTCCTCATTCCTGATTCCTCATTCCTCATTGAATTGGAGGTCCTCATGTCCCTGAATTGCATCGGCCTGACCAAGGCCTACGGCGACAAAGTGGTGCTGGACGGCTTCACCCATGCCTTCCCCGAGGGGCGGGTCAGCTGCGTGCTGGGCCGATCGGGCTGCGGCAAGACCACGCTGCTGCGATTGATCGCCGGGCTCGAATCGCCGGACGCGGGACGGGTGGAAGGTCTGCCCGCGGACGGCCTGTCCATGGTGTTCCAGGAGGACCGGCTGCCGCCCCAGCTGAGCGCGGCGGGCTGCCTGCGCTGCGTGCTGAGGAAGTCGGCGGACCGGGAGGCGCGCATCGCCGAAGCCCTCGGGGCGCTGGGCATCGACCCGGCGTCGGACCAGCCCGTCCGGGAGTTCAGCGGCGGCATGCGACGGCGGGTGGCCCTCGCCCGGGCATTGGTCGTGCCGGCAAAGCTGGTGCTGCTGGACGAGCCCTTCAAGGGCCTGGACGCCGACACCCGCGCTGCCGCCGTCGCCTTCACCCACCGGATGCTGGCGGGCCGCACGGCGGTGCTGGTCACCCACGACGAGGCCGACGTCACCGCCTTCGATGCCGTGGCGCTGCGGATGGGATGAGGCTGCGGTAAACCGGAGATCGAGCGACGCAAGGCGCGTTTTTCAGTCCAAAAGGGCTCGAAAAACGCGCCTTGCGTCGTTTTTGGCGGTCCCGAAAGGCGTCTACTTTCGTATAAACCGCCCTTATGTATTGTCAATTTGTGGATCAAAGCGTCTACTTTTGCTTTCATCCGCCCGTTTGTACCATAATTCGCGCAAATTTCGCTAATTCCACGGGCTGCGAAGGGGCGTTCTCCTCCCTGTTAGACACTACAAACTCAATTCCCCGGGGACCCGGGTTGCGTCTATCTTAACATGGCATTCCACTCGCTCATTGCTGCTTTCATGGGTTCGCGCTGATTGTGTTCCTACTTGGACAGATCATTCTGTTATCACGACAAACTTATGAACTTGACTTCATTTTTCCGTCAAAAACCGCCCCTTCGGGATTCTTGAATCTATTTTAATCGATTTGAGCCGTTTTTTGCCGTCTACTTCGCTGATTCTGTCGTTCAAACCGTCTATTTTATCCGAATCAGCGCCGATATCGGTCAATTCCACTGTCTACACGCCATCCCCCGTCTTGGGCGACAGCCGTCCCGCCTCGGGGACGCCCCCGCCGGGAAAAGCGGCGTCCGGCATGCCTCCCCCTGGTTGGGCAGGCCGTCGAAAGGGGAAAAACGCCATGCGCGCAGGCCGCAAAGGCAAGCTGTCCCGACGGGAATCCCCCTATGCTCACGACGCCGCCTTATCGACCTGCGCGCAGGCTGTCGAAAGCGCCTGCAGGGCGGGCCAGTGCCGGAGCATGGCGGCGGCCCATGCCTCCCTCCTCTCCCCGCCGGAGCATACCGCGCCTTGGGATTGCCGGGGACGGTCCGGCCTCGGACGAGACGGCCACCGTGCGCGACTGATCCCACGCGGATAGCAGGCGGACATCCGGCCGATAAGCGGGAGGCATGACCCTTGAAAGCCGATGATGGAAAGCGCTCCCCGGCGCGGTTGCCGGCGGGCCCTGACAATACGGAGGACATCGCATGCGTACGTCCCGGGATCGACATGCCGGATCGGGAGGAGGCCAGACAGTATCCCGCCCGCCTGGCCTTCAAGCGCTGTCGCAATACCTTCCTTCGGCACCCGCGTCAAAGGTGGAACCACAGGCTCCGACGGCCTTCCGCGCCGTCGCGGGGAACGCCCGATCGGAAGATGAAATCAGCCCCCGCGCCGCTGCCCCGGAAGGACCTGTGGCACGGCCTGCCCGCCCCCGCAGCGCGGCGCCCCGCTGTTCAAAGGCGCGCACAGCAGCAGTATGGATTGAACCGATCCCTTCCCGCATGAACGCGCCGGTTTCCGCGGTCAACATGGTCCGGATTGATCGATTATGAAGGATGACAGCGGTCGCGAATGCGCCTTAAAACCAGCGGTGGGATTCCCTTCTGACAGCCCCCGCCGAGGCGGTTTTCTGCCTTGCAGGCGATGCCCCGAAGCGCATATGTTCCCCCTTCAACACTCTCCGCAGGGATGGTTTTGCTTCTGAAAATGGACGTCGGGGCGATGGCCTGAAGCGCCGATATTCCCCCTTTCAGCACCCCTTGTAAGGGCAATTTTGCCTCCGAATCAGCCTCCCGGAAACCACCCGGAAGCATCAATATTTCCCCTTTCAGCACCCCTCATAAGGGTGATTTTCAATCGTCCGCGAGGGTGATTTTGCCTCCGAATCAGCCTCCCGGAGGTCACCCGGAAGCATCAATATTCCCCCTTTTGACACCCATCGTAAGGGTGATTTTCAATCGTCCGCGAGGGTGATTTTGCCTCTGAA
>CACYWI010000195.1 GCA_902778045.1 uncultured Eubacteriales bacterium
CTGGACATGGAGGCGGTCTATCGCATCCTGCGGGGCGGGGACGCGGCCTGCGGGCGCTGGAAAGGCGGGGAGAAGGCATGAACGCAAGGGAAGCGGCGCGATACCGGTGGGATCACGTGGCCAAGCCGCTGCGCTCCCTGGGGAGGCTGGAGGACATGATCGTTCAGATCGCGAGCCTGCAGGGGACGCGGGACGTGCGCCTGGACAGGCGCTGCGCGCTGGTGTTCTGCGCCGATCACGGCGTGGTGGCCGAGGGCGTTTCCCAGTCGGGCAGCGAGGTCACGGCGCGGGTGGCACGGTCCATCGCGGCGGGGGAGGCAAACGTCAACCTGATGGCGTCCGTCGCCCGGGCGGACGTGTTCGCCGTGGACATGGGCATGCTTCAGAGCGTGCCGGGGACGCTCAACCGCCGCGTCGCCGCCGGGACGCGGAACCTGGCCATAGGCTCCGCCATGAGCCGCGGGCAGGCGCTTCAGGCGATGCGGCGGGGCGCGGAGCTCGTCGGACAGATGAAGGACGAGGGCTGTCAGATCGTCGCCGTGGGGGAGATGGGCATCGGCAACACCACCGCTGCCGCGGCGGTGGCCTGCGCGCTGCTGGAGCTTGCGCCGGAGGACTGCGTGGGCCGCGGCGCGGGGCTCTCGGACGCGGGGCTAGCCCGCAAGCGGGAGGTCGTGCGGCGGGCGCTTGAAGTCAATGCTCCCGACCCGGCTGACCCCGTGGACGTGCTTTCCAAGGTGGGCGGCTTTGAGCTGTGCGGCATGGCCGGCGCGTTCCTGGGCGGATGGGAGCACCGCCTGCCGATGATCATCGATGGGGCGATCGCCGCCGTCTGCGCCTTGGTGGCGGTACGCCTCCGGCCGGAGGCGGCGGGTTGCCTGCTGCCCTCCCACATGAGCCGGGAGCCGATGGCAAGGTATGCACTTGAGGCGCTGGGGCTGCGCCCGGTCATCGATGCCGACATGGCGCTGGGCGAGGGCACCGGTGCGGTGGCCCTGCTGCCGCTTCTGGACATGGCGCTGAAGGTGTACGGCGGCGGGCACACCTTTGAGTCGCTGGACATGGCGGCCTACGAGCCGCAGGGGGGCGAGGGATGATCCTGCTGGTGACCGGCGGCAGCGGCTGCGGAAAGTCCACCTGGGCGGAGGCGCAGATCTCCGCCCTGGAAGGCGATCAGCGCGTGTATCTCGCCACCATGCTGGCCCGGGACGGGGAGTCGTTCCGGCGGGTGGCGCGGCATCGGGCCCAGCGCAGGCACCTGGGGTTTGAGACGCTGGAGTGTCCCGTGGACATCGCGTCGGCGGAGATCGCACCCGGAAGCGTCGTGCTGCTGGAGGACCTGGTGAACCTTGTAGCCAACGAGATGTTCGAGGACGGCGACGTGGAACGCGTGATCCCGGCGCTGGAGGCGCTGGCGGGGAAGTGCCGCCACCTGGTGATGGTCACGAACGACGTGTTTTCCGACGGCGTCCGCTACGGCGATTCCGTGGACGCCTACCTGCGCGCGCTGGCGAAGATCAACCGCGCCACCGCGCAAATGGCCGATTGCGTGGTCGAGGTGGTCTATTCCATCCCCGTCCCGCTGAAAGGAGCACTGCCGTGAACGTTATACGATCCCTGGTAATCGCCTTCTCCACCTATTCCCGCATCCCGATGCCGCCGGTGGAATGGTCCGATGAAAACCGGCGCTACGCGATGTGCTTCTTCCCGATGATCGGCGTCGTCATCGGCCTTTTGGCATGGGGCTGGTTGGCGCTGAGCGACACGCTGAACCTGAATGCGGTGCTGCGCGGCGCGGTGGGTGCGCTGCTGCCGCTGCTCGTCACCGGAGGCATCCACATGGACGGCTTCATGGACACCTGCGATGCCCTCGGCTCCCACCAGCCGCGGGAGCGCAAGCTGGAGATATTGAAGGACAGCCACGCAGGTGCGTTCGCGGTGATGGGCTGCATGGGGTACCTGCTGGTGCTTGCGGGCCTGTTCGCGGAGCTCCCGCTCCGGTCGGCGCCGCTGCTGGTCGGGGTATTTGCCCTTTCCCGCGCCCTGAGCGCGCTGGCACTGGTGTGCTTTCCCAGCGCGCGCCCCGGCGGCATGCTGGACGGCTTCGCCCGCGCCGCGCACCGCAGGCGGGTGAGCCTCGCCGCGTGGAGTTACATCGCGCTGTCTGCCCTGCTGTGGATCGCGGCGGGCGGCCTGACGCAGGGGGCCGTCGCCCTGGCCGCCGCCGGGCTTTGCTTTGCATACTATCACGGCATGTCGGAAAGACAGTTCGGCGGCGTGACCGGCGACCTGGCCGGGTGGTTCGTCCAGGTGACGGAGCTGGCGCTTGTGGCTGTCGTCGCATTGGGAGGGAGGCTTTCATGAAGCTGTACATCGGCGGGGCCTATCAGGGCCAGGCGGAGCTGGCGCGCGCGGAGAACCCGGACGCGGAGCTGTTTTTCGATTTTCACGAGCGGATCCGCCGAGCCGTGCTGGAGGAGGGCCGGGAACCGGGGGAATTTGCCCGGGCGTTCTGCCGGGAGCACCCGCAGGCCGTGGTCGTCGCCGACGAGGTCGGCTCCGGCGTCGTGCCCATCGAGGCGGAGGCGCGCGCGTACCGGGAGACGGTGGGCCGCGCGCTCTGCGTCGTCGCGCAGTCGGCTGAATCGGTCACACGCTGCGTCTGCGGCATCGGGGTGAGGATCAAGTGAAGTGGGTGCTGATTCGCCACGGGATGACCCGCGGCAATCGGGAACGCCGCTACATCGGCGCGCGGACCGACGAGCCCCTCTGCCCGGAGGGCGTCGCGCAGCTGCGGGCGAAGGACTATCCCCGGGTCGAGCGCGTGTTTGCCAGCCCCATGCGGCGCTGCCTGGAGACGGCGGCGATCCTCTATCCCGGCGTCCCGGTGGAGATCGTCGAGGACTTCCGGGAGTGCGACTTCGGGGCGTTTGAGGGCAAGAATTTCGCCGAGCTGGACGGCCGCGCGGACTATCAGGCGTGGATCGATTCCGGCGGGGAGGCGCGCTTTCCCGGCGGGGAGAGCCGCGTTGAATTCGCCCGGCGCTGCGTCCGGGCGTTTGAAGGCCTGCTGCGGCGCGGCATCCGGGAGGATTGCGCCATCGTCGCCCATGGCGGCACCCTCATGGCCATAATGGAAAAATACGCCCGGCCGAGCCGGACGTATTTCGATTACCAGGTGGGAAACGGGGAGGGGTTTATCCTCACGGGCAGCCATGGCGTTCGCATCTGATCGCCGCTTTGCCGCCCTTCCGATCCGAATTTGGAAAATATGATTTCTGGCATGCAAATAGCCTGAAACCCAAAGATGTGATTCATTCCAAATATGCCATCTGGATAAGATCGGATAGCAGTCAATTACGTTTTTAGCAGTCCATTAATCCTAAGGGTGCGAACCAGAAAGCTAAACAAATTGTCGCTTTTCTATCCGGAATTATCAGATATTTAACGATACATGTGTATTGTATCATTTGGTCAACGTCTGTCGCTTTCACATAATTGTCAATCACAGGAGAAATGAAAGGATGCAGGAGCTGCGTTTTGCTGTTAAAAATACAATACCTATCTTTTTCACCTATCTGTTCATCGGAATAGCATTCGGAATACTTACCGTCGATGCCGGATATAGCGTACTCCTGTCAGTCGCCTCCGCGTTCTTCATCTTTGCGGGCTCCATGCAGCTGGTGATGATCCCCATGATGACCTCCGGGGCTTCGCTGGCCACGCTGGCGCTGATGACCTTCTTTATCAACGCACGCCATATTTTCTACGGCATCAGCTTCGTGGAGCGCTTCCGAAAAATGGGCTGGCGTGGCGTGTACATGGTTCTGACGCTTACGGACGAGACCTACTCCGTGCTGTGCTCCGTGCGGTACGAGCCCGGGCTCAACGAGGACAGGGCGACTTTTTACATCGCCCTGCTCAATCACTTCTACTGGATATTCGGCTGCCTGGTCGGCGCGTGCGCGGGCAGGCTGCTGCCCTTCGACATGACGGGCATCGACTTCTCTGCCACGGCTTTTTTCCTGGTGGTCGTCATCAACCAGTGGCGGCAGTACCGCACCAGGTTGCCCTTCCTCACCGCCGCGACCTGCTCATTGGGCTTCTATCTGCTGCTGGGGAAGGACTATTTCCTCATCCCCACGCTGGTTACCTGCCTGATTGCCCTTCTCGTGCTGCGCAGGCCCATCGAAGCGAAGCAGGAGGGTCGGGAAGATGCCTGAGACGCTGTATGCCGTT
>CACYWI010000196.1:0-6064 GCA_902778045.1 uncultured Eubacteriales bacterium
ATGCGCGAATACGCGGTAGGCATCGACATCGGCGGCACCCACATCAAGATGGGCCTGTTCGATGCCGGCATGCAGCTGAAGGCGGAACAGAAATTCCTGACAGACAAGGACGCCACGACCGTCGAGCTGTTCAATTTCCTGTACCAGAAGGTGGAAAGCCTGCTGCTCGGCGCGGGAATGTCGCTGGACAACGTGCGGGGCATCGGCGTCGCCCTCCCCTCCTCCGTGGATATCAAGCGCGGCGTGGCGCTGGAGAGCAGCAACATCATATCGCTGAACGACCAGCCCGTGCGCGACCTGCTGACCCAGCGCTTCCAGCTGCCGGTATATGTGGACAACGACGGCAACGTGGCCGCGCTGGCCGAGCACAAATACGGCGCGGGCCGGGGCTACGACAACCTGATCTACGCCACGCTGGCCACCGGCATCGGCGGCGGGCTGATCCTGAACGGGCAGCTGTATCGCGGCATGCACGGCATGGCGGGCGAGATCGGCCACATGTTCATCTCCGATTCCATCGGCTATCCCTGCGGTTGCGGTGTGATCGGCTGCGTGCAGTCCATCTGCTCCGGCACGTTCATGGCCCGCTATGCCATGGACCGCATCAAGGAGGGCGAGGAGAGCCGCATACTGGATTACGCCGGCACGCTGTCCGGCATCGACATGGTGGCCGTGGGCCGCGCCTTGCAGATGAACGACCCCCTGGCGCTGGAGGTGGTGAACCGCGGCGCGGAGTACCTGGGCCGCATGTTCCACAGCCTGAACCAGATCTTCGACATCAACATATTCGTGTACGGCGGCGGCATCACCAATCTGGGCCATCGCTTCACGGACCGCATGGTGGCGTCCTATCGCCATCATTCGCTGATCGACCAAAAGTACCCCGCCAAATTCCTGCCCGCCGAGCTGGGCGAGCGCGCGGAGACCATCGGCGCGGCGCTGCTGGTGCCCTGAGCGACCGACCTCAAAGGAGAGATGATCCATGCAGCAGTTCACCCTTGGCCGCACGAACCTCACCGTCTCCCGAACCGGCTTCGGCGCGCTGCCGATCCAGCGCATCCCCTATGAAGAGGCCGAAGCCCTGCTGAACCGCGCCTTGGACGGCGGCATCAGCTACTTCGACAGCGCCAGGGCCTACACCGACAGCGAGGAGAAGATCGGCCGGGCCATCAGCCGCCGTCGAGGCGAATTCACGCTGGCCACCAAGACCCACGCCAAGACCGCCGAGGGCTTCCGGCAGGACCTGGAGACCAGCCTGCGCCTGTTGAACACCGACCACATCGACGTGTACCAGTTCCACAACCCGCCCTTCGTGCCGGTCCCCGGCGGCGAGGACGGACTGTACGACGCGGCGGTGAAGGCCCGCGAGGAGGGCAAGATCCGCTTCATCGGCATCTCCCAGCATTCCATCGACCGCGCCTATGAGGCGGTCAATTCCGGCCTGTACGACACGCTGCAGTATCCCTTCAACCACCTGGCCACCGACCGTGAGGTGGCGCTGGTGAAGCTGTGCCGGGAAAAGGACGTGGGCTTCGTGTGCATGAAGGCCCTGTCCGGCGGACTGGTGACCAACGCCCGCATCCCCTTCGCCTATCTTTCCCAGTTCGACGGCATCGTGCCCATCTGGGGCTTCCAGCACATGCATGAATTGGAGGAGGTCCTGGCCTACGCCGAGAACCCGCCCGAGCTGGATGAGGCGACCCGACAGCTGATCGAGGCCGACCGACGGGAGCTGGTGGGCGCGTTCTGCCGCAGCTGCGGCTACTGCCTGCCCTGTCCCGCGGGGATCCCCATCCACAACGCCAACCGCATGCGCCAGCTGTTGGAGCGCTCGCCCTGGCGCAACTGGGTCACGCCCCAGTGGCAGGCGGATATGGAGAAGATCGAAAACTGCATCCACTGCGGCGCCTGCGCCAAGAGATGCCCCTACGGGCTGAAGCCCTATGAGACGTTGCCGACGCAGCTGGCCTTCTACAGGGAATTCGTGAAGACCCATCAAATCTGAACCGATTATAGAGAGGATCGATCTTGTACCAGCACTTTCCCCGGCCCGACCGGTACTGTGGCCCCTGCGGGCACCTGAATGCATTTGTACACGAGCGCCGCATTGACGGCGCTCCGGGCTTTTTGCGCGGTTTGCGGGCGGTGTTCGTATCGGATACCCATGTGCTGCGCCGCACCACGGGGGCCGAGATCGACGCCCTGGTGGACCGCGTCGCGGCGCTGTCGCCCCAGATGCTGCTGTTGGGCGGCGACTATGCCGACGACGGGGCGGACGCCGTGCGCCTGTTCGAAGCCTTCGGCAGGCTGCGCGTTCCCCTGGGCGGCTTCGGGGTGATCGGCAACAACGATGCCGAGGCCTGGACCGGGCGGCTGGACGCGCTGAAGGCGGTCATGGCCCGCGCCGGTATCGAGATGCTGGTCAACGGCTGCGTGCACCTGGCCCTGGGCGGCGGCACGCTGCACATCGCCGGGGTGGATGAGTTCAAGAACGGCAAGCCCAACGCCCTGGGGCTGTATCCGGATGCGCCGTGCAAGGACGAATACCGGCTGTTGCTGTCCCACTACCCGGTGATGCCCGCGGTGCGGCCGGAGCTGATGCTGTGCGGGCACACCCACGGGGGCCAGTTCAATCTGCTGGGCCTTACGCCCTTTGCCGTGGGCTTCGAGCGCCTGAAGCCGCCGCGGGTGCCCACCCTGGCCATCAGCGGCCAATTCCAGCTGGGCGGCATGAAGCTGATCATCAGCAAGGGCATCGGGGCGAGCCGCCTGCAGCTGCGCGTCGGCGTGCGTCCGGAGATCGAATTGCTGCGCTTTGAGTAAGGGAAAAATAAATCCGCTGAAAAAGCCAAAACGCCATTGACTTTCCACGCTCCAGCCGCTATAATGAATACAGTTCAAGGGCGCTTGAACGCAACGGAAACTTATCCTGTGGTGTGCGTTAGTCAATGCTTTTACCCACAGATTCATAAAAGGATTCCGGGTCGGTGTGCAGATGCCAAGCCTCCATGCAGTGGAAGGCAGTAAGCAGCCGCAGGTCTCCGCCCTGCCTGAGCGGCGGGTGAAAAAGCAGCGACAGACGGCACTCACGGGATATTTTAGGAGCTCGAAAGGGCTCCGTTTTTTATTCCATGATAGACTAAAACGGGCGAATGCGAATATATAATACTGCCCACAATCCAATGCACGGCAGCGAGGATCCTTCGCTTCGCTCAGGATGACACCCCGTGGCGAAGGTCGTCATCCCGGGCAAAGCGAAGGATCCTTGTACACCGCATAAGCCATCTTGCATCATAGGGAGGTCCTGCCCTTGTCCACGCTCCGCGCCGTCACACGCGTCCCCCTTTCCCTGATCGACGCCGTCGGCCTGCCCCGAGGCGAGCTGTCCCCGGAATCGGTGGAGCGTCTGGCCGATTCCATACGGCTGCACGGGCTTCTGTCGCCGCTACTGGTGCGCGAGGCGGAGGACGGCCGCTATCGCCTGGTCGCCGGGCTGCGCCGGCTGGCAGCGCTTCAAAAGCTGGGACGCGGATGGGCGGAGGCCGTCGTTCTAACGGGCAGCGACTGCGATTGCGCGCTGATCGCCCTTGTGGAAAACCTGCAGCGGGAGCCGCTTCACTACCTGGATGTGGCCTCCGCATGCCGACAGATCCTGGATCGATACCCCATCACGCAGGAGCGCCTGGCCGCCAGCCTTTCCGTCAGTCCCTCGGCGCTGGCGAACCGGCTGCGCCTGCTGAAGCTGCCCGGCGAGGTGCGCGACGCGCTGCGCGAGCTGGGTCTCAGCGAGCGCCATGCCCGGGCGCTGCTGCGATTGGACGACGAAGGCGAACAGCTGGCCCTGGCCGCCCGGGCCGCCGAGAAGCGCCTGAGTGTCAAGCAGCTGGAGTCGCTCGTCGCCGCCCGTATCGCCCCCGCGAAGCCGCGGGCACGCCCCTCCCCCGCCGTGCGTGACAACCGCATCGTGATCAACGCGCTGATGGACACCGTCCGCCGGCTGTCCCGCATCGGCATCCCCGTGGCCAGCCGCGTGGAGGAGGGCGTGGATTGTGTGAACGTGATCGTGACGATACCCAGCGTCGCGACGCAGCTAAAGGCTTAACAGCGCATGATTTGAATCGCGCCTTTACATGCGCAAAGCGCAATTCATGCCCGAAGGACAATTCACGCGCAGCTTGTCCGCGATATCCGACAGCCTGCGCAGCCTTGCGCTGACGCCGGATTTGCCCAGCGGCGGCGTCATCAGCTCGCCCAGCTCGCCCAGCGGCATCTCCGGGTTGTTGGCCCGGGTGAACGCCATCTCCCGCAGCGGCGCGGGCAGCTTGTCCAGCCCCAGCTCTTCGTCGATATAGCGGATGTCCCGGATCTGATTCTCCGCGGCGTTCATCACCCGGTTGATGTTGGAACTGTCGCAGTTCAGCTGGCGGTTGACCCGGTTGCTGACCTCCTTCTTCACCCGTATGTTCTCGAAGGCCAGCATCGCGCTGCTGGCGCCCAGCAGCGACAGCAGGTCGGAGATCTCCTCGGCCCGCTTCAAGTACAGCACCGGCTTTGTCTTGCGGGCGCTCTTTCGCATATTGATCTCAAAGAAGGAAGCCTGCCGCGCGATGAAATCCGCCAGGGCCTCGTTGGACACGGCGAGCTCGATGTGATAGCCCTTTTCCGGGTGGTTGACCGCGCCGCACATCAGGAAAGCCGCCCGAACGAACGACTTCTTGCAGCAGGAAAAGCGCACCGTTTCCTCCGCCGGTATGGGGCGCAGGCCGAACAGCGCGCCTTCCTCCAGCAGGTCCAGCGACTGCAGCAGCGCCAGCGATTCCGCCTCCGGCACCGCCAGCTGATACCGGGTCAGGTTGTTCAGCGCGTCTCCGGACAGCGTGCGGATCTGCCCCACCACGCCGTAGAACTGCTTCAGCAGTCCGAAGTACCGCCGCACGGTGGAGGCCTCCGCCGCGGTGATCGTCAGGGCATAGCGGTTGCGCCCCCGCCAGGCGATGCCGCCGCAGCACAGCAGCGCCGCGGTCAATTCGCTGCGGGCACAGCAGCCGTCCGTCACGGGCACGCGCCCCAGCTCGCCCCGCACATCCGACGCGAACGACATGGCTCAATCCTCTCCCAGCACGCGCACCTCGGTCTCCAGCCGGATGCCGCTGCGCGCCTGTACCTCGTCCTGCACCAGCCTGATCAGCGCCAGCACGTCCGCCGCGGTGGCCCCGCCTGTATTCACAATGAAGCCCGCGTGCTTCTCGCTGACCTGCGCGCCGCCCACGGACCGGCCCTTCAGGCCCGCCTGCTCGATCAGCGCCCCAGCGAAGTGGCCCTCCGGGCGCTTGAAGGTGCTGCCCGCGCTGGGAAGGTTCAGCGGCTGCTTGTCCCGACGGCGGGCGTTCAGGTCCTTCATCCGCTCCAGTATCGCCGCCGGGTCGTCTGGCGTCAGCGCAAACCGCGCCGAGAGCACGATGCCGCCCGTGCGCAGGGGCAGGGACGTGCGATAGCCCATCGCCATGCCGCCCCTGTCCAGAGTGACGATCCGGTCCGCCAGCAGCACCCGCGCGTCGATCAGCACATCCGACAGCTGGCCGCCGTAGGCCCCGGCGTTCATGGCGCAGCCGCCGCCCAGCGTGCCGGGAATGCCGGAGGCAAATTCCAGCCCGGACAGCCCCTCGCCCTGGGCAAAGCCCGCCACCCGTGCCAGGGACGCCCCTGCCTGAGCGACGACGGTATCGTCCTCCCGGCGGATACCGGACATTCCCTCGCCGATGGCGATCACAAGGCCGCGCACGCCGCCATCCCGCACGATCAGGTTGGAGCCGTTGCCGATCACAAAAGCGTCGACGCCCGCCTCACGCGCGGCGCTGAGCGCGGCGATCAACTGGTCCTCCCCCTCCGGCAGGAACAGCGCGTCCGCCGGCCCGCCCACGCGAAAGGTGGCATGCCGGGACATGGGCTCGTTCACAAGAACCTGATCCCGCCTTGCAAAACCGTTGAGTATGTCAAGCAGTTTATTCATGAATAGCCTCCCGTCCGGAGTTCTCCCGCAAAGTGGGGAGCACCATTCAAATCT
>CACYWI010000196.1:6089-8433 GCA_902778045.1 uncultured Eubacteriales bacterium
TCTTCACTCTTCACTCAAAAATTAAAGTAGATAAACGGATTGTAGCTGCCCACCGCCACATAGGAAATGGCGATAAACGTCAGCCCCAGAAGCGCCACGGAGCCCACCACCTTCATCAGATTCGCGGGTACATGTACCCTGTCGCGCAGGAATTCCGGCACAGGCAGGCTGAACAGCACGCCCGCCGCCAGGAACGGGCCGTACTCCCTCAGGAACGCGCCGGTCAGGCCGTTCCACACAGGCGCGCCGCCCAGGCCGAACATCGATCCATAGAATATGCGGGCCACGTGCAGGTTATCCGATCGGATCATTACGGTGATGGTCACCACCACCAGCATGGCGTAAAGGTGGCCGACGGCGCGCTTGCTCATCCACTTGCCCATGCCGGTCAGGCGCTCGATCACCAGAAACACGCCGAAGCCGAAGCCCCACAGGAAGTAGGTCCAGGCCGCGCCGTGCCACAGGCCTGTCAGCGTCCAGACCACCATCATGTTGAACACCAAGCGCGGCGTCTTCACCCGGCTGCCGCCCAGCGGGATGTACAGATAGTCGGTGAACCAACTGCCCAGCGAGATGTGCCAGCGCTTCCAGAATTCGCCCACCGTCTTGCAGATGAAGGGATAGGTGAAGTTCTCCAGAAAGTGGAAACCGAACATCCTGCCCAGGCCGATGGCCATGTCGGAGTAGCCGGAGAAGTCATAGTACACCTGCATCAGGTACGCGCAGGCCGCCAGCCACGCGCTGACCACGGACAGGTCCTTTGTCTCCAGCGCGAAGGCGGTGTCCACCAGCAGGCCCAGGTTGTTGGCCAGCAGCATCTTCTTGCACAGGCCGCGCATGAAGCGTACGGTGCCTTCGATGAAGTCGTCCAGATTCTCTCGGCGGTTCTGGATCTCCTCCGCCACAGTCTGGTAGCGCACGATGGGGCCCGCGATCAGCTGCGGGAAGAAGGATATGTACAGGCACACGTTGATCAGGTTCTTCTGCACCTTGCCGTTGCCCCGGTACACATCGATCACATAGCTCATAGCCTGGAAGGTAAAAAAGGATATGCCGATGGGCAGCGTGATCTGGGGCACCGGCAACTGGATGCTGAACCACAGGTTCAGGCTGTTCATCAGGAACATCAGGTACTTGAATACGCCCAGCAGCCCCAGGTTGAACACCACCATCAGCGTCAGCGCCAGTTTGGACTTTCTCTTGTCGTCCCGCACACGGTCCACCCACAGGCCGAACAGCCAGTTCAGCACGATGGAGGCCATCATGATCGGGAAGAACTTCGGCGCGCCGAAGGCGTAGAAGCCCAGGCTCATCACCGACAGGAACACATTGCTGGCCCTGCGCCAGCGCTTCAACGCAAAATAGCCGATCAGCGTGACCGGCAGGAAGTAGAACAGGAACTCTATGCTGGAAAATACCATATCTCATGCTCCTTGCAGGGAATGAAACACCTCGTATATTATACCGCATACAGTGCGCATTTGTCCATCGTTTTCTGCTTGACATGTCCCGGCAATCAGGGTATGCTATCATTAGCCATAAAATACGACAGGAGGTCATCCCCATGAAGATCTATTCCATCTACGACGCCGAGTTCAAGCCCTACGGCCAGGTGCTGGAGGGCTACGACACGAAGCAGCTGTGCCAGGCCATGCTGAAGATCGACCTGCCCCAGGAGGGCACCGCCTACGAGCCGGGCATCGACAGCCTGGAGGCCACAGGCATCTATCCCGTGTTCCGTGACCGCGCCTACGGCGGCATGCCGGTGCAGCTGGGCATGTGCTGGGGACACAACACCAAGCTGAACTGCCTGGAGTATCACCGGGACAGCGAGGTCAACGTGGGCACCCACGACTTCGTGCTGCTGCTGGCCAAGCAGGATCAGATCGAAGGCGGCGTGCTGGACACCGCGCTGGTGAAGGCCTTCCGCGTGCCCGCCGGCGTGCCTGTGGAGGTGTACGCCACGAGCCTGCACTACGCCCCCTGCCACGTCGACGCCGAAGCCGGCTTCCGCGTGGCCGTGGTGCTACCCAAGGGCACCAATACCGCCAAGCCTGACTTCGCCCCCGCCGGCGAGGAGGACAGGTGGATGACCGCCCGCAACAAGTGGCTGCTGGCCCATCCTGAATCCAGCGAGGCCAAGTCCGGCGCGCACATCGGCCTGAAGGGCGAGAATATCGACATCGCCTGATGCCGCTCAAACGGAAGCGGCCACCGCGTTTGCGGTGGCCGCTTCCGTTTGGCGAAAACGTCAGTCGTCGATGATCTTGGTCACGACGCCAGAGCCGACGGTGCGGCCGCCCTCGCGGATAGCGAAGCGCAGGCCTTCCTCGCAGGCGATGGG
>CACYWI010000197.1 GCA_902778045.1 uncultured Eubacteriales bacterium
GTCCTTCTTGTCGACGACGATCAGATCGCCCAGGTTGCCGGTCTGGGCGCGGGTGGCGAACACCTCGTTGCCCACGACCTGGGGCGCGATGATGTTCAGCTCGATGTTGAAGCGGTCCTTGATGACCTTGGCAAACCAGCCGGACTGGGTGCCGTTGTAGTTGGCGGCCGCGTCATAGACATCGATGACCAGGGGCGCTTCCTCAGCCACCGCGCTGAACAGGCCCATGGAAAGCACCATGGCCAAAACCAGCAGGACAGACATAAACCGTTTCATAGTAACCCTCCTTTGATTATATGATACAGGGCAAGGCCCTGGTATCGACTTCGTTTCGGCAGCGGCACATCTCATGTTGCCTTTTGCCTGTTCCCTATTGCCTATTCCCTGTTTACCCCTTCACTGCGCCGATCATGATGCCCTTGGTGAAGAAGCGCTGGAAGAACGGATACACCAGCATCACGGGCAGCACGACCACCACGGTGACCGTCATGCGCACCGACCTCGGGCCAGCGTGGCGGCCAGCTGGTTGGCCGAGGTGGTGCTGCTGATCAGCGCCTTCAGGCTGCTGGCCTGGTTGATGTACTGGAACAGCACGTACTGCAGCGTGTTCAGCTTGTCGGTGTTGGTCATCAGCAGCAGCGTATCCTGGAAGGAGTTCCACTGGGCCACCGCCGCGAATATGGCGATGGTGGCCAGTATCGGCTTGATGACCGGCAGCATGATGCTGAAGAATATGCGCAGCGTGCCCGCGCCGTCGATTTCGCCGGCATCCTGCAGCTCCTTGGGCACCGATTCGCAGAAGGTCTTGCACAGTATGATGTAGAACGGCTGGATGATCGTAGGGAAGATGTAACCCCAGAAGTTGTTGGTCATGCCCAGCTTGTCCATGGTCAGGTACCAGGGGATGATGCCGGCGTTGAAGTACATCGTGACCACCACGAAGCGGTACCAGAAGCGGCGCTTCCACAGCGTCTGCCGGGTGAACATATAGCCCAAGAAGCCGGCCACGATCACCGTCAGCGCCGTGCCGATCACGGTCCTCAGCACGGAGATCTTCGCCGCGTTCATCAGGCCCGGGATCTTGGCCACGTTCGCATAGTTCTGGAAGTGGACCTCCATCGGGTAGAATATGACCTTGCCCCGCTCCGACAGGTTGTTGGCGCTGATGGAGTTGATGAAGATGTAGTAGAACGGATAGATGCACACGAAGGCGAAGATCGCGTACACCACATAGGTGATCACGCTGATCAGCCGATCCGTGAAGCTCCTGTCCAGCTGCACGCCGTTGGGGTTGTGCTTGCTCATGCGCTGATCCTCCCGTCTGTCATGCTCCTGAAAAACCGATCAGATGAAGCCCTCGCCGCGAATCAGCTTGGAAACCGCGTTGGTTCCGGCGAGCAGGGCCACGCTGACGATGCTCTTGAGCATGCTGATGGCCGTGGAAAGCGGATAGTTCTTGATGCTGCTGCGCGCGTAGTTGTACACGTACAGATCCAGCACCTCTATGTATTTTCGGTTGAAATCGTTCTGGAACACGTAGTACTGCTCCATGCCGTTGTTCAGGAAGCTGGCGATGTTCAGCATCACGATCACGAAGTAGGTGGGCAGTATGCTGGGAATGATGATGTGGCGGATGATCTGCATTCGGGTCGCGCCGTCCACGCGGGCGGCCTCGATCATCTGCTCGTCGATGCCGGTGATGGCCGCCAGGTACATGATCGCCGCCCAGCCGGCGTTCTTCCACGTCAGCCACAGCCACATCTTGAACCACAGGTGCTCCTTGGACTTCAGGAACGATATGGGCTTTGAGATCAGGCCCATGTCCATCATCACCGAATTGACCGCGCCGTTGGAGCCGAACACGTTGAACGCGATGGAGAACACCAGCACCCAGCTGATAAAGTTGGGCAGCGTGGTCACCGTCTGCACGAACTTCTGGTACGGGCGGCACTTGATCTCGTTGAGGAACACCGCGAAGATCATCGGGAACCAGGAGAACAGCAGCGATATGCCGCTCATGGCGAAGGTGTTGCGCAGCACGCGCAGCACGTCGGCCACGCGCACCGGGTTGGACACGATATAAGCGAACCACTTCAGCCCCACGAAGGTCTCCGCGGAGATCGGCTTCGGCGGCTGATAGTCGTGGAAGGCATACACCCAGCCGTACAGCGGGAAATAGGAAAACACCGCCACCAACAGTATGAAGGGCAGTATGTACAGAAACTCCCGGTACGAGCGTGCCTTCTTGGGATCCATATGCATAGGCGCACCTCCCACGCAGCGCGATATAACCTCTGCTTAATATGATAATCCTATCGTAACAGAGGGCAATACAAAAACCTGCAAAAGTGGGGACATTTTTAGCTTCCTGTTAACAGAATGTGCTTAAACGCAACAAATGATATGATTCGAATGCCCGTTTCGCAAATTTTGAGCATATCTTATTCCGATGGATACCGACTGATGATATGGAATGAATGTGAAAAGCGCCCGGTCAAACCCAGGCGCTCTTTGATGAGTGGATATGAATCTATTGTCCTTCCGACAGCGTCCCGCCGTCCATGCGGTACACCCGGTCGGCATAACGGACGGCCTCGGTGTCGTGGGACACCAGCAGCACCGCCCTGCCCTGCCGCTTCGCGGCGCTCTGCAGCACCGACAGCGCCAGCGCCGTGTTCTCGTCGTCCAGGTCGCCGGTGGGCTCGTCGGCCAGCAGCACGTCGGGCGACTGACTGAGCGCCCGGGCGATGGCCACGCGCCGCAGCTCGCCGCCGGACAGCTCGGCCGGCCTGGCATTCGCCAGGTGCTCCACGCCCAGCGCCGCCATGCAGGCAAGCGCCGCGGCCCTGTCCCCCGCGCCGCCGTACAGCAGCGACGGCAGCATCACGTTCTCCAGCGCCGTCAGGGTGTCGATGGCGCTGCGGCCCTGGGGCACCACGGCGATCCTGCCGTTGCGCAGCCGGGACAGCGCCTTGTCGTCCAGCGCGTACAGGTCTGCGTCGTCCAGCCACACATGGCCCTCGGTGGGCGTCAGCAGGCCGGAAAGCATGTGCAGCAGCGTGGTCTTGCCGGAGCCGGACCGGCCCGTCAGCACCGCGACCTGCCCGGGGACCAGCGCCAGGCTCGCGCCCTTCACGGCATAGAAGTGGTTGGCCTGGCCCGTTTTGCGCATGTACATTCTGGAAACGCCTTCCGCTCTCAGCATCGTCAGGTCCCCTCCCTCAGCGTGGTGCCCGGGTCCGTGCGGCTCAGCCGCCAGGCCGCCCAGGCGCTGGCCAGCGCGCCCACCAGCAGCGTCAGCAGCAGCGTGCCCGCCGCCAGCAGCAGCGCCGCGCCGATGGACGGCGCGAGGTACGGCAGCCCCAGCCGGGTCTCGATCAGCGTGGTGAACGGGAACACCGCCAGCGCCGCCAGCGCCACGCCGAGCGCGCCGCCCGCCAGGCTGCACAGCGCCGATTCCGTCAGGATCAGGCCGCACAGCCCCCGCCGGGACACGCCGACCAGCCGCAGCACCGCGAACTCCCGCCGGCGCTCCGCCGCCATCATGGCAAAGGCAATGACGAGGATGATGAAGGCCAGCGTCCAGATCGCCCCGATCAGCAGCGTCACCGTGCGGGAGATGCCGGTCAGGCTGTCGGACACGTCGGTGAACATGCTGCGCGCCTTGACGGCAGTGGCCTTGCGCACATGGCCGTTCAGCCGGTTGTTCACCAGGCCCACGTCGTAGCCGTCCTTCACCTTCACATACACGGCGGAGATCAGGTCGCTGTCGTCGCTGGTGATCTTGTGGCTGACGCCCTTTTCCTCGGCGGCGGCCAGCAGCGCCTTCATGGTGTCCATGTTACAGTACACCGCGGTGTCCAGGCCCGTGCCGGTCTCGGCCAGCTTCGCCACCACATGGGTATACCGGTCGTAGATCTTCAGGCTCTCCCCCACGTCCGCCGTCACGCGGCAGCCCACGGCCACCGCCATGTCGTCGAGGCCCTGGGAATAGCTGCGGTCGATCCAGGGCTTCACGGTGAAATCCACGTCCGGATCGATGCCGATCACCTGCACCTTCACGGCGCAGCAGTCCGCCTTCAGCGAGGCCAGGAAGGTCTGCGGCGCGGCGATCTCCACGCCCTCCACCTCCCGGACCCGGTCCAGGGCCGAGGCGTCCATGTAGAACGCGCCGGCGGTGCCCTGCAGAAGCAGGTCCTTGAAGCTGACCTTGCTCTCGGCGCTGGCGGGCAGCACGATGATGTCCGCGCCCAGCCGCGCCTGCAGGCTGTCCAGTCCGCTGCGCAGCGAGCGCACCACCACCGAGCCGCCGAACACCGACAGGGCCAGGAACGCCGTCAGCAGCACCAGCGCCGCCGTGCGTCCGGGCCGGCCCAGCAGGTTCTTGAGGGGCAGTTGTCTCATCTTCACGGGGTCATCCCTTCTTCCGGCGCTCGACCAGCCACCCGGCCAGCGCCGCGACAAGGCTCAACCCGCACAGCACCAGCATCGCGGGCCGCATCACCATGCGGCAGCGCATGGTGTCCATGTCAGCAGGCCGACGACCGCCGTCAGCGCCGAGGCCAGCAGCAGCCCGCGCCGCTCGCCGGGCAGCGCCAGCGCCAGCAGCGCCAGCACGGCCTGCAGCACGCCCACAGCCGTTAGCATACGCCCCGCCCAGTGGCACACGCCGAAGCTGCCGTCCTCGTGCACGCAGGGGCCCAGAAACGTCTGGCTGCCGACGGCGATCACGAGGGAGAGAAGGAGAAGGAGGAGTGCAGGTAGCTTTTTCATACGTTTCTCCTGTTCTGATAGGTCGCGGATGATAGAGAGCGGAGAGTGGAGTTCAGGTGCAAATCCCTGCGGGATTTGTTTTGTTTTCAAGGAACCGCAATCCGGTCCCCGGGCATTCCAAAACTCCGCTCTCAACTCTCAACTCTTGCGCGAAGCGCCTCATTCCACAAAATTCTCGTTGACGACCTCCCGCGCCACCCTGCCATGCTCCAGCACGATGGTGCGCTGGGCGGCCTCGGCGACCTCCGGGTCGTGGGTGACCACGATCAGCGTGGTGCCCTCGCGGTGCAGCTGGCGGAACAGGTCCAGCACGATGTTCTCGTTGGCCTCGTCCAGGTTGCCGGTGGGCTCGTCGGCCAGGATCAGCTCCGGGTGGTTGATC
>CACYWI010000198.1 GCA_902778045.1 uncultured Eubacteriales bacterium
GCCTCGCAGGCGTCGCAGGCGGCGCGCAGGGCGGTCATGGCCCCGATCACGTCGTCCTTGTAGCGCATGGCGCGCTCCAGCGTGTCCTCGGCGGAATCGGCGTGGTGCATGGCCTCACCCAGTGTGCTGCACAGGGCGTAGATCTCGTCGGTCAGGCGGGAGAGCTCGCGGCAGCGGGCCTTCTCGTAGCCGCAGGCCACGCCCGCCACGCTGGATTTGACCTCCGCGTTTTTGCACAGCTTGGCCGAGAACGAGGACACCGCCGGCAGTATGTCGCGGCTGATCATGTCCATCATGGTCTGGGCCTCGATGTGGATGACCTTGATGTAGTTCTGCAGCAGGATCTCGTACCGCGAGCGCAGCTCCGCCGCGCTGAACACGCCGTGGCGCTCGAACAGGGCCACGTTCTTCCCGTCCAGCAGACGCTCCAGGGCCTCGGGCGTGGTGCGCAGGTTCAGCAGGCCGCGCCGCTGGGCCTCCTCGGGCCAGTGGTTGTCATAGCCGTTGCCGTTGAACAGTATCCGCTTGTGGGCCACGATGGTGCCCCGGATCAGATCGTGCAACGCCTGAGTGAAGTCCTCGGCTCCCTCCAGCGCGTCGGCGAACTGCCGCAGGCTCTCGGCCACGGCGGTGTTGATCACGATGTTGGGCTTGGCGATGGTCTGGCTGGCGCCGGGGCTGCGGAACTCGAACTTGTTGCCGGTGAAGGCGAAGGGCGAGGTGCGGTTGCGGTCGGTGCTGTCCTTGGGAATGCGGGGCAGCACGTCCACGCCGATCTTCAGCTGCTCCTTCTTGCGCCCGCCGTAGTCCGCGTCGTTCTCGATGGCCTCCAGCACCTCGGTCAGCTCGTCGCCCAGGAACATGGACACCACCGCCGGCGGGGCCTCGTTCGCACCCAGGCGGTGGTCGTTGCCCGCCGTGGCCACGGAAATGCGCAGCAGATCCTGGTAGTCGTCCACGGCCTGGATCACCGCGCACAAAAACAGCAGGAACTGGGCGTTTTCAAAGGGCGTGGTGCCCGGGTCCAGCAGGTTCATGCCTGTGTTGGTTGCGATGGACCAGTTGTTGTGCTTGCCGCTGCCGTTCACGCCGGCAAAGGGCTTTTCGTGCAGCAGGCACACCATGCCGTGGCGGTGGGCCACCTTCTGCATCAGCTCCATGGTCAGCTGGTTGTGGTCCACCGAGATGTTGGTGGTGGTAAAGATCGGTGCCAGCTCGTGCTGGGCGGGGGCGGCCTCGTTGTGCTCGGTCTTGGCCAGGATGCCCAGCTGCCAAAGCTCCTCGTTCAGCTCGTGCATGAAGGCCTGCACCCGGGGCTTGATCACGCCGAAGTAGTGGTCGTCCAGCTCCTGGCCCTTGGGCGGCTTCGCGCCCAGCAGCGTGCGGCCCGTCATCAGCAGGTCCTCACGGGCGTTGAACACATCCTGGTCGATCAGAAAGTACTCCTGCTCGCTGCCCACGGTGGTCACGGGCTTCACATTCTCGTGGCCGAACAGCTTCAGCACCCGCAGGGCCTGGCGGTTGATGGCCTCCATGCTGCGCAACAGCGGGGTCTTCATGTCCAGCGCCTCGCCGCCGTAGCTGCAGAACGCGGTGGGGATGTACAGCACGCCGTCCTTGATGAAGGCGTAGGAGGTGGGGTCCCAGGCGGTGTAGCCGCGGGCCTCGAAGGTGCTGCGCAGGCCGCCGGAGGGGAAGGACGAGGCGTCGGATTCGCCGCGCACCAGCTCCTTGCCGGAAAATTCCATGATCACGCCGCCGTTTCCGTTGGGCGCGATGAAGCTGTCGTGCTTCTCGGCGGTGATGCCGGTCATCGGCTGGAACCAGTGGGTGAAGTGGGTCGCGCCGTGTTCGATGGCCCAGTCCTTCATGGCGTTGGCCACGATGTTGGCCACGCCAATGTCCAGGCGCACGCCGTCCTCGATGCAGCGCAGCATCTCCCTGTAGGTGTCCTTGGGCAGGCGCTGGCGCATGGTGCTCAGGTTGAATACCTTCTCGGCAAAGCGGCTCGAAACGTCGTTCACGGTAATCACTCCTTTGGGGGTTGGAACGAATATACAAACATTTTAGAGTAAAACCGTCGCTTTTTCAAGCGGCGATATGGATATGTATGTAAATTTATGCCGCGGAGATCAGCTTATGGTTTTATTGACGAAATGCGGCCAAGATGTTATAATAAAGCGATTAAATTGGAAACGGAGGCCGCGATGATGAAAAGGTTCCTTTCGATCTTCTTATTCCTGCTGTTGACCCTCACGATGTGCCCCGGCGTACTGGCGGAGGCGGATGTGCTGTCGGGTGCCGTGGAGCTGACCGTGCCGGAGGAGGAGGCCGCGCTGCCCGGCTTTGCCGATGAAGGCGACACCTACGCCGATTTCGTGGGCGAGGTGGCCGGTGGCGAGTTCTTTCCGGGAAAGGACGGCTTCTCCTACAAGCTGAACGCAGATGGGACCGGCATGATCTTCCAGGGCTACTATGAAACCATTCAGGATTACAGGAAGAAGATGCCTTATACGCGGCTGGAGATCCCGGCGGAGTACAACGGCTATCCGGTAGTGGGCATTGAGTATATGGCGTTTGCCTATCAGAGCAATCTGGAATACGTAAAGCTTCCGGATACCATCAAGACCATAGAGCATTCGGCCTTTTACGACTGCTCCGCACTTAAGGAAGTGGTATTCCCGGACAGCGTACAGACGATCGGGAGAAGTTTGTTTTCCGGCTGTACGGCGTTGGAAAGCGTGAAGCTGCCGAAAAAACTGGAGCGGATAGAAACATTTATGTTCAGTGGCTGCTCCAGCTTGAAGCGTATCGAGATCCCCGACAGTGTGACCACCATCGGAAGATACGCCTTCAGTTCTTGTGCCATGGAGAGCCTCAGGCTCCCTGCCGGACTGACCGCCATCGAGGAGGGTACGTTTAATAATTGTGCCAAGCTGAAGAGCATCGATGTTCCCAAGGGCGTAACGACGATCGGCTTGGGAGCGTTCAAGGGATGCGCTTCGCTGGAGAGCGTCGGGCTTCACGCAGGACTTGTGGAAATCGGCAACAACGCCTTTGAGAATTGCGCCGCTTTGAAGAAGATCGACCTTCCGGAGGGCCTGAAGACCGTTGGACGCGCGGCGTTCAAGGCCTGCGACGCCCTGAAGGAGCTCACGATCCCCGGCACCGTTTCAGAATTGGGTGAGTTTGAAGGCAATTCCCTGGAAAAGGTGACCCTGGCTCCCGGCATAAAGTCGGTCGGTGCGTATGTGTTCCTGTTCGCCAATTCGCTGAAGGATATGTATATTCCGGCCAGCGTGAAGGAAATTGGCGATTTTATGTTCCCGCCGGAGATCGCCGGCCAGCTGGTCATCCACGGCGAGAAGGGCAGCTATGCCGAAGCGTATGCCAAGGCCAACGGCGTCACCTTTGACGACGGCACGATCGACCTGTCCGGCGCTGACGTCACGGTGAAGGCCCAGGTGTACACCGGCGAGGCGCTGACGACCGACGTGACCGTTAAGCTGGGCAAGAAGACGCTGACGAAGGGCACGGACTACACTGTCAAGTATTCCGACAACATCAAGGTCGGCAAGGCGACTGTCAAGATCAAGGGCAAAGGCAAGTATTCCGGCACGGTGAAGAAGACCTTCAAGATCAATCCGAAGGCCGTGACGAAGCTGGCCCTGAAGGCGGGCAGCAAGAAGCTGACCGTGACCTGGAAGAAGGTCAGCGGAGCAAGCGGGTATGAGATCCAGTACGGCACGAAGAAGGATTTCTCAAACGCGAAGAAAGCCAAGGTCAAAAAGACAGAGGTCAAGACCACGCTGAAGAAGCTGAATGCAAAGAAAAAGTACTATGTGCGCATCCGTGCCTACAAGACGGTCAGCGGCAAGAAATACTATTCCAAGTGGGTCAATGGGAGCAAGAAGACGAAGTAAGTGCCAATGAAAAATGACGGCGTGATGCCGTCATTTTTCATTTTCGCACAGCCACTCCATCGCCTTCACATACCCGTCGAAGCCCAGCCCGATGAAGTGGGCCCCGCAGGCCATGCCGGCGTAGGAGACCTGGCGGAAGTCCTCGCGCTGGGTGACGTCGCTGATGTGCACCTCGGCGGCGGGCAGCTGCACGGCCTTCAGCGCGTCCAG
>CACYWI010000199.1 GCA_902778045.1 uncultured Eubacteriales bacterium
TCCCTAATCCCTAATCCCTATTCCCTCTCCGCGATCACCCCGGCCAGCACCCTGGCGGTATCGGCGGCGGCGTCGGTGGGGGCGTAGGCCCTCTGGGCATCGCGCATGGCCCGGATCTGCGCGCCGTCGTCGGCGAACAGGGCCTCGATGCAGGCGGGCAGGTCCTCGGGGGTGGGGCAGTACTTCGCCACGCCGTGGGACTGCAGCATATCGGGGTTGTGCAGCTCCTGCCCGGCCAGCTGGCCGAACAGTATCAGCGGCACGTTCAGCACGATGGCCTCCATGGCGGCGTTGGGGCTGGCCCGCATGATCAGCACGTCGCTGGCGGCCATCACGTTCTGCACGTCCTCCACAAAGCCCATGGCGTTCAGCCGCCCGTGGTACTTCTTGCCGAAGGCCTCCCTCAGCTTCTTGCGCAGCTTCTTGTTGCGCCCGCAGATCACGTTCACATGGGCGTCGGTGTGGCTGAGCAGTATGCGGGCCACCGTGCGCACGATGCCGCTGCCCTCCGAGCCGCTCATCACGGTGATCACCGTGCCGCTGTGGGGTGCGGGCCTGGGCAGGCCGATAAAGCGCTGGCGCACGGGGAAGCGCACCTCGACCACCCTGTCGGGGTCTACGCCGTGGGCGATGGTGCAATCGTAGGATTCCCTGGACGGGGTCAGCAGCAGGCTGACGCGGGGATCGAACCAATAGTCAGAGATGTCCACGAGGTCCACCTCGTGGGCGATCAGCGGGATATTCAGGCCGGCCTCCTGCATCACATCCAGCACGGAGCCCACGAATATGGGGTGCACGCTGAGTATCGCGTCGGGCCGGAAGCTGTTCAGCAGGGCGAGCAGGCGGCTCTTGATCATCGCCGCCACCATGATCGTGACGGGCTTGCGGAGGGTCTGGCCGGCGACATAATTCCACTCCCAGGCCTTGCCCGGCATGCGGGTGATGGGGCCGTAGGTATACTCGGCCATATACTGCTCAAAGCGATTCATCAGGGAAAAACCGTCGACGGACTTGACCTCGAAGTCTCCCCGGGCCTCCAGGCGCTCCTGCAGGGCGTCGGCAACGCTCTTGTGCCCGTGGCCGGTGTACAGGGAGGTCAGTATCAGCAGCTTACGCATTTTTCAATCCTCTTGAGTAATCTTAATACCCGCGGGCGGTTGTAGCGCTGGATCATGATGTCGCTCAGGTTGCTCAGCGCATAGCCGATGGAGATGGCCACGCCGTACCAATCCTCGATCAGATAGGCGAATACAGGGCTGAACAGGGCCAGGATCCAGTGGACCAGCTCCGCGTTGCACATCTCCTGGATCAACCGCCTCATGTGGGCGGGATCGCGGGACATGTTGTTTTGCTTCGGGAAGGCGGCGGGCATAAAGCGGCTCATGTCGATGCTGTGGTCCTTGCGCCAGCGCACGCCGAGCTTTTCATAGACCCGACCGTCCCTCTCCCAGCCGTAGCTGCGGAAGGGGAAGCGCTCCGCATCGTACATGGAGCGGGGCAGGCTCTCACCGATGAAATAGGTGGGGATGCCGATGATGCCCACGATGGAGGCCATCCGCAGAAATACGAACAGCGGCTTGAACAGGTGCCGCAGCGCGTCGCCGCTGGTCAGCCGGAACAGGACCACGCACAGCGCCAGCAGCGCCAGCATGATCGGCGTTCCCATGTTCCAGAAGCGCTTCTTGGGGTTTGTCTGCGTCATGCGCGATACCTCCCGCGGGGGCAATGCGTCGTTCGTAGATGGCCATCGCTTCTATTCTACCCGAAGAAGGCAAAAAATGCAACATCATAAAGGGAATGATTGGGAAAATAACAAGCGCTGACAGGCCATGTAAAGCGAAACGACGGATAACGTAAAAATCTCAAAAATACAGGCCGGCTGCGCTTGACAACAAAATACTATGATTGTATAGTAACGATTAACGATGCGCGCAGGCGCGCGTATCGCAATTCTGAACAGGAGGCATACCACTATGAAGTTCAACAAGGCACTCGTCGCCATGATCCTCGCGATCGTGATGGTCATGGGTCTTTGCACCGCCGCCATGGCGGAGGATGCCCTGAAGATGGGCGTCATCGGCCCCTTCACCGGCGCGGCTGCCATCTATGGCAACGCCTGCAAGTACGGCGCACAGGTCGCCGCGGATGAGATCAACGCCCAGGGCGGCCTGCAGGTCCAGCTGCTGTGCGAGGACGACGAACACGACCCCGAGAAGTCCGTCAACGCCTACAACACCGTGATGGACCAGGGCGCCCAGATGATCGTCGGCACCACCACCACCACGCCCTGCATCGCCGTGAGCGCCGTGGCCTATGAGGAGCGCGTGTTCATGCTGACCCCCTCCGCTTCCTCCGCGAAGGTGCCCGAGGGCAAGGACAACATGTACCAGGTCTGCTTCGAGGATCCCGCGATGGGCATCTTCTCCGCGCAGATCATCACCGAGAACAGCCTTGGCAGCAAGGTTGCCGTGATCTACAACAACGCCGATGACTATTCCACCGGCATCTACCAGAACTTCAAGACCAAGAGCGAGGAGTTGGGGCTGGAGATCGTGTCAGAGACCACCTTCACCGACGAGACCACTGACTTCTCCGTGCAGGTGACCGCCGCGAAGGACGCCGGGGCTGACCTGGTGTTCCTGCCCATCTACTACACCCCCGCTTCCATGATCCTGCAGACCGCAAAGGGCATGGACTACGCGCCCGTGTTCTTCGGCGTGGACGGCATGGACGGCATCCTGGCGATGGAGGGCTTCGACGCCTCCCTGGCCGACGGCGTCATCCTGCTGACCCCCTTCTCCGCGTTCTCCGAGGACGAGCACACCGTGGACTTCGTGGCCAAGTACCAGGCGGTCTCCGGCGGCGAGACCCCCAACCAGTTCGCGGCGGACGCCTATGACGCGGTGTACGCGCTGTACAACGCCAGCCTGGCGGCCGGCATCGACGGCAGCACCTCCGCCGAGGACGCCTGCGAGAAGCTGATCGAGCAGTTCGCCACGCTGCAGTATTCCGGCCTGACCGGCGACATGACCTGGACCTCCGACGGCAAGGTCAGCAAGCTGCCCAACGCCTACGTCATCAAGGACGGCGGTTACGTGGCCTACGGCGAATAATCCCTCGCCCTTTGAACCGTCCCGGCCCCGGCTTTTTCGGGGCCGGGCGGTCGACGCATATTCGAGGTAACTGACGATTGTCAACACAAAGGGGTGTTGATGATGGTCAGTTACCTTAAATCCGTTATATGAGGAGCTGGAAAACATGGTATCATTCCTGCGATTTCTGATCAACGGAATCAGCCTTGGAAGCGTCTATGCCATCATCGCCCTGGGCTATACGATGGTCTACGGCATCGCCAAGATGCTGAACTTCGCCCACGGCGACATCATCATGGTCGGCGCGTATATCGCCTTCTGCGCCATGTCCTACCTCGGCCTGCCGCCGCTGGTATCGGTACTGTGCGCCATGGCGGTGTGCACGGCGCTGGGCATCGTGATCGAGGGGCTGGCCTACAAGCCGCTGCGCCAGGCCACGAAGCTGGCCGTGTTGATCACGGCCATCGGCGTCAGCTATTTCCTGCAGAACACGGCGCTTCTGATCTGGAGTTCCAACCCCAAGATCTTCCCCTCGGTTTTCAGCGTGGGCTCCCTGAAGCTGTTTGACGGCAACCTGGTGATCACCAGCGAGACGGTGCTGACCATCGTGGCCAACATCGTGATCATGATCGCCCTGACGCTGTTCACCGGCCGCACCAAGATGGGCAAGGCCATGCGCGCCGTTTCCGAGGACAAGGGCGCGGCGGAGCTGATGGGCATCAATGTGAACCGCACTATATCGCTGACCTTCGCCATCGGCTCGGCCCTGGCGGCCATCGCCGGCGTGCTGCTGTGCTCGGCCTACCCCACGCTGCAGCCCACCACGGGCTCCATGCCGGGCATCAAGGCCTTTACCGCGGCGGTGTTCGGCGGCATCGGCTCCATCCCCGGGGCGATGATCGGCGGCCTGCTGCTGGGCATCATCGAGATCCTGGGCAAGGCCTACATTTCCACCGAGCTGGGCGACGCCATCGTGTTCGCCGTGCTGATCATCGTGCTGCTGTTCAAGCCAAGACCACGATCAACAACCTCATCTCCTACGGCATCGCCGTCGTCGCCTTTGTCGCCTGCCAGGCGATGATCAATTCCGGCATGATGACCCGCTCGCTGAAGGGCCAGATGATCCCCATCTGCGTGTACATCGTGATGGCGGTCTCACTGAACCTGGTGGTGGGAATCTCCGGCGAGCTGTCCCTGGGCCATGCCGGCTTCATGAGCATCGGCGCGTTCTCCGGCATCATCGCCTCGGCGTGGCTGCACGGGGCGCTGAATGTTGAAAACGAGACGCTGCGTCTGGTGCTGTCGATGATCGTCGGCGGCGTGTTCGCGGGCGTGTTCGGCGTGCTGATCGGCATACCGGTGCTGCGCCTGCGGGGCGACTACCTGGCCATCGTCACGCTGGCCTTCGGCGAGATCATCCGCAATGTGATGAACTGCCTGTACTTCTCGCTGGAGGGCAGCCGCCTGCACGTTTCCTTCAACAACCCGAACATCCCCGGCACGCTGCTGGTGAACGGACCCGCCGGCGCGACGGGCGTGGACAAGATCGCTACCTTCACCGCCGGCTTCGTGCTGATACTGTTCACGCTGCTGGTGGTGCTGAACCTGATCAACAGCCGCTCGGGCCGCGCCATCATGGCCACCCGGGACAACCGCATCGCCGCCGAGGCCATGGGCATCAACGTCACCAAGTACAAGATGATGGCCTTCGTTACCGCCGCCGTGCTGGCGGGCATGGCCGGCGCGCTGTACGGGCTGAACTTCTCCACCGTGGCGGCGTCGAAGTTCAAGTTCGACACGTCGATACTGGTGCTGGTGTTCGTGGTGCTGGGCGGCATCGGCAACATCTGGGGCAGCATCATCGCCGCGGCGCTGCTGACCGTGCTGCCGGAGCTGCTGCGCGCCTTCGCCGACTACCGCATGCTGGTGTACGCCATCGTGCTGATCCTGGTGATGCTGGCGACCAACAACCCGATGATCCGCTCGCTGGCCGGAAGGCTGTTCCGCCGCGGCGGTGTCGATACGACCGCGCAGGGAGGAGGGGCTGACCAATGACGCAGACCACGCATAAAAAGCGCATGCTGGACACCAAGATGGTGCCCGCGCCCAGCCATGGCATCATCCCCGAGCGCGATTACTACAGCACCCCGGTGCTGGAGGCGCGCCACCTGGGCATTGAGTTCGGCGGCCTGAAGGCGGTCGAGGACTTCAACCTGATCATCGGCAAGACCGAGATCGCCGGCCTGATCGGCCCCAACGGCGCGGGAAAGACCACTGTGTTCAACCTGCTGACCAAGGTGTACCAGCCCACCATGGGTACCGTGCTGCTCAACGGCAAGGACACCGCCGGCATGAACACCGTGCAGGCCAACAAGCTGGGCATCGCCCGCACGTTCCAGAACATCCGCCTGTTCGGCAACATGACCGTGGAGGACAACGTGCGCATCGGGCTGCACAACCAGGTGCCCTACGGCATGTTCACCGGCATCCTCCGGCTGCCTGGCTACTGGAAGCAGGAAAAGAAGCAGCACGAGCAGGCGCTGGAGCTTTTGAGCATCTTCGGCATGCAGGACCTGGCCGGGGCCCAGGCGGGCTCGCTGCCCTACGGCGCGCAGCGCAGGCTGGAGATCGTGCGCGCGCTGGCCACGCACCCCTCGCTGCTGCTGCTGGACGAGCCGGCGGCGGGCATGAACCCCCACGAGACCGAGGAGCTGATGCGCAACATCATCAAGATCCGTGACCAGTTCCAGATCGCCGTGATGCTGATCGAGCACGACATGAACCTGGTCATGGGCATTTGCGAGGGCATCTGCGTGCTGAACTACGGCCGCATCATCGCCAAGGGCACCGCCGACGAGATCCAGGCCAACCCGGTCGTGATCGAGGCCTACCTGGGCAAGAAGAAGGAGGGCTGAGGGATGAGCGAGCAGAGACAGAGCCTTCTGAGGGTGGACGACATCCACGTCTACTACGGCAGCATCCACGCCATCAAGGGCGTCTCCTTCGAGGTGTTCAAGGGCGAGATCGTCACGCTGATCGGCGCGAACGGCGCGGGCAAGTCCACCACGCTGAATACGGTGGCAGGCCTGCTGCGCCCCCGCAGCGGCATGATCACCTTCGAGGGCAAGAGCATCGTGGGCGTCGGCGCCAGCAGGATCGTGGGCCTGGGCATGGCCCTGTGCCCCGAAGGTCGCCGCGTGTTCCAGCAGATGACCGTGCGCGAGAACCTGGAGATGGGCGGCTTCTCCCGCCCGAAGGAGGAGATACCCGCCTCGCTGGAGGACGTGTTCCTGCGCTTCCCCAGGCTGAAAGAGCGCGAAAAGCAGGTCGCCGGCACGCTGTCCGGCGGCGAGCAGCAGATGCTGGCCATGGGCCGAGCGCTGATGAGCAAGCCGAAGCTGCTGATGATGGACGAGCCCTCCATGGGCCTGGCCCCCATACTGGTGGAGCAGATCTTCGACATCATCAAGGAGCTGCACGCCGCGGGAACCACCATCCTGCTGGTGGAGCAGAACGCCCAGATGGCCCTGTCCGTGGCGGACCGCGCCTATGTGCTGGGCACCGGCAAGATCACCATCTCCGGCGACGCCAGGGACGTGCTGGAGGACGACCGGGTGCGCGCCGCGTACCTGGGCGGCTAAAGCCGCGACAGAAAGACGCCGAAGGGCGTCTTTTTGCGCCGTTGTGCGAAGAATTAATACACCTGACCTTGATATAATGGACAAAATGCGGTATAAATATATAGTGTAGGTAAATTAGGAATAATCTGTCGCGGACAGAGGGAGTATCGCATGAAAAAGCCGGACAAGGCGGTGCGCACCCAGACGGCGCACGTGGCCCTGGGCGTGATCGCGCTGGTGGGCCTGATGCTCGTCGTGTACGCGATCCTCGGCAGGCTGAAGGCGCCGGTGATCCTGGGCGCGGTGTACGCCGGGGCGCTGGGCGTTCTGAACTTCTTCGTCATGGGCCTGATGGTGCAGAGCATCGCGGACCGCATGGCGGAAAAGCAGCGCAGCGAGCAGGAGATCGCGGAGCTCACCCAGCAGATGAGCAACCGCATGAAGCTGTCCTACAACATGCGCATGATCGCGCTGTTCGCGCTGCTGGTGCTGGGCATCGCGGTGTTCAAATTCGATCCGCTGGCCACGATACTGGCCGCCATCTTCCCCAGCATCGTCATCAGGGTATTGCAAATCGCGGAGGCGAAGAAGGCCCCCGCTTCCGAAGGAAGTGAAAAGCTTTGAGCCAGGAGTTTACTGTAACCGGCGCAAAGGTATTCCTGGAGATCCCCGCGTTCGGCAGCACGATCAAAATCACCGAGACGCTGGTGAATACCTGGATCGTCATGGCGATCATCGTCGGCCTTTGCCTGTACCTGACTCACGGCATGCAGGTGCATTGCCGGACCAAAAGGCAGGTCGTCGCGGAGTTCATCGTCAAAAAGGTGAACGCGATGGTGGGCGAGAACATGGGCGACCGCTTCCTGCGCGTGGGCTACGCGCCGCTGATCGCGTCGGTGATGGGCCTGTCCGCGCTGGGCTCGCTGTCCGGCATGGTGGGCCTGTACGCGCCCACCTCCGACCTGAACACGCTGCTGGGCTGGGCGCTGCTGGTGTTCGCCCTCATCACCTACAACAAGTTCCGCGCCGGCGGCCCGCTGG
>CACYWI010000200.1 GCA_902778045.1 uncultured Eubacteriales bacterium
ACGTCCAGCGTCTCGCCCAGGGGCAGGCTGGTGCCGGTCACGTCGTCCACGATGCCCACGGTGAAGTGGTTCTTCGGGTTGGCCTTCTTCAGGTTGTCGAACACGGCCTTGACCATGGTGGGGTTGAACTCCTTGGAGCCCAGGCCATAGCGGCCGCCGACCACCTTGATATCGCCGCGGCCCGCCTCGAGCAGCGCGGAACAGACATCCAGGTACAGGGGCTCGCCCAGAGAGCCGGATTCCTTCGTGCGATCCAGCACCGCGATCTTCTTGCAGGTGTCGGGGATGGCCTTCAGGAAGTGCTTGATGGAGAAGGGCCTGTACAGATGCAGGGCCTGTACAGATGCACCTTGATCAGGCCGACCTTCTGGCGATGTTTGTTCAGGTAGTTCACGGTCTCCTCGATGGCGTCGCAGCCGGAGCCCATGCAGATGATCACGCGGTCCGCGTCGGGCGCGCCCACGTAGTCGAACAGGTTGTACTTGCGCCCGGTCAGCTTGGCGACCTTCTTCATCACCTTCTCGACGATGGCGGGGGTGGCGTCATAGTACTTGTTGGCAGCCTCACGGCCCTGGAAGTAGATATCCGGGTTCTGGGCGGTGCCGCGCTGATGCGGATGCTCCGGGTTCAGGCCGCCTTCGCGGAAGGCCTTCACCTTGTCCCAGTTCACCAGGCCCTTGATCTCGGCATAGCCGTCCTTGGGATCGATGGCGTCGATCTTCTGGATCTCATGGCTGGTGCGGAAGCCGTCGAAGAAGTGCAGGAAGGGTACGGAAGCCTCGATGGCGGACAGATGCGCCACCAGGGCCATGTCGGTCGCCTCCTGGACGGAGTTGGAGGCCAGCATGGCAAAGCCGGTCTGGCGGCAGGCCATGACGTCGCTGTGGTCGCCGAAGATGTTCAGCGCCGCCGGAGATCTTGTACATATTCGGGATCATCAGCAGCAGGCCCTGGGAGGCGGTGAACGTGGTGGTCATCGCGCCCGCGGCCAGGGAGCCGTGCACAGCGCCCGCCGCGCCGGCCTCAGACTGCATCTCGGCCACGCGCACGGTCTGGCCGTACATGTTCAGGCGGCCATGGGCAGCCCACTCGTCGGCCACCTCGGCCATGGGGGAAGAAGGGGTGATCGGATAGATCGCGGCCACGTCGCTGAATGCATACGCGACATGGCTGACGGCGGTATTGCCGTCAACGGTAAGTTTGACGCTCAACGGAATATACCTCCTTTTAGATTCTCTGTTGAGTACATGGACCTAAACCATCGATATTATTATAAGGATTCAAGCGTACAAAGTCAAGTAAAATAGGCAAAGGAAAGCGGCGTTGTCACCAAGTCAATTCCTGGCACAGCGGCTTGATAACAAAGGCGTAATATGATAGAATGACTGTCAGAGGCAGGCATACCGGTTTGGGGAGGAGCGATCATGTCAAGGCTCGAGCTTCGCGGCGTCACCGTCGCCTATGACAGTTTCACACTTTCAGACATCTCCTTCTTCTGCGGGGACGGAGAGATCGTCGCCCTCATCGGCAGAAACGGCGCGCGGCTGGACGAAATGGTCATCCAACCCGCCGCGCTTTGGGGCGGCCTGGGGCTGTGCGCGCTGGTCTACGCAATTTCAATATACCTGTCCCTCCGTCGCTCCCGCCGTTTTTCCACAATTTAATGAAATATACATGAAACAAATGAAACAACATTGCCTTTCCCAAATACATGGGGTATCATGAAAACAGGCGATTGCAGGCGCGTACGACGCAACCGGGAGGCGCTCATGAAGGCAACGATACGGGATGTCGCAAGGCTGGCCGGGGTATCCCCTTCCACGGTATCCCGGTACTTCACGGGCAGGCATGTGGTCAGCGAGAGCCTGTCCCGGCACATCGACGCGGCCGTGCGCCAGCTGGGCTACATGCCCCAGGAGCAATCCCGTCGGCGCAACGGGCTGGTGCTGGTGATGGTGCCGCACCACTGGTGGGCCTTCAACGCGCGGCTGCTGGAGGAGATGCTGCGCCTCGCGCCGCAGTACGGGCTGAGCGTGCTCGTGTGCCAGGCCCACGCCCGCAACCAGGTATTCCGCACGCTGATGTCCGGCCTGACGCTGGACGGCGTGATCTACCTGGACGAATACCTGGACGGGGAGATCCGGCGCTACATACAGGCCAAGGGCGTGCGCATGGTGCTGATCGGCGCGCCGAGCCTGGATGAGCGCTGCAGCGCCTATCATGTCAACGACATGGCCGCGGCTTACGAGGGCATGCGCTATCTGCTGGACAGCGGCCACAGGGACATCGTGCTGCTTTCCGACTTCCCGCACATGATCAACACCGGCAGCCAGCGCATCGCGGGCTGCCAGCAGGCCCTGCGGGAGGCGGGGCTGGACGTGGCTGCCGACAGCCTGGCGGAGTACGGCCCGTTGAGCAGCGAGGGCGGCTGGCGGGGCATGGACAGCGCCCTGAAGAAGGGCCGCCGGTTCACGGCGGTATTCGCCTTCAGCGACGAGGCCGCCGCCGGCGCGATCAGCCGGCTGAACGCGGCAGGGCTCCGGGTGCCGGAGGACGTGTCCGTGCTGGGCTTCGACGGCATCGCCTTGGCGGACCAGCTGGTGCCCCCGTTGAGCACGGTGGCGCAACCCTTTGAAAAGATGGTTTCGCTGGCGCTGGAGGAGTGCGCGGGCACGGCCCCCGGCATCCGTGGCTGCGCCGACCACGCGCTGCCCCACCGGCTGCTGATCCGGGGAACGACCCGGGCGCTCGCGAGGGATACCCGAAAGGAGGAGGACGCATGACTTCGAGGGATCGCCTGGCCCACGCGCTGGGCAGAGTCTTTCGCATATTGTTCCTGGGCTTTTTCGCGCTGATCTCCGTGGGCCCGCTGATCTGGATACTGATGTCCTCCTTCAAGAGCAACAAGGAAATCCTGGGCTCGGCCTTTGCGCTGCCCAGTGCGCTGTCCTTCGACGGCTACAAGACCGCGCTGGAGATATCGCCCATATTCCGCTTCTACGGCAACAGCATACTGATCAGCGTGGCCAGCATGGCGCTGAATGTGGTGCTGGTGGCCATGGCGGCCTATGTGCTGGCCCGGTTCAAGTTCAGGGGCAACACGTTTTTGACGCTGCTGCTGTCGGCATCGCTGCTGGTGCCGGTGGCCGCGCTGCTGATGCCCATCTATCGCATACTGACCCAGCTGAGGCTGTTCGACACGAAGACCGGCCTGATCCTGGTGTACGCGGCGCTGGGGCTGCCCACGTCGCTGTTCATATTCAAAAGCTACTTCCAGGCCATCCCCCGGGAGATCGAGGAGGCGGCCTGCATCGACGGCGCGGGCTTCTACCGCACGTTCTTCATCATCATGTTCCCGCTGGCCAAGTCCGGCCTGGCCACCGGCGCGATACTGCAATTCCTGACCTCTTGGAACGAATTCATGTTCGCGCTGATTCTGACCAAGAGCGCCAGCGTGCGCACGCTGCCCCTGGCGCTGAACTACTTTACCTCGTCCTTTTCCTACAACTTTACCGCCATGTTCGCGGCATTGACCATGGTCATACTGCCCAGCGTGATCATCTACGCGCTGCTGCAGGAGCAGGTCAACGCCAGCATGGTCACCGGCGCCGTGAAGGGCTGAGCGCCGCAACCGGGTACAGGTTGGCGTACCAACGCCTTCCCGATAGATAAGGAGGTTTATCACCATGACCAGGAAACTACTGTCCGTCCTGCTGGCGGCGCTGCTGATGCTGATGCCGCTGGGCGCCCTCGCCGAAACCGTGGAAATCGACTTCCCCACCATGTGGGTGGGCGTCAATTCCAACAAGGAATGGTTTGACAACCGCATGGCCGCCTTCAACGAGGCCTACGGCGACAGCATCAAGGTCAACGTCGAGGAGATCGCCGGCGACCAGAACTACGTGGACAAGATGAAGGTGCTGTACTCCAGCAACTCGCTGCCGGACGCCTTCAACTGCGGCGGCTACAACCTGATCGACTCCATGAAGGACCAGCTGGTGGACCTGACGGACATCGTCGCGGGCGATCCCGAGCTGCGCGCCCTGGCCAACGATCTGTGCTGGGAGGTCAATTCCCGCGACGGCCGCATCTACGGCGTGCCCTACACCCGCCAGGTGATCGGCTATTTCTACAACAAGGAGCTGTTCGCCAAGGCCGGCATCGAGGCTCCCGCCACCACCTGGGACGAGTTCTTCGAGCAGTGCGACAAGCTGCTGGAGGCGGGCATCACCCCGCTGTCCATGGACACCGCCGATTCCGGCTGGGTCACCTCGCTGTGGCTGGGCGCGATGCTGGGCGCCACCGACGAGGGCGACGCCTTCATGAACACCAACCTGCCCACCGATTACACCTTCCAGGGCTTCGTGGACGCCGCCACCCGCATCCAGACCATGTTCCAGAAGTACACCACCACCGACGCCGTGGGCGGCGCCTATGAGAACGCGGCCAGCAACTTCTTCATGGAGGAGACCGCGATGATCGCCAACGGCCCCTGGATGGTCAGCGACTTCTACGACACCAGCATGGTGGACGAGGGCTTCGCCGACAAGATCGGTACCGCCATGTACCCCGAGGGCGTGATGTACAACAGCGGCAAGATCGGCTACAACATCGCCAGCAAGGACGAGGCGAAGCTGCAGGCCACCCTGACCTTCGTGAAGTTCCTGTGCAGCGAGGAGAGCCAGAGGCTGATGCTGGAAATGACCGGCGACATCCCCGCCGCCGACGTCACCTCTGACAACGTGTACCCGCTGATCAACGAGGTCATTGCCAACGGCGACGCCGCCACCCACTGCATCAACGACTTCCAGAGCCTGTGGTATGCCAACGTGGTGGACGAGATCAGCGTGCAGTATCCCCTGCTGGCCCAGGGCGACATCACCCCCGAGCAGTTCGCCCAGGCCCTGACCGACACCGCCCAGAAGAACTGATAT
>CACYWI010000201.1 GCA_902778045.1 uncultured Eubacteriales bacterium
CCCTTGATTTACCGCCAGTAAACCTGCGGGAAATCGCCTTGAAATGCAGTCAAATCCACTCGAAACTGCATCTCCCGGCATTTAGAAACACACTCTAACAACGATCAATCATGAGGGGAGATGGAATCATGAGGGAATGGACCCGGGACGAGCGGTATCGCGTGCTTGAAGGGCCGGAGGATATCCGCGGCCTTTACGACAGTATCCGGAAATCCGCCTGGCGGCAGCTGTACCATGTACAGCCGGTGACGGGCCTGTCCAGCGATCCCAACGGCTTTGCGCTGCACAAGGGAATCTGGCACCTGTGCTACCAGTGGTGCCCCTGGGGCGCGGTACACGGACTGAAGTACTGGTACCATGTGACCAGCACCGACCTGATCCACTGGCGCAACGCCGGCATCGGCCTGGCGCCGGACTGCTTCTACGACAACCGGGGCACCCACTCCGGCAGCGCCATCTCCGACGGCGAGGAGTTGATCTTCTTCTACACCGGCAACCACCGGGACGAGGACTGGACCCGCACCCCCTACACCTGCGCGGCGGTGCTGGGCGAGGACAACCGCCCCCGGAAGCTGGACAAGCCGCTGTTCGGGCCCAGGGACGACTACAGCGAGCACCAGCGCGACCCGAAGGTGGTGTACAACGAAGCCAAGAAGCGCTATTACATATTCATCGGCGCGCAGACGCTGGACAAGCGGGGCTGCGTGCAGGTGTACACGTCCAAAGAGCCGCTGTCCGGCTGGCAGTTCGCGGGCCAGCTGAAGGTGCCCGGCTACGAGGCCTTCGGCGGCATGTGGGAGTGCCCCTACATCGTGAACATCAGCGGCAGGGACGTGCTGATCTTCTCGCCCCAGTACACAAAGCTGCCCGGGCGGGGCGAGAGCACCAACCATAACGTATACCTGGTGGGCCGCATGGATTACGACACGCTGACCTTCACTCCGGAGGGCCCCTACCGCCACCTGGACTACGGCTTCGACTTCTACGCGGCCCAGGGCGCGGCGAGCATCGGCGAAACCGACAAGGCCATACTGATCGCCTGGATCGGCCTGCCGGACAACCACTATCCCACCGAGGAGGAGGACTGGGAGGGCAGCCTGTCCCTGCCCAGGGAGCTGCGGATCGTGGACGGCAGGCTGGTGCAGACGCCCATCCCCGGCCTGAAGGCGCTGCGGGGCGCGGAGATCGCGCCGGACGGCACGCTGCCCGCGGCCTGCGAGCTGGAGTTCACCGCGCCGGAGGGCGACTTCGAGCTGGCCCTGTTCACCCATGCGGACGGCTCCGGCGGCCTGCGACTGCGCTACGACGCCGCGGCGCGGCGCTGCACCGTGGACAAGACGGGCATGGACAAGCGCTTCAACCAACAGGTGGGCGAAGTGCTGGACATGCCGCTGGACGCGCCGCTTGAAAAGCTGCGGATCTTCATCGACCGCAGCTCGGTGGAGATCTTCGCCAATGACGGCGAGGCCACCTTCACCACCCACCTGTATCCCATGGAGGGGGAGTTCCACACCACGCTGACCGGCGGCAGCCTGCGCGTCTGGCCCATGGAGCGCGCGGTGACCGACGAATTCGTGCTATAGGAGGGCGCGCCCATGAGCAAGAAGGTATTCGCCAGCGATTTTGACGGCACGCTGTACTTCTACAAGGCGGAGGTCAAGCTGCCGCCGGAGAACGTGGAGATGATCCGCCGCTACCAGGCCGCAGGGCACCTGTTCGGCCTGTGCACCGGGCGGCAGGTGGGCGGACTGACACCGTTCATCACCGGGCTCGTGAGGCCGGACTTCTACATCACCAGCAGCGGCGCGAACATCGTGGACGGCGATATGCGGCCCATACTGAAGCGGGGCGTGGACCGGGACGTGGCCGACGCGCTGGTGAAGGCGCTGAACCCGAAGGGCTATCGCCTGACGCTGGACGTGGAGGGCGACATCTGCGTGTTCGCGAAGATGGACTATCCTGGGAAGTACTATGTGATCACCGGTGTGGACGACGCGCCCGAGGGCCTGATCCACCAGGTGAGCGTGCACACCGAGAGCCTGGAGGACGCCGAGGCGCTTTCCGCCGCCATCAACGCGCGCTACGGCGACAGGGTGGAGGCCTTCCAAAACGTGGTGGAGATCGACATCGCGCCGAAGGGCTGCAGCAAGGGCAAGGGCGTCGAGGCCCTGCGGGAGCACATGCGGGACACCTACGGCGATATCACGCTGTACGGCATCGGCGATTCCATCAACGACCTGCCGCTGCTGAGGGCCGCGGACGTCTCCTACACGTTCCCCTACGCCCCGGAGATCTGCCGGAGGACCGCCACGAAGGTGGTGGACACCATCGTGGACGCGCTGAAGGACAGCATGGAGAGTTGAGAGTGGAGCTTTGGAGGAAAGGGAACCGGATTGCCACGTCGCTGCGCTCTGCACATTCCCAACAGCAATGTCATTCATATAAGCCATAAAAGGGGTGCCCTATCGGCCCTTCGGGCCACTTCTCTACGGGCCTGCCAGCCCCATCTTGCTGAAAACTCTCCACTGGAGAGTTTTCCGGGCGCTCGATGCCACTGCGGTGAGGAAGTACCCGCGCAGCGGGGGATAGGACACTCGCATGCTGAGCTTAGATAACGCAGGGGGACGGTTCTCAGTGTTGCTGCACACAGAACCGTCCCCTGTGTTGTGTACGCTCAGTATGACATCGAATCGCTTGTCATACTGAATGCAGCGAAGGATCTTTGCCTGTCATGGATCTGCTGTGTTTTACAAAGGCGGACCGTCGCGTTTTGGGGAGGATTTGGGGGAACTCCCTCAGTCACGCTTCGCGTGCCAGCTCCCTCGGAGAGAGTGCAAGGAACAGGCAGGAGGCCGTCCCTTACGACCTCACGTCGTTTGAGACGGCCCCCTGCCTGTTGCGTTGGCCCTTTACTTGACCGTCACCTTCAGTGTGTAGACCTTCTTGCTGCCCATGTAAACCTTTATCGTCGGGGACCCCGGTTCCTGGCTCCCGAAGTAGCCGTTGTTGTCCTGGTAGTAGCCTAACGAATCATCGCTGTTGTTGCCGAACTTTAGCGTCAGCGGCTTAGCCGCGTACGCGGGCGTCATTTTGACGCGCAGGTAGTAGTCGCCTTTGGCGGTCATCTTGCCGTTCTTGATCTTGACCTTCTTGCCGGTATCGTATTTCACCACATAGAACTCCTGCTTCTTGGGCGTGCCAGCCTTGTACAGCAGCTTCTTGCCGTTGTACAGCTTGGCCTTGACGGGAAGCTCCACAGAATCGGAGCTCTCCCAGGGATCGCCCGTCCAGGCGATGGAGCCGCCGGTGTACTTCTTCTCCGAGGTCAACGCGTGGGGCAGGCGGTCCTGCTTCATCACCGCCAGCAGCTTGGGGCAGTTGGCGATATCCACCTTCTTGACGGCGGTATAGCCGCACAGCAGGATTTTCAGCTTTGTGTTCTTGCTGACGTCCAGCTTCTTCAGCCCGGAATTGCAGCGCACACACAGCGTCTTCAGCTTTGCGTTGTTCCTGACGTCGATGGAGGTCAGCCTGTTGTAGTGGACATTCAACTCCACCAGGTTCTTGTTCTTGCTGACGTCAAGCTTCTTCAGCCTGTTCTCCGAGGCGGTCAACTCCTTCAGCTTTGGGCAGCCGCTGATATCCAGGCTGGACAGCTTGTTGCCACTCACGGACAGCCATTCCAGCCTGGACAGCTTGCCCAGCGGCAGCTTCTTCAGCTTGCCGCCCCACTCGGCCGATATGCCCTTTACCCGGGTGAACGTCGAAATGCCCTTCGCGTCGACCACGTCCGCGGGCAGGTTGATCCGCGATACGGCCCTGATCTCCGCCTGGGACAGATTTCCGTCCCCGTCGGTGTCTATGGTCTCCAGGATGTACCTGCGGAACGCCTCGTCCGGGAAGGCCGCTTTGGTGATCGGCAGGCCGTCCGCGGCCTGATCGCCGTCCGCCGCGGCCATCACCGCGCTCTCGGGCTGCGGCGCGGCCTCCATGTCGCCGGTGAGCAGCTCTCCCTCCAGCTCGATGGCCGCGGCCTCCGCCGCTTCAGCCTCCACGTCCTCCGCCAGCGCGCCCA
>CACYWI010000202.1 GCA_902778045.1 uncultured Eubacteriales bacterium
CGGCCGCCGCGTGGCGCTGGAGCCCATGAACCCCTACGAGCGCCGGATCCTGCACTCCGCGCTGCAGAACGATCCCGACGTCACCACCCATTCCGAGGGTGAAGAGCCCTACCGCCGCGTGATCATCACGCTGAAGTAAGCGGCTGCAAGAATCCCCGAAGGCATTGCCTTCGGGGATTCTTGTGTAAAGAATGTGTTGACATTAAAAGATGGATAATATATAATAATGATAATGATAAGTATACCATGATTCGAGGAGGCGCTATTGATGAAGAGATTCCTGGCATTGTTGTTGGGCCTGGCGCTGTTGGCCTGCGCGCTGACGGTGCCCGCGCTGGCGGCGGACGGTGAGAAGCTGACGGCGAGCCTGACCCCGGAAAAGCCGAAGAACGGCAGCGCGGTGAAGCTGACCTGGAAGATCGCGGAGGACGTCAAGGAGCCCTATTCCTATTTCTGGGCGGACATCACCGTGTACTACAGCGACGATACCTATAAGACGAAGGAGACGACCGATCCCGGGCTGGGAAGCCTGAGCGTCACGCCGAAGAAGGCTGTGGCCGTGGCCGCCTCCGTGATGGTGGTTGGGGCTGACGAGAAGGTCTATAACTGGAATACGGAGGGCAAGATCGCCCTTTCAAATCCGAAGGAGGTCTCGACTCCGGTCAGCGGCAAGCTGACCGTCAACAAGACGCGGGCCAATTACGGGGACAAGCTGAAGGCCAAATGGACCATCAGCGGCATCAAGGAGCCGTATCAGTCCTACAGCGCGATGTGGGTGTACCAGTTCGCGGACGGCACCCAGGGCAATGGCAGCGGCGAATTTGTCAGTACCGACGATCCCTCCGTCACCTCGCTGAGCTTCGTTCCGAAGGAGGGCGAGATCGCCTTGGTCTTCGTCAATGTCACCGGCGCTGACGGCAGGAGCTTCGGTCTGTCCGAGGAGGTCGTGCTGGTGGACAAGGTCAAGGCCCGGAAGGTCAAGCTGGCAGCCAAGGAGGCCAGCGTCGAAATCGGCTCCAAGTACAACCTGAAGCCGAAGGTCGTGTTCGTGGCCACCGGCAGCACCATCGCCGACGAGGCGCTGACCTTCAAGTCCTCGGACAAGAGCGTGGCGACAGTCAGCAAGAAGGGCGTCGTAACGGGCGTGAAGGCCGGCACGGCGACGATCACCGCGACGGCCAAGCGGCTGGGCCAGAAGGCGACCTGCAAGATCACGGTGACCGCGCCGGAGCCCACCAAGGTGAGGCTGTACAAGGATTCGAAGAAGCTGAAGAGCAAGCAGGAGCTGAAGCTGAAGAAGGGCGATACGCTGAAGCTGAAGGCGAAGCTGTCGCCGACGAACGCCGAATCGAAGCTGACGTGGACCAGCAGCGACCCGAAGGTGGCGACGGTCAGCAAGAGTGGCGTGGTCAAGGCGCTGAAAAAGGGCAAGACGACCATCACCGTCAAGACCAAGCGGGGTGGCAAGAAGTTCAGCGTGGTCATCAAGGTGGTCAAGAAGTAAGCATAGAAAGCGCGTCCCCGGGGGCATTGACTCCGGGGACGCTTTTGTCTGTGAGGGCGGTGAGAAGGGAGCGGGAATAGCGGCACTGGATTGCTACGCTCTGTCCCCCTTGACATCCCGCCCCGCGTATACTATAATCATCTCAACAGCGATCCCGACATCAGCGGGCAAGCCTGTGGAGGTAGTGTTTGGAATCGGTTCGATAACGGGGAACATGGTCGAATGAACACAGCGGCGACATGACCGCTTGTTTGCTGACGTCATGACGCGGTACCGAACGATGCCGGCACTTTTTGTATGCCCATTTTTCCCTATCGCATTCCCCGTATGCCCTGTTCATGTCCATTAAAATGAACGAGGGGGATTCCCATGACACAGGACCAGATCACATTGGGCTTTGACCGGATCATCGAACAATTGCAGGAACAGGCCGTCTCCCAGGCGGCGAAGCGGAAGCTGGCGGATACCGCGCCGATCATGAACGAGGGGCTGTGCCTGGCCCGCATGGCGCAGACCACCGCCGCCCGGCAGGTGCTGGAGGCCGCGGGCGCGCCGCCGCTGGGGGACACCGAGGCCACGGAAAAGGCCCTGGACGAGGCCTGCCGGGGCGGCATGCTGCTGCCCGCACGGCTGTGCGCCGTGGCGCGGTTCTGCGTGGCGGTGCGCCGCATGCGCCGGTATCTGCGGGCCGCGGCGGACGTCAGTGCCGGCGTCGCCTCGTGGCAGTCGGAGCTGCCGGAACTGGAGGCGCTGGAGCGGGCCATCGACGGTGCCGTCCGCGAGGACGCGATACTGGACGAGGCCTCGCCCGCACTGCGCGACCTGCGCCGCCGCCGGGAGCGGGCCGAGCAGGCGCTCCGGGAGAAGCTGGACCAGGCGCTGCAGCGCCACAGGGACAAGCTGGCGGACGGCTACGTCACCCAGCGGAACGGGGCCTGGGTGGTGCCGGTGCAGAAGCGCTTCCGGAGCGCCTTTCCGGGGCGCGTGATCGACATCTCGGCCAAGGGGGGCACCGTGTTCATGGAGCCCTCGGCGGTCAGCGCGCCGCGACAGGAGCTGGAGGCGCTGCTGATCGACATCGACGCCGAGGAGCGGCGGGTGCTGTTTGCCCTCAGCGACCGGGTGGCCGGCGAGGCCGAGGCGCTGGGCCGGGGCATGCGGGCCATGGCGGACCTGGACGCGCTGTTCGCCCGGGCGAAGCTGAGCGCGGCCATGGACGCCCGCCCGGTAACCCTGACGGCGGAAAGGCGGCTGCGGCTGGTGCAGGCCCGGCACCCGCTGCTGGACCGGGAGCGGTGCGTGCCGCTGGACATCCGGCTGGCAGCGCCGGACGCGGGCATCGCCGTCACCGGGCCGAACACCGGCGGCAAGACCGTGTGCCTGAAGACGGTGGGCCTGCTGACACTGATGGCCCAGAGCGGGCTGCACATCCCCTGCGGCGAGGGCAGCGTGGTGGGCATGATGGACGCCGTGCTGTGCGACATCGGCGACAGCCAGAGCATCAGCCAGAACCTTTCCACCTTCTCCGGCCACATGACCAACGTGATCCGCATACTGAACGCCTGCAGCCGGGACAGCCTGGTGCTGCTGGACGAGCTGGGCAGCGGCACCGATCCCGCCGAGGGCTCCGGGTTGGCCGCGGCCATACTGGAGGAGCTGCAGCGCCGGGGGTGCTTCTTTATGGTGACCACCCACGATCCGCAGATCAAGCGGTGGGCCGAGCGCGCCGGGGGCGTGGTATCGGCGCGGATGGCCTTCGACCGGGTGTCGCTGCAGCCGCTGTACAGGCTGGAGCTGGGCAAGAGCGGCGAGAGCTGCGCCATCGATATCGCCAGCCGCCTGGGCATGGATCCGGCGCTGCTCAGGCGGGCGCGGCAGATCGTGGACAGCCGCGAGGGCGGTCCCGTGGATGAGATCCCGCCGGAGGCGCCGGGTAAAAGGGCGCCCGGGCGCCGACCCGCCAGCAAGCTGCAGCGCCTGCCCCCGCCCGCGGACGACCGGGCAGGCCGCTTCCGCATGGGCGACAGCGTGGCGCTGCTGCCCGGGCGCAAAACCGCCATCGTGTACCGCCCCGCCGACGACGAGGGCAATGTGGTCATACAGCTGCAGGGGCAAAAGCTGACCGTGCGCCACAACCGCCTGGAGTTGCTGGTGCCCGCCGAACAGTTGTACCCCGCCGACTACGACTTCTCCATCGTGTTCGACACCGTCGCCAACCGCAAGGCCGCGCATACCATGGCCAGGAAGCACGACCCGGAGGCCGTGGTGGTGGTGAAGGAGGGGGAGAGGGATTAGGGACATCGAGCGCCCGGAAAACAGTCCAGTGGACTGTTTTCAGCGAGATGGGGCCGGCAGGCCCAGGGAACAGGGATTAGGGAACAGGGAACAGGAATAGCCAAGGGGACTAGGAACTAGGAACTAGGAACTAGAAATAGTGGCCGGCGCGTTCCAATGCCTTCCCCTTTGGGGAAGGTGCCGAGCCCAGCGAGGCGGATGAGGTCGAATACGTAGAGCATATCGCTGTACGAATCCGACCTCATCCGTCTCGCCGCTTCGCGCATCCGTCTCGCCGCTTCGCGACGATCCACCTTCCCCAAAGGGGAAGGCTGGGCGGGCGGCGTGACGCCGCTCCTACGGGCACGCGGCAGCCACTATTCCTGTTCCCTAATCCCTGTTCCCTGTTCCCTTGGCTATCCTATTTCCTGAACCCCTTGACAAATACCCTTACAGGGTATATAATACTCCCCGTAAAATACCCCGTCGGGTATATGGAGGGATCGGCATGGGCGAGAAGAGGCAGGACGGCTGTCCGGCGTGCCATCACAGGCGCACGCCCCGAAGCGACGCGGAGCTGAAGCAGCTGAAGAATCGCTTGAACCGCATGACGGGCCAGCTGGCCGGCATCGGGCGGATGCTGGATGAGAACCGCTATTGCGGGGACATACTGATACAGATCAGCGCCGTGGAAAAGGCGCTGCAGAACTTCGGCTATGTGGTGCTCAGGAGCCACATGGAGTCCTGCGTGGCCCAGGAGCTGCGGGAGGGCAACGACGGAATACTGGACGAGACCGTGGAACTGATGAAGAAGCTGAAGTAAGGGATTAGGGAACAGGGAACAGGGAACAGGGAACAGGAATGGCGGCTGCCGGGCGGTTCCCCGTAGGGGCGATCTCCGATCGCCCGCGATGGGGGATCATGGGGAGCCGTCCCCACGAGACAGAGGAGAATTCCATGACATTTGACGTAAAGGGCATGACCTGCGCGGCGTGCAGCGCCCA
>CACYWI010000203.1 GCA_902778045.1 uncultured Eubacteriales bacterium
GGCCTGGAACAGCTCGCCCGCGGCGCAGGCGCTGCCCACGATCAGGCCCTCGCGGTACTTGGTGATCAGGCTGCGGGGGATGCGCGGCTTGCGGTAGAAGTAGTTGAGGTGCCCCTCGCTGACCAGCCGGTACAGGTTGGTCATGCCGGTCTGGGACGATGCCAGCAGTATGATGTGGTAGCTCTGCTTGCTGGCGTCGGTGGGGAAGCAGGTGTTCAGCTGGCCGATCTGGGTGATCTGCTTCTGGGCGATGACCTCGGAAAGCACCTTCACCAGCATCAGCCCCGTGGCCCGGGCGTCGTGCACGGCCCGGTGGGCGTTCAGCAGCGATATGCCCAGCTGCTTGCACATGTTGCCCAGCTTGTGGGTCTTCAGCTGGGGATACTGGCTGCGCACCAGGGCCAGCGTGTCGACGATGCAGAAATCGAAGGGCAGCCCCGCCTGCCTGAAGGCGCGGCGGAAGAAGGACATGTCGAAGCTGGCGTTGTGCGCCACCAGCACCGCGCCCTCGCAGAACTTGGCGAATTCGGGCATGACCTCCATCAGCGTGCGCTTGTCCCGCAGCATGGCGCCGGTGATGCCGGTGATCTCCACCACCCGCTCCGGCACCGGGCGGCCGGGGTTGATCAGCTCGCTGAACTCGCCGACCTCCACGCCGTTTTCGATGCGCACCGCGCCGATCTCGATGATCTCGTCGGTCCGGGTGTTCAGGCCCGTGGTCTCCACGTCCAGCACCACATAGGTCGCGCCCTCCAGGGGCAGGTCGCCGGCGTTTTCCACGATGCCCGCGTCGTCATCGATCAGGTAGCCCTCGCAGCCGGGGATCAGCTTGATGTTGTTCTTCTTGGCCGCGCCGAAGGCCTCCGGGAAGGCCTGCACCACGCCGTGGTCGGTGACGGCGATGGCCTTATGCCCCCAGGCCGCGGCCTGCTTGATCAGGTCGGAGGCGCTGGCGCAGGCGTCCATCGTGCTGTAGTTGGTGTGCAGGTGCAGCTCCACCCGCTTGTCGGGGCTGGTGTCCTGGCGCACCGGCTTGTCGGCGGCCACGATGTCATCCACCATCAGCACCATCTGGCTGGAGAAGCTGTCGAAGCTGTACTTGCCCCGCACCTTGGCCCACTTGCCGGGCTTCAGGCCGTCGGAAAGCGCGTCCGCCAGCGCCTGCACGCCGATGGCGTTGTCACGGCTGCGGCGGGAGCTGAGGAACAGCTTGCAGTTCACCGAGCCGGTGTAATCCGTCATCGTAAACAGAACGATCTTCGTTTCGCCGTTTTTGGCGTCGCGGATGTCCAGGCTCACGACCTCGCCCTTCAGCGTGCAGCGGCCCACGTCCTCGGTGACCTCGCCCATGGGGATCTCCGGGTCGTGGATCATCTTGCCGTACATGGCCTCGCTGGGGGCGGACTTCTTCTTCGCCTCCGGCGCGGCCACGGCAGCCGCCGCGGCGATGCGCTCGGCCTCCCGCGCCCGGGCCTCGGCGATCTCCTGGATGCGCTTTTCCTCGTCGCCGTTCACCTCGATGCGTACGGCGGCCTTGATGCCGAACAGGTCGTCCAGCTTGCGGGCCAATATGGCGTCCACCTTCCGCGCCTTCAGGAACGCGGCGCCCTCGGCGCTGGACACCCGCACCGTCAGGGTGCCGTCCTTCAGCGTCCAGCCCTCGCCGCTCCAGTCGATGAAGGGCATGCAGCCCGGGCTCTCGTGCCGCACCAGCGACTTCATCACAGGTCCCGCGATGGCGATATCCTCCAGCACCTGCTCCCGAAGGGCGGGGTATTCCAGCTGTACCTTCACGCCCACGTCGGGGAACGCCGCGGCGATGCGTCGCTGGGCGCATTCGAATTGATCGTCGTTCAGAATTTTTGCGCAGGAAAGCCGGACCCGCATCTCGCCGGTCCGCTTCGATATGCTCACCCGGGACAGCGCCAGCGCCTCCGCCAGCGCCGGGTCCTCCTGGGCGATCAGGTTTCTCCAGAGTTCAGCCATGGGTTTCCTTTCTATTGACAGATGAACATTCCGTATTCCTTGGGAATGTGAAGCACGCCGTCGCGCATCCCGCCGCGCAGCTTTTCCACGATGGCGGGCCGCTGTGCGGGATCGAGGTCCGCCATGCCGGTGAGGGAGTACAGGTAGTCCGCCACGTCCTCCGGGTCGGTGACCTCCAGCGCGTCCTCATAGTCCTCCCATCGGACCTCGCGGAAGCGCGCTCCAAGGAGGGCCCCGCCGCTCTGCCTGGTGAAGCTGCGGTTTAATGTGTCCCTGACGCCGAACCCGCCCAGCAGCCCCGACAGGTATTCAACGATGCCATGCTCGCCGTAGGTGGCGCAGTAGAACGTGCCGCCGGGGCGCAATACCCGGCGCACCTGGGCGAGGCCCTGGTCCGGATCGGGCACATGGTACAGCATCATGTTGATGTCCGCGATCTCATATTCGAGGTTTGGCCGTTCGCCCAGGGCGGCGCGGGCAGCGCGCAGCATGCCGGGGGACAGGTCCGTGAGCAGGAGCGTACAGCCCTCGGGGAGCGCGTCCAACCGACCTGCCCAGGCGCTGCCGGTGCCGCAACCCAGCTCCAGTATGCGATCGCCCGGCTTGAAGGCGTAGTGGCTGAAAATCCACGGGCCAAAGCCCTGGCGATTGACGGAATACTTCTCGTGCAGGGATGCGCGCACGTTCAGGTTGTCAGAGGTCGAGTATTGACGGGCCATGGCGTCAGGCTGGGAAGCGGCGCGTTTCTGGCTTTGCATGTTTTTCTCCCTTCGACCTCATCCGGCGCTGACGCGCCACCTTCCCCAGAGGGGAAGGCTTTTGTGAGCGCCTTCCCCTCTGGGGAAGGTGGATCGCCGCGAAGCGGCGAGACGGATGAGGTCGATTTCGTACGACCTTGTGCTTTGCCGTTTACTCCTCTGACCACAATCGTTCACGGACCGCTGCGTCGATGGCGGCGCATACGCCGTCAAAGTTCCGATCCACGTCATAATTGCTGAAACGAAGCACAGACAAACTCCACCCGGTCAAATAGCGATCCCTCGCCTGATCCCTGGCCTTGCCATCCTCTTCATAGTGCTGCGAGCCGTCGAGCTCCACCACCAGCTTGGCGTTTGCACAGTAGAAATCCACGATGTAGCTGCCAAACTGCTTTTGCCTGCGAAAAGCCACCGGGTACGATTTGAGGAAATCGTACCATAAATGGCGCTCCTGGGGCGTCATGTCGCGGCGCAGCTTCTGGGCGAAGGGCTTCAGCGAATCCTTGTAGATGATCTTGCTCATAGCGTTATGTGGTCGGTAGACGACCTCATCCGACCTCGCTTCGCTCGGCCACCTTCCCCAGAGGGGAAGGCTTTTGGAGTGCCTTTCTTGCTGAGGCAAGGATCTGGGGCGTGGCGGCTGCTTCCTTTGCCTTCCCCTCTGGGGAAGGTGGATCGCCGCGAAGCGGCGAGACGGATGAGGTCGATTTCGTACAAGCCTCCGCACCGCACACCACCTATTTCTCGTTCACCAGCTTTCCCGTCATGTGCTCCGGCACCAGCCGGAACACCAGCACGCCGGGGCCGGAATGCTCGATTTCATAATCGATGTAATTTTCGTCGTCGGTGAACTTATAGCTCAGCCGTCGGCTGATGTCCAGGGCCCTTCCGTGGTCCTCGACGATCTGCAGCCTGCCGAACACGATCACGCTTTTGATGTTCAGCGCCCAGTCGCCGGGCTTTATGAAGCCCCGGTCATAGGCGCAGAAGCTCGCCTTGTCGCAGCGCAGCATGGCGTCGGTGCGGTGGCCCTTTTTGCCGCTGTGGAAGTACAGGCAGCCGTCCTCCTCGTCGTAGAAGTGGTTGATGGGCATGCCGTAGGGATAGCCGTCGTCGCCGAGCACGGACAGCACGCCCCGCTTTTCGTTCTTCAGCAGCTCGACGCACTCCGCCTCGGAGATCTGCTGCTTCCTGCGCGCCATTTCACGGAACATCCGATTGCCCTCCGATGTATTCTTCCTTCAGCACGGCGTACACCGCGCAATCCTTCCACCGGCCGTCGTGCCAGGTGTGCTTCTTCAGAAGGCCCTCCTGGCGCATGCCGCACTTCTCCAGCACCCGCCGGGAGGCCAGGTTTTCCGCAAGGCAGGCCGCCGACACGCGGCAGGCGTTGCCCGCGAATATGAAATCCAGCGCGGCGCGGGCGGCTTCGGTGGCCAGCCCCCGGTTCCACAGGTCCGGGCGGATGAAATAGCCCAGGCCGTAGTGGGCGCCCTCCGTGTTGCCGTCGATCACGTGCAGGCCCACGCTGCCGATCAGCGCGCCGGTCTCTTCCAGCTCGACGGCCAGGATGTAGCGCATCCGCAGGTGCTTCTCCGAGTCCTGCATCACCTTGCGCAGGTAGTCCTCGGTTTCGCACAGCTCGGCCTTGTGCAGCTCCGGCAGGTACCAGGTGGCGGACGGATCGCTGAGGATCGCGTGCAACGGCAAAAGGTCCTCCGGGCGATGCTCCCGCAGGATCAGCCGCGGCGTGACGAGGCGCACCGCGTGGGTGTTGCTGGACAGGTCAGTGATGCCGGTCATTCGGCGCTCACCCGCCTGCGGATCTCGGCGATCAGCTCGGCCGCCAGGTCGCCCCCCTTGATCGGGCGGGGCGGCTGGTTCTTCACGAACAGTATGCCCGCGCCGTCCTTGCCGCCGGCCACGCCCATGTCAGCCTCCCGGGCCTCGCCGGGGCCGTTGACCACGCAACCCATCACGGCCACCTTCAGCGGCACTTTGATGTCGGCAGTCTCGGCGCGCACGCGGCGGGCGATGCCCTCCACGTCGATGCCCGTGCGGCCGCAGGTGGGGCAGGAGATGATCTCCACGCCGTCGCGGCGCAGCCCGCAGGCCCGCAGTATCGACAGCCCGGCGGGGACCTCCTGCACCGGGTCGCCGGACAGGGACACGCGGATCGTGTCGCCGATGCCCTCCAGCAGCAGTGCGCCGATGCCCACGGCGCTCTTGACGATGCCCACGTCCGCCGTGCCGGATTCGGTGACGCCGATGTGCTGGGGATAATCGCAGGCCTTCGACGCCAAGCGGCAGGCCGCCACCATCTTTTGAACATCCGTGGCCTTGAAGGACAGCACGATGTCCTCGAAGCCGCACTTTTCCAGCATCCGCGCGTGGTTCAGGCCGCTCTCCACCATGCCCTCAGGGGTGACGCCGCCGTACTTTTCCAGGATCTCCTTTTCGATGCTGCCGGAGTTCACGCCGATGCGCACCGGCACGCGGTGCAGCTTCAGACAGTCCGCCAGCTCGCGCACGTGGGCCTCCCCGCCGATGTTGCCGGGGTTGATGCGCACCTTGGCGATGCCGTTTTCGATGCTCTGTATCGCCAGGCGGTGGTTGAAGTGGATGTCCGCCACCAGCGGCACCGGGCTGCCGTCCACCAGGTCGCGCACGGCCTTCGCGCAGGCCTCGTCGTACACGGAGACGCGCACGATGTCCGCCCCGGCCGCCGCCATGGCACGGATCTGGGCGAGGGTGGCCTCCACGTCCCGGGTGTCGGTGTTGGTCATGGTTTGTACGGTCACAGGCGCGCCGCCGCCGATGGCGACGGGGCCGACGTTTACTTTGCGGGTAGGCATGGCTTTGCTCCTTTACAGCTTGAAGCCGCCGGAGATCAGCTTCACGATGTCGTGATAGGTCAGCACCACGAACAGGCCCAGGATCAGCACCATGCCGATGCCGTGGACCAGGCCCTCCTTCTCCGGGGGGATGGGCTTGCGGCGGATGGCCTCGACGATCAGAAACAGCAGCCTGCCGCCGTCCAGCGCGGGGATGGGCAGCAGGTTCATGATGCCCAGGTTCAGGCTGATGATGAACATCAGCCACAGCACCATGTACGCGCCTTCGCGGGCCTGCTGGGCCACCACGGCGATGATGCCCACGGTGCCGGCGGTGTCCTCCAGCCCCTCGCCCTTGAAGACCAGGTTCTTCAGGCTGTCCAGCATCTGGGCGGTGGTGTCCACCATGTAGCCGCCCGCCTCCTTCAGCGATTCGAAGAAGGTGAAAGTGCGGCTGGAGAACACGATGCCGATCTGGTAGCGGGTGGCGTTGCCCTCCTCGTCGGTCACGGGCACGGCGGTCATCGAGAAGGCCTTCTGCTCGCCGTCCCGCTCCACGGTCAGCCGGATGGGCTGGGAAAGGTCGCTGGACTGGATCGTGGAGATCATCGTGCTGACGCCCTGGGAATTGTTGGTCAGGGAAACGCCGTTGACCTCGACGATCCTGTCCCCGGGCAGCAGCCCCGCCTCCTCGGCGGGCATTTCCGCCAT
>CACYWI010000204.1 GCA_902778045.1 uncultured Eubacteriales bacterium
GTCGAGCATCCGCTGGGCGATGGCGCACACCAGCGAGGAATCCAGCCCGCCGGACAGCAGGAAGCCCACCGGCGCGTCGGCGTCCAGGCGCTTCGCCACACCGTCGATCAGCAACCGCCGCAGCTTCTGGCAGATGTGTTCCTCGTCCTTCATGGTGAACTGGTCCACGTGAGACGGATCGGCATAGCGGAAAAATTCACCGTCCACCCAGTAGCATCCCGGCGGGAAGGGCTTTATTTCGTCACACAGGCCCATCAGGTTCTTGGGTTCGCTGGCGAAGGCGATATGGCCGTCCGGCTGATATCCATAGTACAGCGGCCGGATGCCGATGGGGTCCCGGGCGGCGATCAGCCGGTCGGCCTCGCCGTCGTACAGGATCAGCGCGAACTCCGCGTCCAGCGCCTTGAACATCTCCACGCCGCGGTACAGCGGCAGCAGGATCTCGCAGTCCGACGCGCTTTGAATGGGAAAGCCCTCGTCGATCAGCCGCTGCCGGAGGGGGCGGAAGCCGTACAGCTCGCCGTTGCAGACCACATAGCTGTTTCCCATTTGAAACGGCTGCATGCCCTCCGGCGTCAGGCCCATGATCGCCAGCCGATGAAAGCCCAGCCAGCCGCGGGGGATCTCCACGAAGCGGCTCATGTCCGGGCCGCGGGAAACGGTGCGGTTGAAGCACGCGAGCAGCCTGTCCTTGGGGATCGTTTTGCCCTCAATGCCGAATATGGAACACATATCACGCACCGCCTTTTCTGAAATTTTGAGCGTATTCTATCACGCCGCCGCGCCGCTTGTCAATAAGGAATTGCAATTAAGAATTTGTAAACTTGCAGAATTACATTATATACCGCCCGAATATGCATTAGATTCGCATTTTCGATTCATTTAACATTCATAACCCCTTGACAGTCCGCCCATGGATATGCTATGCTTTGCATGTGACAAGGCAAGGGCGTCGTGTTATACGACCCCTTGCCCCTTTTTTATACCGTGAAGGAGGCTTCCCCATGAGCAAGTACACGAAGGAAGACATCATCCGCCTGGTCAAGGAGGGCGACGTGGAGTTCATCCGCATGCAGTTTACCGACATCTTCGGCCAGCTGAAGAACGTGGCCATCACCGCCAGCCAGATCGAAAAGGCCGTGAACAACCAGATCATGATCGACGGCAGCAGCATCGAGGGCTTCGTGCGCATCAACGAATCCGACCAGTACCTGCGGCCCGACCTGGACACCTTCGCCATACTGCCCTGGCGGCCCCAGCACGGCAAGGTGGCGCGGCTGATCTGCGATGTGTACAACCCGGACGGCACCCCCTTCATGGGCGACCCCCGGGGCACGCTGAAGCGCATACTGAAGAAGGCCGCCGACATGGGCTACAGCTTCAACGTGGGCCCGGAGATGGAATTCTTCCTGTTCCAGACCGACGCGCAGGGCCGGCCCACCACCACCACCGCCGACGAGGCGGGCTACTTCGACCTGGGCCCCCTGGACCACGGCGAGAGCACCCGGCGCGAGATCTGCATGGCGCTGGAGCAGATGGGCTTTGAGATCGAGGCCAGCCACCACGAGGTGGCCGCGGGCCAGCACGAGATCGACTTCAAGTACGCCGACGCCCTGACCGCCGCCGACAACATCATGACCTTCAAGCTGGCGGTGAAGACCCTGGCCCAGAAGAACGGACTGCACGCCACGTTCATGCCCAAGCCGGTGTTCGGCATCAACGGCAGCGGCATGCATACCAATATGTCCCTGTTCAGGGACGGCAAAAACGTGTTCGCCGACCCGTCCGACAGCCGCGGCCTGAGCAAGGAGGCCTACAGCTTCATCGCCGGCATCCTGAAGCACGTGCGGGGCATGGCGGCCATCACCAACCCGCTGGTGAACAGCTACAAGCGTCTGGTGCCCGGCTACGAGGCCCCCTGCTACCTGGCCTGGAGCGCCAGCAACCGCAGCGCGCTGATCCGCATTCCCGCCTCCCGGGGCATGGGCACCCGCGTGGAGCTGCGCTGCCCGGATCCCAGCTGCAACCCCTACCTGAACATGGCGGTCTGCCTGGCGGCGGGCCTGGACGGCATCGAAAAGGGCCTGACCCCGCCGGACGAGATCACCGAGAACATATTCGCCATGGACGCCGCCACCCGCGAGGCCAAGGGCATCGAAAGCCTGCCCGGCACGCTGCACGAGGCCGTGAAGTGCCTGAAGGCCGACGCGGTGATCTGCGAGGCCCTGGGCGAACACGTGCTTTCCCAGTACGTCGAGGGCAAGGAAAAGGAATGGGACGCCTACCGGACGCACGTGAGCAGCTGGGAGATCGAGCGGTATCTGGTGATGTACTAATGAGGAATGAGGAGTGAGGATTGAGGAATTCTGGAGGAAATCCTTTCTGATTTCTTGGATTCAAGAGGAAACCCGATTGCCACGTCTCTTCACCATGCCTGGGCCGCGGATCATTGGCTCCCTGAATCAATCAAATCCCGCAGGGATTTGCATCGCCATTTCTCATTCCACATTCCCCATCCCCACTCAAACCGACCGAAGGGAGGCAGTCCCATGCCGAGGATCATCATCGCCGGCGCTTCTGAGACGAGCCGGGCACAGCTGGACCGGTTGCTGACCGCCTCCGGCTTCGGCGCCTTCCGCCTTTGCGCCTCGGAGGGCGCGCTGCGGCGCGCGCTCACCGAATGCGAGGACGGCGTCGTGATACTGGCGGGCGGTCCCGCGGGCTGCCTGCCGGACGACCTGGCCGCCGACTTCGGCAGGGCCTTCCTGTTCCTGCTGATCGGCCGTCCCGAGGTCCTGGAGGCCTGCGAATCGCCCCGGGTGTTCAAGCTGGCCTATCCCTGCCCCGGCAGCGCGGTGGTCGGCGCGGTGCAGATGCTGTGCCAGCTGCATGACATGCGCCTTCCCAGGCGCTCCGCCGGGGACAGCGCGCTGGTGGAGGAGGCCAAGCGCCTGCTGATGGACCGCGAGGGCATCGACGAGCCCACCGCCCACCGCCGCATGCAGCTGTACGCCATGCGGCACAACATGAAGATGACGGACTATGCCATGCAGTTATTACAAGGGGGCCCAAACGATGGTTGACCAGCAATATCCCCTCTATCACCCGGAATTGGAGCATGAGTCCTGCGGCGTCGGCGCGATCGTCGACCTGAGCGGTCGCGCCACCCACCGCACCGTGGACCAGGCGCTGAGGATCGTGGAGCGCCTGGCCCACCGCGCCGGCAGCGACGCCCTGGGCACCACCGGCGACGGCGTGGGCATCATGACCCGGCTGCCCCACGAATTCTTCTCCGCATGGGCGCGGGAGGAAGGCATATCCCTCGGCAAGCCCGGCGACTACGGCGTCGGGATGTTCTTTTTGCCGGAGGACGAGGTGGGCGTCTCCAATATCTGCCGCATATTCGACCAGCTGTCGGAATCGGAGGGCATCCCCGTGCTGGGCTGGCGGGACGTGCCCTGCCACCCGGCCCAGCTGGGCGCGGGCGCGCGCAGGACCATGCCCCGCATCCGCCAGTGCTTTCTGAAGCGGCCCGCGGATGTCGCGCCGGGGGCAGATTTCGACCGCAGGCTGTACATCCTGCGGCGCGTGTTTGAAAAGCAGGACACGGATACCTACATCTGTTCCCTGTCCTGCCGCACCGTCGTGTACAAGGGCATGATGCTGGTCAGCCAGCTGCGCTCGTTCTACGACGACCTGCAGGACGTGCGCTATGTGTCGCAGATGGCCATGGTGCACTCCCGCTTCTCCACCAACACCTTCCCCAGCTGGTCGAAGGCCCATCCCCAGCGGATGCTTCTGCACAACGGCGAGATCAACACCATCCGCGGCAACCACGACCGCATGAAGGCCCGGGAGGAGACCATGCGCTCCGCCCTCATGGGGGATTCCATGAAGCGGGTGCTGCCCGTGGTGGACCCGGACGGCAGCGATTCCCAGATGCTGGACAACACGCTGGAATTCATGGCCATGAACGGCTTTCCGCTGCCGCTGGCGGGCATGGTGCTGCTGCCGGAGCCCTGGCAGGGGGCGCGGGAAAGGAAGCCCTGGCACGACCTGTACCGCTATTACGCCACGATGATGGAGCCCTGGGACGGCCCCGCCGCCATACTCTATTCCGACGGCGACAGCGTGTGCGCGTCGCTGGACCGGAACGGCCTCAGGCCGCTGCGCTGCGCGCTGACGGACGACAGGCGGCTGATCCTGTCCAGCGAGGCGGGCGTGCTGTTCGAGGAGAACGCCCACATCCGCCGCCGCTGGAAGCTGAAGGGCGGCGACGTGCTGGCGG
>CACYWI010000205.1 GCA_902778045.1 uncultured Eubacteriales bacterium
GTTGTTCTTGTAGCCGGTGACGGTGTAGTGCTTGCCCTCCACCAGGGTCTTCTTGCCGTAGGTCACCGTCACCGTGGTCTTGAGCGCCTTGCCGGTGTAGGTCTTATTCTTCGCGGTGATCGTGCACTTCGACAGCTTGACCGGCTTGGCCGTAGCCGCGGGTGTGGCGGTGGGCTTCACGGTGGGCTTAGGCGTGGCAGTGGGCTTGGCCGTGGCCTCCTCATACAGTCCTTCCCCGACCTCCTTGCCGGGCACCTCCGTGGGCTTGGCAGGCTTCTCCGTGGGCTCGCAGGTTGGCTCGGGCGTGGGTTCCTCCACCTTGTCCTTCTCGGTGCCCCTCAGTTTGAACTCCGCGATCTTGGTGTATTGGCCGCCAAAGTTCCTCGTGACCTCCAGCTTGAAATACTGATAGGCCGGCTGGGGATCACAGAAGTTATCTCCGAAACCCACTATTCCAGAATCGCGCCCCTCCAGCGCCACATCGGCGATCTTATACCACCCGCTGTCGTTGCGACCCAGCTGCCTGGGGCTGCCGTACAGCGTCCAGCTCCGGGGCGGATCGCCCTCCACCCACGGCGTGTCGATATTGATATCCTCGACGGTAAGGTCATATCCGTCCACGGCAATGGGCTTGTTCGTCTTCCAGAGGACGTACAGCGACGTCGAGGCGGTGCGATACACCGTGGCCCCGTCGCCGTCAAACAGGTTCTTCACGCCCTCGTCATCGGAATTGCCCTTCGTGCAGGCGATCACCGTGCCGCGGGCAGTCTTGCAGGGCAGGCTCGTCTCGTCCGCGCCGGGCCGGTCCACATAGTCGGAATCGTCCGGGCCGTCGTCGCCGCCCTGGGAGCCGCCACCACCATCGTCTTCATCATCGTCGCCATACCATCCCTTGCCGCCGCAGAAGGAGCAGCTGATCCGGCCGCTTCCCGCGCAGGAGGCGCAGAGGACCTCTCCCCTCCCGCCGCAGTTGGGGCACGTCTCGCCGACCCTCCAAAAGCCCAGGCCGCCGCAGCTGCCGCACCTGGCCTGTCCGTCGCCGCCGCAGGTCGAGCAGGACTGCCCGCCCGCGCCGTCGCAGAGGGGACACACCCACTTCGTCGCCAGGGCCCCCGTCAGCGACGCGCACAGCAATGCTGCGATGAAGACCCATATCCCCAAACGTGCCGCACTCTTTTTCATACTCATAGCATATTCCTCCTTGTCATGACGGTCAGAACAACCCTGCAATACTACTTTACCATATCTGGCGCGCCAAAAGGTGGGCAGCCTGCCCACCTTGTTTCTGACTCCGGTTTGTATTTTGATCGAAAACGTGTTATAGTCATATCAGAGCCATGAGAAAGAGGTGTTTGACGATGAAAAAGCTGTTCGCGCTGCTGCTTGCGGCATGCCTGTGCCTGACGGCCTTCGCCCTGGCGGAGGAACCGCCGCTGGGCCCGGGCTGGAACCTGGGCAACACCTTCGACGCCTATCTGGATGGGCAGGATGTCGACCCGATGGACCTGGAGACCTTGTGGGTGGGCGCACGCACCACCGAGGCGGACATTGCGGCGGTGGCCGACGCGGGCTTTGAGGTGCTCCGGCTGCCGGTCTCCTGGCACGACCACGTCTCCGGCGACGACTATGCCATCGACCCCGCCTGGATGGACCGCGTGCAGGAGGTGGCCGACTGGGTGCTGAGCCGCGGCATGACGCTGATCCTGAATTCCCATCACGACATCGACAAGCGCTTCTTCTACCCGGATTCGGAGCACTACGACCAGTCCGAGCGCTACCTCACCGCCATCTGGGCGCAGATCTGCGAGCGCTTCGGAGGCTGCGACGACAAGGTGATCTTTGAGTTCATGAACGAGCCGCGCCTGAAGGACACGGCCATGGAATGGGCGTTCGCCGAGCACACGCCGGCATGCGTGGACGCCGCGGACTGCATCGGAAGGCTCACCCAGCGCTGCGTGGACGTGGTGCGCGCCTCCGGCGGCAACAACGCCACACGCTGGCTGATGGTCACGCCCTACGCCGCGAGCCCCTATTCGATCAAGGGCGACTACTTCCGCCTGCCCGACGACCCGGCAGGCCGTCTGATCGTGTCCGTACACACCTACATACCCCATTCGTTCACGCTGAAGACAAACGGAACGCGCAGGTTCGATCCCTCGAAGGCGTACCAGGTCGGCGAGATCAACAAGGTACTGGACATCGTATGCGACAACTTCGTCAGCCGGGGCGTCCCGGTGTACATCGGCGAATTCGGCTGCGTCGACCGCGACAACCTGGAGGACCGCGTGGCCTACATGCGCTATGTCTGCGCCACCGCCAGGGAGAGGGGCATCTACATGTGCGTATGGGACAACAACATGTACAAACAGGGCAACGAATGGTTCGGCCTGCTGAACCGCGCCACCGCCGAATGGTACTTCCCCGAGATCGTGCAGGCCATGATCGAAGCCAGCAAATAAAAAACAGTGGGGCGGTTCTCTGTGTCAAATCACAGGGAGAACCGTCCCAACTGGTTTTATGAATTGGCGCTTTGTGCCATGAATTGGCTTCGCCATTGAAAAAGCCACCCCCGCCTTCGTGGGAGTGGCTTTATTTCATCCGATCAGATGAACTCCAGGATCACCATCTCGGCGGCGTCGCCGCGACGGGGGCCCTTCTTGACGATGCGGGTGTAGCCGCCGCCCTGGCCCTTTTCCTCGGCGCGCTTCTTGTACTTGGGCGCGATTTCACGGAACAGCTTTTCGACGACCTGATGCTTGACGTCCTTCTGGCGCTTCTTGAAATCGTCCTTGTCCTCGCCCTCGTTCTGGACGGCGGGGATGTCGTACAGGTAGCGCATGATCTGACGACGGGCAGCCAGGCGGGCGGGGCTGTCGTTCTGCACGGTCAGCTCTTCCACCTGCTTCTTGTCGTTCATGTGCTTCTTGGTCACTTCGATGGTATTGTCGCACTGACGCATGGCGATGGTCACGAGATGCTCAGCCAGAGACTGAACTTCCTTGCCGCGCGCCAGAGTGGTTTCGATTTTGCCGTACCAGATCAGGTTGGTCACCTGATTGCGAAGCATCGCCATTCTCTGGTCGGTCGGCCGGCCCAGCTTGCGATTGGCCATTTCTGGTTCCTCCCTTGATGCTTTATCAGTAAATGCCCCCGGGTTATTCCTCGCTGGTCTTGAGGCTCAGGCCCAGAGCGATCAGCTTCTGTTCCACCTCTTCCAGCGACTTCTTGCCGAGGTTGCGCACCTTCATCATGTCCTCTTGGTTGCGCTGCACCAGCTCCGCAACGGTGTTGATGCCGGCGCGCTTCAGGCAGTTGAACGCACGGACGGAGAGGTCCAGCTCTTCGATGGTCATCTCCAGGACCTTGCTCTTGTCGTCGATTTCCGGTTCGTTGTAATCGACGCGGACAACGTTCACCGTAAGGTCGATGAACAGGCGCATGTTGTTCGTAAGGATCTGCGCGGCGGAAGCCAAGGCTTCCTTGGGCAGGATGCTGCCGTTGGTCCACACCTCGATGGTCAGCTTGTCATAGTCGGTGACCTGGCCCACGCGGGTGTCCTCGACGGAATAGCTCACCTTGCGAATGGGGGTGAATATGCTGTCGACCGGGATCACGCCGATGGGCATGCCGGCGACCTTGTTGCGTTCCATTGCGAGCTGCTTGTTCCGCTCTGCGGAGACATAGCCTCTTCCCTTTTCGAGGGTGATCTGGCACTGCAGGTGCGCGCCCTCGGAAAGCGTTGCGATGTGCAGCTCGGGGTTGACGATTTCGACCTCGTCATCCGCCTTGATGTCGCCCGCGGTGATTTCGCAGGGACCGTGCGCATCGATGGAGACAGTCTTGGGCTGCTCCGTGAAGAGTTTCGCAGAGAGAAGCTTGATGTTAAGGATCAGTTCCGCAACATCTTCCTTCATGCCGGGAACGGTCGAAAACTCATGCTGAACGCCCCGCCACGCCGGGCAGTGAGTTCAGCAGCACGCGGCGCAGAGAGTTGCCCAGAGTCTGGCCGAAGCCGCGCTCCAAAGGATTGACGACAAACTTGCCATAGCGGTTGTTTTCGCCGACTTCCACACGTTCAATTTTGGGCTTTTCGATTTGATCGATCACTCAGCGTTTCCTCCTCTCCTTGTCGCACCCCGACATAGCCGGGCTGCGGTGCTGGCCCCGGGCCGCGCCGAGCTGTTTCGTAGCACGCTCAGGCGGCCGCAGGACGATTGACTGTATCAAAACAGCAATTAGCGGGAGTACAGCTCGACGATCAGGTTCTCGGAAACCTCATAGTCAATATCTTCGCGGTTGGGCATCGCGGCGATCTTGCCCTCGAAGGCATCCGCCTGCTTCTCGATCCACTGGGGCACGGTCTTCTTACCGTATTCCTCCAGCAGGCCCTTGAACTTCTCGGAGGCCTGGCTCTTCTGGCACACGGCGACCACGTCGCCGGGCTTGACCAGCGCGCTGGGAATGTTGCAGCGCTTGCCGTTCACGGTGAAGTGGCCGTGGTTCACCAGCTGGCGCGCCTCGCGGCGGGTGCTGGCAAAGCCCATGCGGAACACAACGTTGTCCAGGCGACGCTCCAGGTACTGGAGCATGATCTCGCCGGTGATGCCGCGCTTGCGCTCGGCCATCTCATAGTAATGATAGAACTGCTTTTCCAGCACGCCGTAGATGAACTTCACCTTCTGCTTTTCCATCAGCTGCTTGCCATATTCAGACTGCTTGCGACGCATCTGGGGCTTGGGATTGCGTTTGGTCTCCTTGGAGTAACCAAGCACCGCAGGAGACAGACCCAGCGCCTTGCATCTTTTCAGAACGGGCTGTGTATTCTTAGCCATGTCGGTTTCTCCTCTCGATTACACTCTTCTGCGCTTGGGCGGGCGGCATCCGTTGTGGGGGATGGGCGTCACGTCCTTGATCATGTTCACTTCCAGGCCGGCCGCCTGCAGGGAACGGATGGCGGCTTCACGCCCGGAGCCGGGGCCCTTGACATAGACCTCAACGGTCTTCAGGCCATACTCCATGGCGGCCTTCGCGGCGGTCTCCGCGGCGCTCTGCGCGGCAAAGGGCGTGGACTTCTTGCTGCCGCGGAAACCCAGCCCGCCAGCGGAAGCCCAGCTCAGCGCGTTGCCGGCGGTATCCGTGATCGTGACGATCGTATTGTTGAAAGAAGAGCGAATATGGGCCGCGCCACGCTCCACGAGCTTCTTCTCGCGGCGCTTGCGGGTAACCCTTTTCAGCTTCGGCTTTGCCATAGCAATAATTCCTCCCAATTCATTCTCGCCCGGTTGTTATCGGGCGCTTTTCCATGATTACTTCTTCTTCTTACCGGCAGCCTGCTTCTTCGGGCCCTTGCGGGTACGGGCATTCTGCTTGGTATTCTGTCCGCGCACGGGAAGACCGCGGCGATGCCGCAGACCGCGGTAGCAGCCGATCTCCATCAGGCGCTTGATGTTCATGGAAACTTCGCGGCGCAGATCGCCCTCTACCTTGACGTTGTGGTCGATGTAGTCGCGCAGCTTGCCGATATCATCCTCGGTCAGATCCTTCACGCGGGTATCGGGGTTGACGCCCGTGGCTTCGATGATGTCGTCAGCGATGTTGCGGCCAATGCCGTAGATGTACGTCAGGGCGATTTCAATGCGCTTCTCCCTGGGAAGGTCGACACCAGCAATTCGTGCCATGTGTTGTTTGCACCTCCAAATAACTTCTATGCTGTGCTTGAAAACGGCGATATTGCCCGTACATAGATGAGGCAACATCGGTTTCCCCCTTCGGGGAACCCGGAAGCCCGAAGGCCCCCGCCAGCGTTTGCCGCCTGGCGTAGCGGACAAACATTGAATATGTG
>CACYWI010000206.1 GCA_902778045.1 uncultured Eubacteriales bacterium
CGCAGGTTTACTGGCGGTAAATCAAGGGGAATCAACGCAGAAATGCAGTCAAAGACGCCGAAAATGCGCTTCAGGTATTTTGGAAACACACTCTGGGCTGCGCCGGGGACAGATACACAAGAATCATCCCCGGCGCGGCTGTACATTCCAGCCGCGCTATGGTATACTGATAGCGGATCGAGGGGACTGTCTCAAAACAACATCGAACGAGCCATTGGGGTCGCAGCGGCGGCCTCCAGGCCGCCACGGCGGCGGCGCAGACGCCGCCGCTACATCCCGATCCCGCATCAGCGCGGTTTTGAAACAGTCCCGGGAAAGGAAAATGGCCTATGCGCGTGCAGGGAATCCTGTTTTTCACACTGTCCTTCATCGCCTTTGCCGCGGGCATCGCGCGGTTCATCGTCGGCCGTGACCCAGCGGCTGTTGACGCTGACCATCGCAATCATCGTCGCCATACTGCTGGCGCGGTTCGGCCTGTCCGCCTGCGGTGTGGACCGGCTGTCCCCCTCCTTCTTCGTGGAGATCATGCAGGCCTTCAGCCTGGACGCCGACTACGGCATACTGAACGAGCTGTATCCCGCGCTGGGCGGCGGCGCCGGGGCCATGCTGGTGCTGATCTACCTCGCCATACTCTACAGCACCGCGCCCATCACCGGCGGCGCCATCGTATACGACGTGCTGGCGGGCGTATCCCCGTCCATACGGCTGTGGTTCCTGCGCCGCAGGCCGGCCTACATATTCTCCGAGATCAACGCGGCCTCCGTGACCCTGGCCGAGAACATCGCCGCCCACCACGGCGCGAAGTCGCCCATCGCCATTGTGTTTGCGGACGTGGACGGCGCGGAGGACGACCTGATGATGCGCGTCAGCGACATCGGCGGCATCTACCTGGCAGAGGACGTGCACCACGTCAGCCTTCGCCGTGCCCGGCATTGCTCGCTGTTCCTGATGCGCATGCGGGGCCAGGACGACTTTGACGAGGAGAAGAACCTCACCGACCTGTATACCATACTGAAGGGCGAGGAGGGCTTCTTCTGGAACGCCGAAACCGGCGCGGATCTGTTCTTCTTCTCCAACGATTCCGAGATCATCGAGTGCGTGCGGGACATCAAGGCCCGCTATGACGCCGAGCCCCGGGGCGGCACGGTGTCCGTGAACGTGATCCGCCCCCACGCCCAGGCCGCCTGCACCCAGCTGAAGCGCGCGCCGCTGTTCAGGCCCCTGGGCCGCTACGCCCCCGGGAAGAAGCTGCGGGTGGCCATATTCGGCGACAGCCCCTTTGCCCGGGAGATCTTCAAGACGGCCTTCTGGTGCGGCCAGCTGGCAGGCGTCCAGCTGTACATCAGCGTGATCTGCCGCCCCGGGGACGACGTGCCGGGTTACGAGACCTGGCTGAACCGCCTGAGCCCGGAGATCATCGAAAGCTGCACCTGGGGGACCAATCCCCCGGAGTGCCTGCGGCTGACGCCCGAGGGCGAAGGCCCCGCGGCCTTCGCCGCGCCATACTGCGGGCTGTCCTTCATCGTGGAGGACCCGCAACAGGCCAACCTGCGCCAGCTGATGACCCGGGAACAGGTCTACGGCTTCGGCTGCTCGGAGACCTATCGCCTGTGCGACTGCGATTACTTCTTCGTCATGGGCGGTGATGACCAGCAGAACCTGGCGCTGGCCAGCGGGATCCGCAGCACGCTGGTCTACGGCGGGACGACCCAGCGCCGCGAGGGCAAGGCCGCGCCGACGCTGTCCGTGGAGATCCGCAGCACGGAGCTGCAGCAGATCCTCTCGGACCGCTTCCGGCCCGTGGACGGCGCCCCGGAGATCGTCCCCTTCGGCAGCTTCCGCGAGCGCTACAGCTGGGAGAACGTGTTCCTGGACGAGGCCTTCCTCGCCGCGGACGAGGGCGCGATCACCGAAGCGGCGCAGAGCCACGGCTTTGCCGACATCAGCCAGTCCAGCGACAGCATCTACGACACCTGGTCCGAAGTGGGCCGCTGCTTCCACCTGCCCTACAAGCGCTACTGCGTCACCGGCGCGGACCTGGCGGACGGGGAGGCCCGGGAGGCGCTGATCAGCCGCCTGACCTGGCTGGAACACCGCCGCTGGAACGCCTTTTTGAGGATGCAGGGCTTCACGCGGCCCTTCGACCGGGTGGACGCGGTGGTCTCCGCCCTGCGGGAGGGCGGCGCGCCCCGGGCCTACGCCTACAAGAACGTGTCCGGCCGGCTTCACCCCTGCCTGGTGGAATGCTCGGTCGGGGACACCCGGGCGGCGGACAGGCTGGCGGATTGCGTGGCCGGCATGCCCGACAGCCTCGCGGGGCTGGACGCTCTGGACGTGATCTCCATGGCCCGCACCCGCATCGAGGGGAAGATCAAGGATATCAAGCAGTATGACCGCGGCGTCTCCCAGGCGCTGCTGGACAGCATGAAATGAGGAACGCGGTATGATCGTCATCAAGCGAGAGGACGCCCCGGTGGTCGCGTGCCGCCTGGGCGACGGATCGGAGCTGGAGAAAAGGCTGATCGCCTCCGGCGCGCTGCGAAGGCTGCCGGACGGGCGCTACGAGGTATTCTCCCGGGAGGCCGTGAACACCGGCGGCGAGCTGGCCGAGGCCGGCAGCTATGTGAAGGTGGACCACGCCGGCTTCCCCTACCCCAACTCCGCCGAGTTCTTCCTGGCGAACCATGTGGAGACGGACGGCGGCTATGTGCAGCGGTCCCGGCCCCGTGAGGCCTGGCAGGTGGGCCAGCCCGTCAGCGACGCGGTGCGCTTCCTGCTGGATAGCGGCCGGCTGACCATCGACCGGCAGAATCCGGACCGCTATTTCTCCGCCCAGCTCTGGGGCACGCTGCTGTCTGCCCGGCAGGACGCCGTGATCGTGTTCTACGGGATCCGGCGAACGGCGGAGGGCCGTGTGGCGGACGCCCAGTTCAGCTTCGTGGCCCGGGAGGAGTTTGACCGGAACTACGACATACTCGAGAATGGACCGGCGCAAGGAGACCCGAGCCATGAATGAATACATCGCATTTATCAGTTACCGGCACATGCCGCTGGACATCGCCGTCGCCAAGCGGCTGCACCAGCTGATCGAGCGCTATCACATTCCGGCCAGGCTGGCCGCCGAACGGGGCAGCCGCCGCCTGGGCAGGGTGTTCCGGGACCAGGACGAGCTGCCCCTGTCCAGCGACCTGTCCGCCAGCATCTATGAAGCGCTGGACCACACCCAGTTCCTGATCGTGGTCTGCACGCCGGAGACGCCCAAGTCCATATGGGTCCAGCGGGAGATCAGCTATTTCCTGGAGCACCACGACCGCGACAACGTGCTGGTGGTGCTGGCGGACGGCCGGCCGGAGGAATCCTTCCCGGACCAGCTGGTGCACATCTACGATGCCGACGGCAACCTGGTCGGGAGCACCGAGCCCTTGGCCGCCAACATCGTCGCCGGCAGCACCCGCGAGGTTCTGCGCAAGCTGGACGACGAGAAGCTGCGGCTGTTCGCGGCGCTGATCGGCTGCTCCTACGACGCGCTGTTCCAGCGGGAAAGGCGCTACCGCGCGCGCAGGCTGGCGGCGGCGCTGTCCGTGGTGGCGGTGGCGGCCTCGGCCTTCATCGGCATGCTGCTGGTGAAGAACGGGCAGATCACGGCCCAGAACCAAGCCCTCGTCGAGCAGAAGGAGCGCATCCAGCTGAGCGAATCCACGCTGCTGACCCAAAATGCCCAGGCGTCCCTGGCGTCGGACGACCCCGCCGGGGCGGTCCGCAGCGCCGTGGCCGCCCTGCCGCAGGACGCCGGGGACAGCCGGCCCTACTACGCCCCCGCCGAGCGGGTGCTGCTGGACGCGCTGCACGTGTACGATCTCAACACCACGCCCGTCACCTTCATCGCGGAGACGGAGATATCGATACCGTCGCCCGTAGCCGACTGCGCCGTCAACCAGGCGGGCGACCGCCTGTTCGCCGCGGACGATTACGGCGACGTGTTCGCCTTCGATCCCGTCACCGGCGAGGCGCTCTGGCGCTCGACCGGGGATTCCATAGCCTACAGCGCCTCTGACAGCAGCACCCGCCTGCTCCTGACGGAGGACGGCGTGATCGACGCCTGCCGCACATCCATCACCTGCCTGAAGCAGGACACCGGCGAGGTGATGTGGCGGTATGCCATCGACATCCTTTTTCCCGCCCCCATCGTGCTGTCGAAGGACAAGAGTCGCCTCGCCGTGGTCAAGGATCGACCTGCTGGATACCAAGACCGGCAAGGTCGCCCGAACCGTGCCGCTGGCCAGCGTGAGCTCCGACCTGTCGCACACCTTCGAAGTGCCTATCTACACCAAAGCCCACGGCGCGCTGGGGGACGCGCAGTTCTTTGACGGCGACAGCAAGCTGGTCGGCTACTATTTCTTCAACGACGCCCTGAATGTCTATGTGGCGGATCTGGAGTCCGGCGACTGCAGGACGCTGCAAATCTGGGAGGCGGCGCGGTACTCCGAGCCCGTGATCGGCGTGTGCGTGGACGCGCAGGGCAAAAATGTGTATGTGTTCCAGCGCAGCAAGGACTGCGCCATTGGGGCCACCTGTGTCAGGATCGACCTGGAAAGCGGCGAGGAGCTCTGGCGGACGCAGACCCCCATGGCGGACAAAAGTTACTATTTCGACAGCTTTAATGAGGAGGACAGCTGCCTGCTGAAGTCCTCGAGGCAGCTGTTCCTCAGCGTGAAGGATCAACTCTATGTCCTGAATATGGAGAATGGCGAGACCACCGCCTCTTCAGGGCTTCTGGACGACATGGTCGAGCTCTATCCCATCGAAAACACCAGCCTGTTCGGCTTCGTGCTGAAAAACGGTTACTACGCCGTGGGCTGGCTGAACGACAATGGCCTGTTCGACTCCCGGGGGGTCTTCAACGCCGCATTCAACCTGGGCAGCCTGAACCGCGCCGCCCAGATGAAGCAGGGCTTCATGCGCCCAATGATCGATGGCAGCTCCATCAACGGCTTCGAGGTGGGCGATATGGAGGAAGGCTTTGGCGCCATCGTCGTGGTGCCGAGGGACAACGACCATGCGCTGCGCGTCAAGAGCCTGCTGCCCTTTGACAACGTCACCGAGCAGGAATCCATCTCCTTTCCCGGTGCATCCGACACCTTGGAGAGCGGAGACGTGCCGGGCATGATGTTCGTGGAGGGCGGCGCGCTGCTCCGTTCATACGCCTATGGGGACGACGGCAAGATCAACCACTGCGTGAAGCTGGACACCCGGACCCGGCAAATGACGGAAATGCCGGATTACAAATACGACGGGTATGGCCGCGTCTTCCCCCTGACGGACGGCACCGGCTACATCTGGCTGGACTATGGCGTCGCGGTGCATCACTTCGCCTTTGACGGCTGCGTGGACACCGTGCTGGCCGAGGAAAAGAAGCTCAAGCAGCGGGGC
>CACYWI010000207.1 GCA_902778045.1 uncultured Eubacteriales bacterium
CCCGACAACCCCACCAAGATCACCCTTAATAAGACCAAAGCCACCCTCTATGCGGGCGATACCCTGTCGCTGAAGGCATCGCTGACGCCGGAGGAAACCGAGACGGCTCTGACGTGGACCTCCAGCAAGCCGAAGGTGGCGAAGGCGAGCGCGAAGGGCAAGGTCACGGCGCTGAAGGCGGGCACGACCACTGTCACCGTGACTGCGGAGAACGGGAAGACGGCCACGGCGAAGATCACCGTGAAAGCCCTGCCGAAGAGTGTGACCTTGGACAAGACCAAGGCCTCCCTCGGCGTGAAGGACACCCTGACGTTGAAGGCCGCGCTGAAGCCGTCGGATACCGTGACGAAGCTGACGTGGAAGTCCAGCACGACCTCGGTGGCGAAGGTATCGCAGAAGGGCGTGGTCACCGCGCTAAAGAAGGGTACGGCCATCATCACCGTGACCGCGGAGAACGGGAAAAAGGCCACGGCGAAGATCACCGTGAAGCCCGCGCCGTCCAAGGTGACCCTGTACAAGGGCAGCAAGAAGCTGAAGAGCGGCGCGACGCTGTCGCTGAAGAAGGGGAAGACCCTGCAGCTGAAGGCGAAGCTGCCCTCGGGCACGCTGTCCACGCTGACGTGGAGCTCCGACAAGCCGAAGGTGGCCAAGGTCAGCAAGAAGGGCAAGGTCACCGCGCTGAAGAAGGGCACGGCCACCATCACCGTGAAGACCGCCAACGGCAAGAAGGCCAAGGTGAAGATCAAGGTGAAGTAAGGGAGAAACGACCTCTTCCGTCATTTGCTTCGCAAATGCCACCTTCCCCTGAAGGGGAAGGCTGCCGGGGACGCGCCGGCCGTTCATAGCCTTCTCCAAACAATACGCCGCCTCCGCCGTTTTCTTCGGCGGGGGCGGTGATTCCATTTGCTTTTTTCCTTCCTTTGCGCTACAATGGACGGCGAAGGGGGAATGTGCTGTGCGCAGGATTATCGCCCGGGTCATCCTACTGCTGCTGCTGGCGGGGATCGCGGTTGCCCCGGCGCTGGCCGCGGACGACGGCTATCGGATCAGCCGCTACAGCTTCAGCGGCAGGCTGACGGAGCAGAACGTCATGGAGGTGACCGAGGTCATCGAGGTGGATTTCCGGGAGCCGAGCCATGGCATCTACCGGGAGATCCCCTTGACGTACCAGGTGGAGCCGGCGGTCACCGGCCGCGACTGGTTCACCTACAAGGCCAGCGTGGAGGATCTGACCGTGAAGGGCGCGCCGTCCAGGACCGAGACGGACGGGGATAACCTGACGGTGCGCATCGGCAGCGCCGACGAGCTGGTGGAGGGGAGCAGGACCTATACCCTGAGCTATCGCTATGTGATGTCGGACAACCGCCTTCCCGACGCGGACCTGCTGTACTATTCCGTGCTGGGCACGAGCTGGTCCGCCGGGATCGATCTGTTTGAATTTGAGATCGGGCTCGACAAGCCGCTGGACAAGGACGCCCTGGAGGGCGTGGCCATCAGCAGCGGCGCGAGGGGCGTCAGCGGCGATACGCTGGGTGTGGCGGCCCGGGTCGAGCCCGGCCGCATCTCGGGCAGCGTCTGCGACATTCCCGCAAACAACGGCGTCACGGTGTTCTGCCGGCTGCCCAAGGGCTATTTTTCCGGCATTAGGACCCGGATGGACAATGTCCTGCAGGGGTCGATGGTCGCCTCCGGCGCGCTGGGGATCGTCGGCACGCTGCTCGCGCTGCTGCGCAAAAAGCGGCGGTTCGACATCGGCCCGGTCGACGATGTGCCGGAGGACCTGGACAGCGCTTATGCCGGCAGGCTGGCGACGGGCAGGGCCGACGCGAACCAGATCCTTTCGCTGATCCCCTATTGGGCGGGGCAGGGCTGCCTGCGCATGGCGGCTAAGGAAACAAGCTCGATGTCGTTGACGCGCGTGAAGGAGCTTCCCCAGGACGCGCCGGAATACCAGCGGCTGTTGTGGAACGTGCTCTTTGGAAGGGGCAACGGCTCTACGATGCTCGCGGGAACCTCCGCCGGCCTTGCCGAGGGTGTGGAATCGGCGCAAGGCCTTCTGGAAAAGAGGGTGCGGCCCAGGGGCAGGGCATGGGCGACCGCGCTGCTGGCGGCGCTGTGCCTGGCCGTGGGGGTGCTGTTTTACCTGGGCACGACCTGGCGCTACGAGGGGCAGAGCCTGATCCGCCTGATCGGGGTGCCGCTGCTGCTGGGCGTGTTCGCGCAGCAATTCCGGCTGTCTGCCACGCGGTCGGGCAAAATCGGCTGGGGCCTGGGGGCGGCGCTGTTCCTGGCAGTGACCGTGCGGATCTACGGCGGACCCCTGTTCTTCGATACTGGCGCCGCGCTGGTTCCCGAATGGATCCTGACTGCGGCAGGCGCGCTATCGCTGCTGTTCGCGCTGCTCAACCTACGGCTGATCCGCCTGCCGGAGGACGTCGCCCGGGACAAGGCGAAGGCCGACGCGCTGAAGGCCTGGCTGCAAAATACCCCCGACGAGCAGCTTGCCCGTAAGGCACAGGAGGACCCCGGCTTTGTGTACCGGCTGCTGCCCTTCGCCATCGCCATGGGCATGGCGGACGATTGGGGCGATTACTTCAAGGCCGTGACGCTTGTGGGCGCCGAGTGGTATGAATACGACGAGCCGAATTTCCTGACCGTGGGGATGATATCCGGCCGCATCATGCGCCAGCTCATCCGGCCCTATCAGCGATCCAACCAAAAGCTCGTTGCCCGGCGCAGGGCGGAGGCCCGGAAACGGTGGAGGGACGCCATGCGCTCCGGCTCCGGCTCAGGCTCCGATTCCGGCGGCTTTTCCTCCTCCTCCGGCAGCAGCGGCGGCGGCGGCGGTGGCGGCGGCGGCGGCCGGTGGTAAGCCGGATACGCAGGCCGCCCCCGCCGCGTTCGCGGCGGTGCATGTTCTGTTATCCCGGGGTTGATATTTTCCGTGCCTGCGGCTATAATATCAGTGTGACGGGAGGTGCTACCCATGATGTACGGTTATATGACCCTGCCGGATGAAACGGGCATCGCCCACTCTGAAATGAAGCCGGACGGTTCGGTAAAGGTCTATTTTGAGAAGCCTGTGGAGGGCGGCTTCCATAGCGCCACCTGCTATCTGCCGGACTATCGCTGGGAGGGCATAGATGGCTTTTCAGAGAGCGATGTGCGCAGACTTGAAGTCATCCTGAAAAACAATGCCCACCTGATCATGGAATTTTCCCAGGAGGGGGGCTTCGACAATGCCGCAGGTTATTAAAATCGGCGCTTATGTCATATTCTTTTGGCTGGACGAGGGAAAGCCCCTGGAGCCGGCGCACGTACACATTGCCGAAGGCGTTCCCCGGGCCAACGCCACCAAGGTATGGTTGACCCAATCGGGCAAGGCGATACTGGCCAGCCGTCATTCGGAGATCCCGCCCGTGGACCTGCGCAAGCTGATTCGGGTCGTCGAAGCCAATGCCGGTCTGATTTGTGAAAAATGGGTGGAATACTTTGGAGAAATAAGGTATTTCTGCTGATACTTTTCCACTTATAAAAGCCGTCCCCGCCGCGTTCGCGGCGGGGACGGCATCATTTTCCGGTTTATTCCCCGATCACGGCCTTGATCCTGCGCACGCCGGCGGAGGAGGCCTCCTCCTTCTTGATCTTGAAGGACTTCAGCTCGGCGGTGTTGTTGGCGTGGGGGCCGCCGCAGATCTCCTTGGAGAACTGGCCCATGGTGTACACCTTCACGCGCTCGCCGTACTTGCTCTCGAACAGGCCGATTGCGCCCTGGGCCTTGGCCTCGGCCACGGTCATCTCCTCGCAGGTGATGGGGGCGGCGGCCTGGATGTACTCGTTCACCAGGCGCTCGACCTCCTGCTTCTCCTCGTCGGTCATCTTGCGGCCGAAGGAGAAGTCGAAGCGCAGGCGCTCCGGGGTGATGTTG
>CACYWI010000208.1 GCA_902778045.1 uncultured Eubacteriales bacterium
GCGGTATACCTTCCCCTGAACATCGCCCCGTACCAGCGCCGGTTGATAACCTGGTGGACGATGACCAGCGCGGTCATGCCCATGCCCAGCCATTCGTGCGCGGCCTCCCCCATCACCTGGTAGGCCATCTGCAACAGCAGGAGGACGGTCACGCCGATGTCGACGATCCTCCGCATACTTCCCCGTCGCGTCTTCATGCACCGTCCTCCCCGTCAGGTTACTTCAGCCCGTTCACCCAGGCGGTCAGCTCGTCCTCGCCGACGTTGCCGTTCAGGCGCGCGCCCTTCAGCCAGTTGCCGGCGCCGGCCAGCTTCGCCAAGTCGTCGCCGCTGCGGCCGATGCCGCTGCCACCGGAGGTGCAGAAGGGAATCACGGTCTTGTCGGTAAAGTCTCGGTTCTCCACGAAGGTGCACAGTATGCGCGGCTCTTCGCCCCACCAGATGGGATAGCCGATGTAGATTGTGGTGTAGCCGGTCAGATCAATATCCTCGCCGCCGATCTCCGGACGGGTCTCCGGGTTGTCCTGCTCCCAGGTGGCGCGGGTGCTGCGGTCGTTGTAGTTCAGGTCCTCCTCGGTATAGGGCTCGGCGGGAACGATCTCGTACAGATCGGCGCCGGTCACGCCGGCCAGCTTCTCCGCCACGCCCTTCGTGGTGCCGGTACAGGAAAAGTAGACGACCAGCGTGTCGCTGTGATCCACTTCCTCGGCCAGCGCGCCCACGCCCAGCAGCAGACAAAGCACCATCAGAAACGCGATTGCCTTTTTCATTTCAATACCCTCCCGTTATTTCAGCTTGTTATAGTCCTCATCCGACACGGCTTCCAGCCACTCGTTGGCCGTCTCCTCGCCGGCCACCTCGATGGCCAGGTGGGAGAACCAGGAATCCGGCGCCGCACCGTGCCAGTGCTTCACCCCGGCCGGGATGTTGACCACCGTGCCGGGCGTCATTTCCACGGGGTCCTTGCCCCATTCCTGATAATAGCCCCTGCCGCCGACGCAGATCAGCATCTGGCCGCCGCCCTGCTTCGCGCGATGGACGTGCCAGTTGTTCCGGCAGCCTGGCTCGAAGGTCACGTTGAACACCGGCACCTGTTCGGTGGACACCGGCGCGAGATAGCTCTGACCCACAAAGAACTGCCCGTAGGGGTTCGGCGCGCCAATGGGAAAGAAGATGCTGTTCTGGAATTTATCCTTTTCCGTCTGCGCCGGCTCCTCCCCGCTCCAGATCTCCTTGGCCAGCCGGAACACCGCCCAGCCCTTGGGCCAGCCCACATACATCGTGGCATGGGTGATGATGGCGGCGATCTCCGCCCTTGTCACGCCGTGGGCCTTGGCGTTCTGCAGGTGGTAGCTCAGCGAGGAATCCGTGATGCCCGAGGCCATCAGGGAAACCACCGTGATGATGCACCTGGTCCTGACATCAATAGCTTCCTCGTTCCAAACCTCGCCGAACAGCACGTCGTCATTCAGGTGCGCGAACATCGGCGCGAAAGCGCCCAGCTGCTGCCGGCCTGCCGTCTGTGTGATCTTCTCTTTCATATGCCTGCCTCCATTTCATTCCAACAGGTTGACGGTCATGCCCGTTCCCCGGGCCGATGCCACAGTGAACAGGCGTTGCAATACAACGCACCCCGGGCGGTAAGCGCTTCTTCGCGGCAGGCTTGAAATACCGAGCGGTTTCAAGGGAGCCGTGAAGGAACGCGCGCCGTCACGGCCCCAGGGACAGTCGTATCAAAGCTTCTGACGCCGTGCCGTTCAATTATCACTTCATTTCCTTTTCCCAGAAGCGGATCGCGTTGATGCCCAGGCTGTCGGCCAGCGCTTCAAGGCCCTTCGTCTCCTCTGCGGTCAGGGTGACGCCCGCGGCCTTCACCGCGTCCTCCACATGGCTGACCTTCGTCACGCCGATGATCGGCAGCGTGCCCTTCGCGATGGCCCAGGCCACCGGGATCTGCGCCGGGCCCACGCCGTACTTTTTCGCCAGGCGCCCGAGCTCGGCGTTCAGCACCTCCAGCTTGTCCAGCACCGGGTTATATGCCTCGGCGCGTGCGGAGCCCTCGGGCATGGGGTGCTTGGTGTCATACTTGCCGGAAAGCGCGCCTTGCTCCAGCACCATGTAGGCGAAGAAGGTGATGCCGTTTTCCCTGCAATAGTCCAGTATGCCGGATTCCTCGGAGGATCGGTTGATGAGGCTCAGGTGATTCTGCACCGCGGACAGCTTCAGGCCGTGGGCCTTCAGGATGTCGTCGGCCTGCTTGATCTCGGAAAGGTTGTGGTTCGACACGCCCAGCAGCGGCACGTCGTCGCGGCCCTCGTAATACTCGGCCAGCGCCTCCTTCCAGTGTGGCGCGTCCCAGACGTTGTGGATCCAGTAGATGTCGAAGCGATCGAGGTTCATCAGCTTCAGCTGCATGTCGATCATGTCCGCCATCGCGGTGGGCTTTCCGTTGGCGCACTGGGGCGTGAACTTGTCGGAGATCAGGCAGGCTTCCCGCGGCAGGTCCTTGATGAACCCCGCCAGCACCTTCTCGGAGGTGCCCATGCCATAGGCGTAGGCGGTATCCCACAGGTTCAGGCCGTTGGCCATCGCCGCATCGAATATGGGCTTCAGTGTCTGGGCGGTAAGGTCGTTCCCAAAGGTTCCATCGTTGCCCCAGGCCCACGCGCCAAGGGCGATTTTCGGCAGATTGCGCATGTTTTTCTCCTTCTTGAACAATGCTTTTATTGTCTGGCACTCATCCGCTTCACCGTCCGGCTTTAGCCGGCGCGCCGATGCGGAAGGCTTCACCCGGTCTAAGCGCGTAGACCCTTTGCGGATTGACCACGCGGGAGAGCAGACCCTCCGGATTGCCGTTGAAGGTATTCATGTCCGGCGCGTCGACGCTGCCCCAGTGAATGCAGATCAGCGACGCCCGCGGGTAAGCGTTTGCCAGCTTTGCCGCGCCATCGAGCGTAATGTGATAGGCGTTGTCTGAAAAATCCAACAATATGACGTCCGGGTCCGGCATGTGGAGCTGTTCTTCCAGCAGTCTGGAATCCCCCGGCATCCATATGACGCCATCCTCCGTATCGATCCAGAACCCGCAGTAATCCTCCTTTTCCCAATGCCGGAAGCTGAACTCCGGGAAGTCGTTCTGCCAGTCATGATCCGCGGGGGTCAGCGTCACCCTTATGTTGTCAATGCCAAAGCTTTCATGGACGGCATGGCCCGTGCCGGGAATGCCCTCCAGTCGCATTTCAACGGCCACATATTCCGGAGCATGGTAAGCCCTGCAGACATCCAGCAGATCCCTGCAGGTGCTGCGGCTGAAGTGATCGTTGTCGATGTGGGAAACCAGCACGGCATCCAACGAGGGGATGTCCCCGGGCAGTATCGGGCTTTCAAACAGGACAGGCATATCGAAGCCTTCCAGCAAGGGGTCGATCATGATTGTTGTGCCGCGGCTGTTGATAAACACCCCCGCGCTTCCCAGCCATCGAACGGTTGTCGCTTCTGTCGGCACAAAAGCCGATGGGCCAATGGGAACAATCCCGGAAGGCACGGCTTGTCCCTTGCTGTTTTTGATGACGTTCAAACCTCTGCTGCTCAAAACGGATCCCTCCCGTAGCCTCTGGTTCCCGATGGCCCACGCACGCTTCTTCAGCGACTGCTGCTCCCATCATCAGCAAGGCCCTCATTCACGGCAGGCTCGGTTCGCGCCAAAGCCGCCGCGGACGCGCCGCCGACGCAGGTATCCTCGCGACGATGGGACATCGGAAAAGCATGCGGGCCATATCAACGGTCTTCCGCCCTACCGGAGCGCCTCGATCATGCCCTCTTACATTATATTGACATCGTGTCAGCTCATAGTATACACCATTCCTGACACGATGTCAATACATTGTCTATATATTCGGTACTTTTATCACATCGATCCCGGCAGCG
>CACYWI010000209.1 GCA_902778045.1 uncultured Eubacteriales bacterium
AAGGTGCGGATCGTATTGTTGACGGCGCGGCTGCCCCGCATGCTGTACAGGCCCGTGACCAGGAAGGCATAGTAGGCCAGGGACACCAGCATGCAGTCGATGCTGATGAACGACAGGTTCGAGCACAGCGACACCAGCATGCCGTTGGTCGTGTGCACGCTTCCCAGATAGGCCAGCGTAATGATCCCGGCGAAGCTCGCCGACCAGCCCAGCGCCCTGCCCACCTTTTCGCGCTTCCTGAACGCCTTCATGGCGAATTGGAAGTCCACGAGCGACAGCAGCAGGGCTATGATGGTATAGATTTGAAAAGAGAATTCCGTCATCTCCAGTCCTCCTGTTCAGGGGTACGGGGCCGGTCTCATTCTCCCATGGAATCAGGCGCTACGCGGCCTTGCGCGCGCGCGACTTTTTGAACGCCTCCACGATGAAATAGTGCGCCAGGGGCACCAGGCACGACAGCGCCAGATACCAGGCCACCTTCGCGCTGTCCGCCAGGCTCGGGGCCACCGCGCGGATGATCGTGGCGATCGTCCAGTTCCACATGAACAGCGGCATGCTGATCCGCGTGGTCCAGCGGAACACCGACGAAGAAAAATTCGCGGTGTAGCTCATGTCCGAGAAGATGATGCTGACCGTCAGCATGAACGCGGGCACGCACAGCTTCATCAGCTCCGCGCTGTTCCGGTAGGCCGCCACGACCACGAACGCGAAGGCCCCCACCTCCAGCGCCGTCAGCAGCGCCTTGGAGCGTATGCGCCCATACAGGCGGTTGCAATCCGCCTGGCTGAGGCACAGCCAGGTGCCGATCATCATGCAGGTAAAGGCGCGCAGCAGGTCGTGCGGGTAATTTCTGGCCGCAATGACATCAAAGTAGCAGTAATACAGCACCGGCGCGATGAACGAGAGCCAGCGCAGCCAGTTTCTGCTCTTCATCTGCAGCAGGCAGCAGTATACCGGGAACACGAGGAACATCGCGGAGATGAACCAGACCGAAGCCGCCCGGGGCGTGTGCGAGGTGGCGCAGCTCAGGTAGACCATCTCGAAGGGCATGTTGGCAAAGCCCTTGAGATACGCCAGCTTGCCCTCCTGCAGCAGGCCCAGGTTGCCGAATATGTATTCCGCCGCGATCACAAAGGTCGAGTAGGGCACCATGCGAATGAACTTTTTGTATGTATACTGCAGCGAGCGCTTCATGCGCTCATCCGCGCCGCCCTCCCCCATCAGCGGCAGAAAGTGCAGCGTCGTAAAGTACCCAGTGACGATGAAGAAGAACTCCACGAATATCCAGCCGACAGAGAACGGATACGAGCCCCAGGGAATGCCCAGGTTGAAGATGTGCGTCACGATCACCGCCAGGACCGCGATAAATTTCAGAAGATCGATAAAGTCATATCTCTTTTTCATGTGTTTCCCCTTTTCACCGACACGGCTATACAGCCCTAATATGCGCGACTTTCGAAGGGCCGTCTTCCGCCTGCTGGCGATGACCGCCATATTGCTGTTCGGGGCCTGGGCCGCTCTCAGGGTGATGCAGTACCGGGGCGACGTTCAGGCCCTGCTGCGGGATCTGCAGGGCAGCGGCGCCGCCCGGTTCCTCCGGGAGAAGGCGGTCCCCTTCTTCCGCGACCAGCTGTGGCCGAGGCTGGAGGCCCTCGTCGCGCCGGCGAGGGACCTCCTGACATCACACCTTGGATAGCCGGCCGCCATATGACGGGCGCGGCCCTGACGGTCCTGCAGACCGCCGGGGCCGTGCCCGTCGTTTTTGATACGCTTCAGCAGTTGCCGGTATACACGTATTCCAGCCTCTCCCGCGCCACATCCGCCAGCCGATAGACGCGACTCACGTCCGTCGCCCGCCGGTCCGTCATTTTGAACCGCGGGAAGAAGCGCGATATGTGCAGCGGGATCTCCCGGCCGATCGGCCTGCCCGCCGCGTCCGTCAGGCCGGCCACCCAGGCGCTCAGCGCGCGCATCTCATCCGCCGTGTCGTTTTCACCGGGTACGATCAGCGTCGTCAGCTCCACATGGCACGTCCGCACCGCCGCTTCGATAAACGCCCTGACCATGTCGAGGCTCCCGCCCAGCACCTTGGAATAATAGCGGTTCGTGAAGCCCTTCAGGTCGATGTTCATGGCGTCGATCCAAGGCGCGATCGCTTCCAGCACCGCCAGCCGCGCGGTGCCATTGGTGACCAGCACGCTGGCCAGCCCGGCCTCATGAGCCAGCCGTGCCGTGTCCCGCACGAATTCCCAGCCGATCAGCGGCTCGTTGTAGGTGAACGCGATGCCGATATTGCCCTCGCCCTTCAGCCGCACGGCAGTGCGCACAAGGGCTTCGGGCGTCACTTTATCCGCCCTTTCGGCATAGCTCATCGCCTCCGCCGACCAGGATATCTCGTGGTTCTGGCAGAACGGACAGCGCAGATTGCAGCCATAGCTGCCCACGGACAGCACCATGCCGCCCGGATGAAACCGCCTCAGCGGCTTTTTTTCGATGGGGTCCAGCGCCAGGGCGGTGACCCTGCCGTAGTTTTCAGGGATCACCCTGCCGTCCGCGCAGGTCCTCGCGCCGCACAGGCCGCGGCCGCCCTCGGGTATTTCACACCGGTGAAAGCACACCTCGCATCGCGCCATAGCGCACCTCCGTCAATGGTGCCTGATCACTTCAAAGCGCTGCAGATCGACCTTCTCGTTCGGGCCGATGCCGGCCTTCTGCCGGGCGATCTGCACCTGCCGTGCGACGGTATCCACGCCCTCCAGGTCCGGCAGCAGCAGCCCGCGCCGATGGCCCCGGCTGACGATCACGCCGTAGCGCTTCACGTCCAGCTCCGCCTCGGAGGCGATGTCCTCCGGCGCGCCCAGCACGTCCACGCTGATCTCCAGCCAGGGGAGCTCGTCGGCGCGGATGGGCTCGAAGCGCGGGTCCCGGCTCGCGGCGCTGATCGCGTTTTGGACGATCTCCTCCGCGAGGCTGGCCCGGGTCGGCGCGATCGTGCCGATGCAGCCCCGCAGCCGCCCCTGCTTGTGTATGGATACGAACGCGCCGGCGCGACAGCCGGTCAGCGCTTCGGGCAGGCCGTCGGGGATCTCCGCCACCCTGTGGCAGGCGACCCAGCTCTCCACCGACTGCCAGGCCAGCTGCACCCACGGGTCGCACTTCGCCCGCGCCTGCGCAAGGCGCCGCCCCTGCTCGGCCTGGCGCAGGTCCAGGAACCGGCGCTTGTCGTTCCTGTCGCCCGGACGGAAGGCGCATATGCCGTAGCCCACGCCGGTCACGTCCTCATGGGAAAGCCGCTCGGCCCGCACGTCCACGCCGTCCAGCGCCCCGGCCATGATGACGAAGGAGCGATGGCCGCACTCGGCGGCGCGCTCGCAGAAGCCATCGTCGAAGTCGAACAGCTCCCCGAAGGCCCCGCGGGAGCACACGTCCATGATCCGCGCGTCGTATTGTGGGCCCTCCGGCGCGAAGCCGTAGGGGCCGTAGCCCTGCAGCTTGTGGGAAAGATCGCCGCTGGCGACATAGACCGCCCTGCGCCCGGTCTCCTCCACCGCCCGGCGGATCAGCTGCCCCAGGCGATAGTGCGCCTCCAGCGGCAGGCCGGACAGGCCGACGCGCACAAGCCTGAAGTCGCTGTAATACCTTCGGATGAAGTACAGCGGCACCATCGTGCCGTGGTCCAGCTCCGGCTCCCGCTGGCCCCGGGTGCCCGCGGGCAGGCCGTTGGCGATGGCGAGCCGTTCGACGGTCTTCACCAGCTCCGCATCGTAGGCCTCTTCAAAGCGCACGCCCGGCGCATGGAAGCGGGAAAAGCTGCCCTCGGCGCGCCTGCCGGGGGAGATGTGAAAGTAATCCGCGTACATCGTGGCGTGGGGGCTGGAGATGATGATGGTCTCCGGCGCCAGCGCCGCGATCTCCCGGGCCACGCGCTCATAAGCCGCCCGCGTGGCCTCGATCTGCCGCTCGCTTCCCCGCCCCACCTCCGGCACGATCATGGGCGGGTGCGGCACCATGTAAGCCGCCAGTATGGACATGTGTCTTCCCCCTTTCGCCGTCAAATCACGATGCCCTCCAGGTGGTCCATCTCATGCTGTACGATCTGGGCGGTCCACCCGGAAAAGCGCTGGCGCCGCGGCTTCCACGCTGCGTCGAGGTACTCGATCTCGATGTTCTGCCAGCGGGTGGTCTTGCGGACGCCGTCCAGGGACAGGCAGCCCTCCTCCGCCTCGTAGGGCGTGTCCTTCGCCAGCATGACCGGGTTGTACATCACCACGTTCATGAAGCCGACGTTCACGATGATCACGCGCTTGTTCACGCCGATCATGTTCGCGGCCATGCCCACGCAGCGCTCCCGGTTGGCCTGGAGCGTGTCCTGCAGGTCCCGGCCGACGGCCCTGTCCTGCGGCGCCGCCGGCTCCGACCTGCGGCTGAGGAACAGCACATCCCTCACGATGGGGCGAATCACGGCCATCCCCTCCTCTCCTTCATTGAACGGTCGCCGTCCGGGCGCGGATGGCCCCGAAGGCTTGAAAACCCGCCGCCGTTATGGTATGCTGGTCCTGACAAAGGAGGCGCGAGCATGAACGAAACCATACGGCAGCTATACGCGCGCAAATCCGTGCGCGCATTCGCCGACCGGCCCATCGAAGAGCCCGTCGTGCAGACCATACTGGAGGCCGCGACCATGGCCCCCTCCGCCGGGAACCAGCAGCTCTACACCATCCTGCGGATCACCGACCCGGCGCTGCTGGAGCGCCTGGCGGATTCCTGCGACCACCAGCCCTTCATCGCCAGGGGCAAACTGGTGCTGGTGTTTTGCGCCGACTGCCTGAAGTGGTACGACGCCTTCGCCAGAGTCGGCTGCGCGCCGCGCAAGCCCGGCCCCGGCGACCTTCTGCTGGCCGTGGACGACGCGCTGATCGCCGCCCAGAACGCCGTGGTCGCGGCGGAGGCCTTCGGCATCGGCTCCTGCTACATCGGCGACATCATGGAAAACATCGAAGCCCAGCGGGATATCCTCGGCCTTCCCGACTATGTGTTCCCCGCGGCGCTGCTGGTGTTCGGCTATCCCACCAAGCAACAGATCCAGCGCCGGAAGCCCAGACGCGTTGACCTGCGCTATATCGTGCAGGAGAACCGCTACCGCAGGCTGGACGGCGCGCAGCTGAAGGCCATGCTGGAGGGCAAGGCCCCCGACGGACAATACGTGGAATGGATGGAGGCCTTCTGCCGGCGGAAGTACAATTCCGACTTCGCCCGGGAGATGAGCCGCTCCGTCGCGGCGTACCTGGCGCAGTACGGCGATTAGAATGGATGGGTTTTGTCCGTCAATCCCCGGCGGCGGGTTTGCCGCGCCTGTTTTTGGGCGAAGCTCCCCCGCGCTATGGACACGGCGCGCCGGCGCTGGTATAATATACGCATACTCAATCCCTGAAAGGCAGGCGTCAACCGACAAATGTACACAAGGGAACAGCTTTCACGATACCCATACTTTGACGGCGCGCTGAAGGGCCTGGACGTGAGCGGCATACTCGATCCCCTGACAGGGCTCGTGTCCCGCCAGTACATGCTGGGCTTCGCACAATCGCTGATCGACGCGGGCACGCCCTTCACCTTCGGCATGCTGGATCTGGACAACTTCAAATTCATCAACGACGACTACGGCCACCGCGTCGGCGACGCGGTGCTGGCGAGCGTGGCCGGGGGCCTTGCCGGCTTCCTGGAGGGCCGCGGCGTCGCCGGGCGCTTCGGCGGCGACGAGTTGCTGTGGATCAACCTCCGGGACCGGGAATACGCCGAGAAGAAGGCCTTCCTGGCCCGGCTGTACGAAAGCGGGCAGGTGGTGCGCAGGAACGTGCCCATGGCGGGCTGCGACCCGTTCATCACCGGCACCGTGGGCTGCGCCACCTTCCCGGACGACGCACCGGATTTCGACGGCCTGTTCGCCACAATCGACAAGGCGCTGTACCGTGGCAAGAGCAAGGGCCGCAACTGCTATATCATCTATGTGAAGGAGAAACACGCCGATATCGAGATCCACCGCATTGCCCGCCGGAGCATCTGCGCCAGCATGTGCAATGTGGTGCGGATGTTTGAAATGGTTCCCGGGCTGAAGAACAAGCTGCACTCCGTGACGCCCGTGCTGATCGACGAACTGAGGCTAACGGACCTGTACTATACGGGCCGGGACCGCGTGCTGCGCGCCATCCGCGCCCAGGGCGTGGAGGAGGCCGTGCCGGACATCGACAACCTGATGGGCGACGAGGTGTTCACCACCAACGCGCTGGAGCGGGTCCGGGACCACAGCCCCGCGTTCTACGGCGTGCTGAAGCGGCGCGAGGTGGAATCGCTGATGGTGGTGCGCGTCGGCATGGAAAATACCCCCGCGGACGGCTACCTGATCTGCGCCGAGCCCCGCAGCCGCCGCATCTGGCAGGAGGACGAATGCGCCCTGGTATACTTCCTGGCCAAGCTGGTCGCGGCCAGCATCCGCATCGGCGGGGAAGCTCTACATTAATTCAATTAACATTATCGGCGAAATATTGACACAACGCTGCGTTAATGCTATAATCCTATTGATATACAGGTATCATCTTTTGCGATGAACAGAACAATTATTGCCAAGCCGCGCAAAAGCGCCGGCCGGAGGTGAGCGCTTGAGGCCACAGCGGACGATCGGGCAATACCGGGCGGTGGACCTGGCGATGTTCGCCATCATGCTGGCGGTGTTCGAATCGCTGGTGGCGGTCGCCGCCCGCCGCTGGTTCCCCAACGAGCCCTACACCGTGTCGATGACGCCCGCGATCACCGCCATCGTGCTGATGCGCTGGGGGCCCTGGGCCGGCCTGCACGCCGCGCTGGGCGGCGCGGTGTTCTGCCTGGTGTCCGGGGCGCGCGCCGGCCACTTCGCGGTATACATACTGGGCAACCTGTTTTCGCTTTTGGCGCTGGCGCTGATCAGGGCGCTTTCCCCGGAGGGCATCCGGCAAAGCGCGGGCAGATCCCTGCTGCTGGGGCTGTGCGTCACGCTGCTCATGCAGCTGGGCCGGGCCGTGGTGTCCGTGGCGCTGGGGTCCCCGGTCGCGGCGGCGGCGGGCTTTTTCACCACCGACGCGATCACGCTGCTGTTCACGCTGGTGCTGGTCTGGATCGTCCGTCGGCTGGACGGCATGTTTGAGGAACAGAATCACTACCTGCAAAGGCTTCACCGGCAGGAGGAAGAGGAAAGAGGAGGATTTTATGAGAGATAAGGGAGCGGATTTTCTGATTTACGATCAGGCCAGCGGCACTTATCGCGAAAGCCCCGAACAGATGGTGCGCGACGATGTGGAAAAGCACTACTGGCTGCACGTGGGGCGCACGATCCTCAAGGACTGGCGTCTGTACGTGATGCTGCTGCCCACGATCCTGGTCTTCCTGTTCTGGCGCTACCTGCCCATGTACGAGCTGCTGGGCGCGTTCAAGGTGGGCGACCAGGTCAAATCGGTGTCCGACCAGTACTTCGCGGGCTTCTCCTACTTCAAGACCCTGCTGGTGGGCGGCGGCACCGGCGGCCTGTCCACCGAATTCTGGCGGGCGCTGCGCAACACCTTCCTGCTCAGCTTCTACGGCCTGTGCTTCGGCTTCCCGATGCCGATCATACTGGCGCTGTTCTTCAACGAGGTGCGCTCCAACATCGCGCGCAGCGTGTACCAGGTGCTCACCTACCTGCCCAAGTTCATGTCCACCGTCGTTATGACGTCGCTGGTGATGATGCTGGTGAAGCAGGGCTCGCTGACCAGCGGCGCGGGCATCGTGTCCCGCTTCCTGGCGCGCATCGGCCTGATCTCCAACGAAATGGCCAACGCGGGCCTGCTGAACAACCCCAACTTCTTCCGCAGCATCTACCAGATCAGTGGCATTTGGGAGACGGCGGGCTACGACAGCATCGTGTTCTTCGCGGCGATCATCGCCATCTCCCCCACCAGCTATGAGGCGGCGCAGATCGACGGCGCGGGCAAGATGGCCCAGATGCGCTATGTGGTGCTGCCCAGCATACTTTCCACCATCGTGATCATGCTGATCATGCGCATCGGCTCGCTGCTGAACATCGGCTACGAAAAGGTGCTGCTGCTGTACAACAACAACACCTACGTGACCGCCGACGTGGTTTCCACCTTCGCCCAGCGCTACGGCCTGGCCGGGGCGCAGAAGGGCATCGCCTCCGCGGCGGAGATGATGAACAACGTGGTGGGCATGCTGCTGGTCATCGGCGCGAACACGGTCGCCCGCAAGGCGAGCAACGTGTCGCTGTACTAAGGAGGGCTGGGCATGAAAAGAAAACTGGAAGCCTCTGAGCTGATCTTCAAGATCATCGCCTACACGCTTTTGACGGTGTTCGCCCTGGGCTGCCTGTATCCGTTCGTATACGCGGTGTCAGCCTCCATCAGCGGCCGCCACGCCGTGGACTATGGCGAGGTGGTGCTCTTCCCCAAGGACGTGCAGTTTGACGCCTTCCGCCGCATGTTCAACGACAACATGTTCTGGAATTCCTATTCCAACACGCTGTTCTTGACGGTGTACGGCACGCTGTGGGCGCTGGGCGTGGCCATACTGGGTGCCTACGCGCTGTCCAAGAAGCGGCTGCTGTTCCGCAAGTTCTTCAACTTCTACCTGGTGTTCACCATGTGGTTCTCCGCGGGCATCGTGCCCCAGTACCTGAACTACCTGGCCACCAAGAAGGTTTTCAACTCCGTGGGCATCATGGACGACAAGTGGCTGGTGGTCATCGCCATGGGCATGGCGGCCATGAACATCATACTGCTGCGCAACGCCTTTGA
>CACYWI010000210.1 GCA_902778045.1 uncultured Eubacteriales bacterium
AAGATGCGCACGCCGGCCAGCAGCAGCTCCTTGTAGTGGGTCTTGGCCAGGGCGAAGGCGTATTTCTTGTCCGGCACATGGGGCAACAGCACGCACACCTCCACCCCCCGCTTGGCGGCGAAGGTCAGTGCGGTGACCATCTCGCTGTCCAGGATCAGATAGGGGGTCATGATGTGCACATAGCGCTGGGCCCGGTTCAGTATGTCCATGTACACAAGCTCGCCAACGCGCTCGCTGTCCAGCGGACTGTCGCCGTAGGGCAGCACCCAGCCCGGCGCGTCCACGGCCATCACCCCGGGGGCATCCAGATATCGGCTGAATTCGTCGGCGGTCCCGTCCACGTTCCACATCTGCAGAAACATCAGCGTGAAGGAGCGCACGGCCTCGCCCTCCAGGCGGATGGACACGTCCTTCCAGTGGCCGAAGCGGTTCAGCTTGTTCACATACTCGTCCGCCAGGTTCACGCCGCCGGTATAGGCCACGCGCCCGTCCACCACCAGGATCTTCCGGTGGTCCCGGTTGTTGTAGTGGGTGGAGATCATCGGCCGGATGGGCGAAAACATCTTGCACTGTATGCCCAGCTTTTCAAGCAGCTCCGGATAGCGATAGGGCAGCCTGAACAGCGCGCAGGTGCCGTCGTACATCACGCGCACCTCCACGCCCTGGCGCACCTTCTCCTCCAGCACGTTCAGCACCCGGCCCCACATGTAGCCCTCGTCGATGATAAAGAATTCCAGGAAGATGAAGTCCTTCGCCTGTCTCAGGTCGTCCAGCATGGCCTCCAATGAGTCCTCGCCGCTGGACAGGTATTCCACCGACGTGTTGCCGTGCACCGGATAGCGGCCGTGCTGCCAGGCATAGCGGGACAGGCCCTCCAGCTCCGGCGCGGCCTGGGCCATGCCCTCGGGCTCGGGCCTCTGGGCGGGCAGCAGGGCGGCGGTCTTTTCCATCAGCTCGCTCAGGCGGCGGTTCAGCACCCGGTGGCCGATGTCCAGCTCCACGAACAGGTACAGCGCCAGGCCCAGGGGCGGCGCCAGCACCACCAGCAGGATCCAGGTGATCTTGGTGAAGGGCTCCGAGCTCTTGTTCACCACATGCAGTATCATGCCGCCGTACAGCAGTATCAGCGTGGCGTAGTAGTAGGGCATCGCCGATTGCAGCGAATTGAACACCCCGACCAACAGCGCGATCTGCACGGCCAGCATCAGCACCACCAGCAGCGAACGGCCAAAGATGAAGTGCAAAAGCCCCCGCCGGCCCTTGTTGATCAGCCGGCGTTCGCCCTGCTCCTGGATGCGGGATTGGGTGATCTCTTCTTTTTCGTTCATTCTGTCCTCGATGATGGGATTTGAGTTTGTTTGAATTAGAGTGTGTTTCCAAAATACCTGAAGCGCATTTTCGGCGTCTTTGACTGCATTTCTGCGTTGATTCCCCTTGATTTACCGCCAGTAAACCTGTCCACTCGAAACTGCATCTCCTGGCATTTAGAAACACACTCTAATCCATGTAATACTATACCCCATATCCCTCCAAAATGCAAGCGCGGCTCCGGCGAATGCCGGAGCCGCTGTCCTTCAGCCCTGGTTCAGCTCGTAGTGCTGGAACTTCTTGGCGCACTTCTTCTGCATGTATTTGACCAGCTCGTCCTTGACCAGCTCGTCCGCGCCGGGACCGCCCACGCTGGCCTTGGGCAGGATGTAGTAGGCCTTGCCCTTGATCACGAAGTAGAAGCACAGGTCGGTATCGATGAGGCTGTAGATCTCCTTGAACTTGCTGCGGGCGTAGTTCTGCTGGCCCTCCAGCTTCATCTCCACGCCGCTTTCGTCGATGCGGAAGGTCACCTGCTTGCCCAGATAGTATTTGCGGTACTTCGCAGGGGTGTCGTCCGGCCGCTTGCCGCCGCCGGACAGCGCCACCACCAGCATGATCGAGCAGATCACCAGATACCCCACCCGGGTCAGCTGCAGGCCATCCCGGTACAGCTGCAGGCCGAAGTACACCGCGCCGGCCGCGCCGAGCAGGCCCAGCACGATGCGGGTGACCGGGCTGACCTCCTTCTTTTGAAGGTACAGCGCCTCGAAGTCGGAAAGCACCGCCTCGGTGTAGGTGAAGGCGGCGTCAAACAGGCCGCCGGTCCGGTTTTCGCTCATGCTAATGCTTGCCCTGGCCGTAGTAGGCGTTCGGGCCGTGCTTGCGCATGTAGTGCTTGTCCTGGATGCGCTGGGGCGCGGGAGCCGCGTCGGCCCTAACCTGACGGGTGAAGATGGCCATCTTCGCCACCTCCTCCAGCACCACGGCGTGGTACACCGCGTCGGCGGCGTCCTTGCCCCAGGTGAAGGGGCCGTGGCTGTGGCAGATGACGGCGGGCACGGCCACGGGATCGATGTTCCGCTCCTTGAAGCACTCCACGATGGTGTGACCGGTGTTCAGCTCGTAGCCCGCGTCCAGCTCCTCCTGGGTCAGGTGGCGCGCGCAGGGGATCGGGCCGTAGAAATAGTCGGCGTGGGTGGTGCCGTAGCAGGGGATGTCCTCGCCCGCCTGGGCCCAGCCCACCGCGTAGGGGCTGTGGGTGTGCACGATGCCGCCGATCTGCGGGAAGGCGTTGTACAGCACCATGTGGGTCAGCGTGTCGGAGGAGGGGTTCAGGTCGCCCTCCACCTTGTTGCCCTTCAGGTCCATGACCACCAGGTCCTCGGGCTTCAACACGTCGTAATCCACGCCGGAGGGCTTGATGACGAACAGGCCCTTCTCCCGATCGATGCCGCTGACATTGCCCCAGGTGTAGGTGACCAGATTGCGCTTCGGCAGCTCCATGTTGGCCTCGTAGACGGCCTTTTTCAATGCTTCAAGCATGATTGATCTCCTCCTTGATTTATTCAGGGAGCAGGCAGTGGGCAGTAGGAATAGTGAGTGGTGTTTTCTCTTCCCTACTCCCTACTCCCTCATCCCCATTCCCTCATTCCGTGATCGTATACATCGCGACCTCATCGATCTCGCGGTTGGTGCCCACCAGCACGTCCTTGCCCTCGGCGTTGACAAAGTGCATCAGGTTGGCGCAGCCGGTGGCCTTGTCGATGAACTCTGTCCTGTACGCGCCGTCCTCATAAGTGATGGCGATGGTGCAGCGGGTGCCCTTGCGCCAGCCGACGCACCAGGCGGGCTTGCCCAGCAGCGTGCCGGCCCAGGTGGCGTGGAGCATCTCGGTCTCCTTCTCGGGGGCGGGATACTTCCAGCAGGGCACGTAGTTGCCGAAGTCGTCCAGGTGGTAGATGGTCAGGCTGTTGCCGTGGAAGGGGCTGATGGTGCCCAGCTCCAGCTTGCCGTCGCCGTCGAAGTCGATCAGCACGGAATCGCTGGCCGGCACGGAGCACAGCAGCTCGATCTCCCAGTCTTTGCCGGGGGCGACGGGGGGCTTGAACAGGAAGGTGCCCTCCTCGCAGCCCACGACGGCGGCGTCGTGGCCGTTGATCTTCACCATGCTGTAGCCGTGGTTCTGGAGCATGTCGCTCATGATGGGCTCCAGCGTCAGCTGGTGACCCTCGTTGAACACGGACAGGTCGCTGGGCAGCACGGAAGCGAAGCACTCGCCGGGGAAGCGCCAGTCGTTCTTGTACTCGTGGTCGCTCTTCAGGCAGCACACCAGCAGGTAGTTCACGCCGTTGCGGTTCAGTATGCCGAAGCGGTGCACGAAGGGGGCCTCGCACAGCGTGCGGATCTCCCAGCCCCCGTCCTCCTTGGCGGTGGCGATCACGATCTTCGCCTCGGCGGAATCGTTGGGAGAGTAGAACTTGTGCGTCGCCAGGAACTGGCCGTCCTTGCCGGGCACGGCCTGCATGGTCATCACGCCGCCGGGCTCGGTCCACACCGTGTCCAGCTGTCTGCCGTCCTCGGCGAACAGGTGGCAGGGATCGTGCTTCTCAGCGGCCACGAGGAAGCAGTGCTCGCCCTTCCAGGTCAGCTCGGCCATGGCGTAGCACTTGTTCAGATTGGATATGACCTTCTTTTCGATCTTCATGAAGTCGTCCTCTCCTTATGCTTGTTGATCGAGTATCTGCGACATGCTGCGGCAGGCGAAGCGGATGTCCTCGGCCCAGGTGTCGTCGTTGCCCACGTACCACATCTCGGTGACGTAGCGGCGGATGCCCAGGTCCCAGGCCTTGGCAATCACGGACTTGAAGTCCACGTGACCGGTGAGGAAGGGCACCTCGCGGAACACGCCGGGCACGGTCTCCTTCAGATGCAGCGCCACGATATGCCCGCGGCCGGAGTACAGGTCGTCAAGCACGTTGCCGCCGGAGGACAGGGCCGCGTTGGTCAGGTTGCCGGAATCGGGGTACACGCCCAGATAGGGGCTGCCCACCGCGTCCACGTAGTACATGGACTTCCACACGGTGTTCATGAAGTCGGTCTCCATGGTCTCAAAGCCCATCATGATGCCCTTGACCGCCGCCATCTGGGTGGCCTTCTTCAGGTTCTCCAGGAACCAGGCCTTGGTCAGGGCGCTGCTCTCCTCATAGTACACGTCGTAGCCCGCCAGCTGGATGATGCGGATGCCCAGGTCGTCGGCGAACTGGATCGCCTTCTCCATGATCTCCATGCCCCGGGCGCGCACCGCCGGGTCCGGCGCGCCCAGCGGGTACTTCCTGTGGCCGGACAGGCACATGCTGCGGATCGGCAGGCCGACCTCCTTCATGGTCTCAACCAGTTCCAGCCGCTGGTCGGCGGTCCAATCCAGCCGCGCCAGCTTTTCATCCTTTTCGTCGATGCTGATCTCCACAAAGTCGTAGCCGGCCTCCTTGGCGAAGGCCAGTTTTTCCCGCCACGTCAGCGTGGGCGGCATGGCCTTTTCGTACAGGCCGGTGGCGTATTGTTTCATATTCGGCTTCTCCCATTCGATTGATGGAATCATGCAAAGGCCGGAAACAATAACGCACATTCCCGTTAGACTGATTATAAACGAAAAACCGGCGTTTTGCAATAGCGTTCGCACAGCTTCGTACCACCCCCGAGTGGGGCACCTGGCTGGTGGAGGACATCGAGAACGAGGTCGTCCAGCCCGGCAACGTGGCGATGTGGTGGCTGGGCTGCACCGGCATCTGGTTCAAGACGCCCGGCGGCGCGAACATCACCATCGATCTGTGGTGCGGCAACGGCAAGCGCACCCACGGCGACGGCAAGATGAAGGTGGGCCATCAGATGGCCAACATGTGCGGCGGCCGCGCGATGCAGCCGAACCTGCGCAACGTGCCCTTCGTGATCGATCCCTTCGCCTTCAAGCAGGTGGACGCGGTGCTGGCCACCCACTATCACCAGGATCACATGTCCGCCGAGTGGGCGGCCCACGTGATCAACAGCGGCATGACCACCACTGACGAGAACGGCAAGGAGATCCCGGTGCCCTTCATCGGCCCGCTGAAGAGCGTGGAGACCTGGATGAAGTGGGGCGTGCCGGAGGACCGCTGCCGCATCTGCATCGTCACCACCGACTCCACCGGTCCCGACCGCGAGGAGCTGACCGGCAAGTGCCCCACCGACATGGACGACAAGGCCGTCAACTACCTGGTGAAGACCCTGGGCGGCAACATCTACCATTCCGGCGACAGCCACTTCTCCATCTATTTCGCCAAGCACGGCAAGGACCACGACATCGACGTGGTCTTCGGCTCCTTCGGCGAAAACCCCATCGGCATGCAGGACAAGATGACCAGCGTGGACGTGCTGCGCATGGCCGAGAACCTGCAGTGCAAGGTGGTCATACCGATCCATTGGGACGTGTGGACCAACTTCCAGGCCGACTGCGAGGAGATCAAGCTGCTGTACGACTTCAAGAAGGACCGCAACGAATACAAGTTCCATCCCTTCTTCTGGCAGGTGGGCGGCAAGTATGTGTATCCCCAGGACAAGGATAAGATCTACTACCACCATCGCCGCGGCTTCGAGGATTGCTTCGAGGCGCCCCAGAACATCCCGTTCAGGTCCTGTCTGTAAGGAGGGTCGAGCATGGCTGAAAAGACCATTCTTCAGAAGATCGTGGAGCGCGGCCACTACAAGTTCGTGGACCGCGTGGAATCCTGGCAGGAGGGCGTAAAGCTGAGCTGCGAGAGCCTGGCTGCCACCGGCTACGTCAGCCCCGACTACTACAAGCAGATCGTCGATTGCATCGAGAAGTACGGCCCCTACGTGGTGTTCGACCACTACGTGGCGATGCCCCACAGCCAGGAGGGCGCCGAGGGCGCCGAAAAGACCGCCGTGGGCTTCATGCGCGTGAAGGAGGACGTGGACTTCGGCAAGGACGAGGACGGCGAGCAGAAGATCGCCCGGCTGTTCTTCACCCTGGCCGCCAAGGACCCGAACGAGCACCTGGACAACATGCAGCAGCTGATGGCCATCTTCACCAACGAGCCGCTGCTGGACGCCCTGATGGAGGCCAACACCCCCGAGGACATCCTGAAGGCCGAGGCCGACTTCCCTCCGGAGGAGGATTTCTGATTTGCGATTGGGCAACCCCCTCTCCGCCCTGCGGGCACCTCTCCCCCTCACGGGGGCGAGGCAAGGAGCGCGGCTCGCCCCCGTGAGGGGGGAGAGCTGTCACCGAAGGTGACTGAGAGGGGGACTCAGGCAATTGACCCATTCACCCACAAACCATAAGAGAGGGGAATTTCCGTGTTTTTAGTCAAGATTTGGGAGTTCTTTACCACGTATATCCTGCGTAACGCTCCCTTCATGATCGGCTTCATCACGATGATCGGCTACATCCTGATGAAGAAAAAGTGGTACGACGTGCTGGGCGGCACCCTGAAGGCCATCATCGGCATGCTGATCCTGAACGTCGGCTCCGGCGGACTGACCAGCAACTTCCGTCCCATCCTGGCGGGCCTGAAGGACCGCTTCAACCTGACCGCCGCGGTCATCGACCCCTACTACGGCCAGAACGCCGTCACCGCGGGCGTCGAAGAGCAGTTCGGCGCGGCCTTCTCTTCGGCCCTGACCCTGCTGCTGATCGCGTTCATCGTGAACATCCTGCTGGTGCGCTTCAACAAGTACACCAAGTGCCGCTCCCTGTTCACCACCGGCCACGTGCAGGTCCAGCAGGCGGCCACGGCCTATTGGCTGATCCTGTTCGCGCTGCCGGGTCTGTGGCAGGGCGGCGTGAAGACCGTTCCGATGCTGATCATCATGTCCATCGTGCTTGGCGCCTACTGGGCCGTGGGCTCCAACCTGACGGTTAAGCCCATGCAGGAGCTGACCGACGGCGCGGGCTTCGCCATCGCCCACCAGCAGATGTTCGGCATCCGCCTGGGCTACATCCTGGCCGACAAGCTGTTCGGCACCAACGGCGGCAAGCGCAAGAAGGAGATCAAGAAGGTCGGCGACATCCAGCTGCCCGGCTTCTTCTCCATCTTCAACGAGAACATGGTGTGTACCGCCATCCTGATGACCATCTTCTTCGGCATCATCATGACCGTCATCGGCAAGCCCTTCTTCGTGGCCCAGGGCAGCCTGGCCGAGAACGCCAGCTTCGTGATGTATGTGCTGACCACCTGCCTGAACTTCGCCGTGTATCTGGCGATCCTGCAGCTGGGCGTGCGCACCTTCGTCACCGAGCTGACCGCCTCCTTCCAGGGCATCGCCGACAAGCTGTTGCCCTCCTCTGTGCCGGGCGTTGACTGCGCGGTGTGCTACGGCTTCGGCGACGCCAACGCCGTGACCTTCGGCTTCCTGGCGGGCCTCGCCGGCCAGCTGGTCGCCATCGTGGCCCTGATCATCTTCAAGAGCCCCGTGCTGATCATCTGCGGCTTCGTGCCGGTGTTCTTCGACAACGCCACCATCGGCCTGGTCGCCAACGAAAAGGGCGGCCTGAAGGCCTGCCTGTGCATCCCCTTCCTGTCCGGCCTGATCCAGGTGTTCGGCTCCGCCTTCATCGCTGGCTGGGTCGGCATGGCGCAGTACGGCGGCTACCTGGGCATGTTCGACTGGGCGACCGTGTGGCCGGCCTTCACCGTGATCATGAAGTACCTGGGCTACGCGGGCGTGGCCGTCGTGGCCGTGATCCTGCTGGCCCTGCCGCAGATCGAGTACCGCAAGGACCCCAAGGCCTACTTCCTGATCACCGAGGACTACGAGGCCTACAAGGAGTACATGGCTTCCAAGCGCAAGTAAGCTGATTTGACCGCATCGCTCCGCCCGGGGTGGCGCCCGCCATCCCGAGCGGAACCTCCCCCATCCTATAACATATCGAAAGGAAGAAAAAACGATGTCCAAGCTCGACAACAAGAAATTCATGGTTTGCTGCGCCAACGGCGCCGGCTCCTCCCTGATGATGAAGATGACCCTGCAGAAGGTCCTGACCAAGCTGAACGTGAAGCCCGCCAGCCTGCATCACTGCTCGCTGTCCGAGGGCAAGAGCGCCGCGCCGAACTACGATGTGGTGCTGTGCGCGCGCAACTTCGCCAACATGTTCGCGGATGCCCAGAAGAAGGGCACCGTGGTGCTGGGCCTGAAGAACATCATGTCCGCCCCCGAGATGGAGCAGGCCATGAAGGACGCCGGCCTCCTCGACTAGAGTGTGTTTCTAAATGCCGGGAGATGCAGTTTCGAGTGGATTTGACTGCATTTCAAGGCGATT
>CACYWI010000211.1 GCA_902778045.1 uncultured Eubacteriales bacterium
GCGGTCCACCATGCCATACACCGTCTCGAAGAACTTGGGCTTCACGGCCTCGTAGGCCTTGCTGCCGCGAGCCGCCTGCATGTCCTTGTAGGCCGTGAAGTCGCCCTGCAGCTTCTTGTAGTCCTCGCTCTCCTTGGGATCCGGGACCGTGAGGCCCTTCTCCCACTCGGTCCTGGCGTTCTCCAGCGCCGTCTCCTGGGCCTGCTGGGCCGCCGCTTTGGCGATGTAGCCATCGTCCAGGGCCCGGCCGTACAGGGCGAAGACCTGCTCCGTCCGCTGTTCGGGCGTCAGTCCCTCGTTGCCCATGATCTCGTTCAGCGCCTTCCTGGTGAAAATGTTTGCCATGCTACACTCCTTTTCTCGTCCCCATAGAGTGATGGGACGCGTCCGCGTGTTTTACGTCCCGCCGGACGTGATACTTGGTGAATTGAGAATTGAGAATGGGGTGCCCTATCGACCTCGCTGCGCTCGGCCACTTCTCCATGGGCCTACCGGCCCCAACTCACTGAAAACTCTCCACTGGAGAGTTTTCCGGGCGTCCGGTATTCCTACTCCCTACTCCCTAATCCCTAATCCCTCGTTCCTAATCCTCGGTCTTCTCGGCCTTCTCGGCCTTCTCGGTCTTCTTCGCCGGCTTCTCCGGCACGACGATCTCGCCGCAGGTCAGGCAGACCAGCCTGCCGTCCTTGCCCGTGATCCGGGCCGGATGAGTGCATTCGATTTCAGCCATCATCAGTTAAGTCCCTCCTTCCCCGTTCGTAGCCGCAGGCGTCTGCGGCCCGCTGACGATCTTCTTCCACGCGCCGCCCACTTCATCGAAGGCGTACACGTCGCCGGTGTCCACCTCAGTGAAGCGGCTGCCGGTGACCAGCCCCTCGGTGGGCTTGGTGTCGGTGGACAGCCCCGCCGCCTCCAGGTACTTCACACCCTCGGCGAAGGGCTTCTCGACCAGGTTCCGGATCATGCTCCTCAGCTCCTTTCCATTCGTGAGATAAGGGGACGGTTCCTTATCTCACTTTTCACAGCTTATCAAATGAGATAAGGAACCGTCCCCTCATCTCACGGGGAGGGCCAGGTCGCCTTGACCGGACCATACTCACGTTCCCGCCGCCGCTTCCGGCCGTGCTCCTCGCAGAAGCGGTCCAGCCGCTCGTCGGCGCGGGTCAGCTGCGCCTTGGCCTTGTCCAGCGCGGTGGCGTCCTCGCGCGTGCGGGCCACCTCCAGCTTGAGGCGCGCCTGGCGGAAGTCCCGCTCCAGCTTGCGGTGCTGCTGGCTGATCTGGTAGGCCTCGGCGTTATCCTCCTCGCCCTGCTTGAGCTCGGGGACGCTGGTCACCCCCTCGATGAACAGCATCGGGTGGTGGCCGCAGTTGATGCCGAACAGCCCCGCGGGCTCGCCGTAGGTGGTGTCGCTCAGCGCGTACACGTGCACCGGGTTGCCGTCGCCGTCCACGGTGTCCCGGGCCGGGCCCTTCCACGCGATCACCTTGCACTGCCAGGGGTAGCACAGCGGCCTCGCGCCTGGGTGCTGGCTGACCACGAACAGGTCGTTGTCCAGGCGCTCGTTGGTCTCGAAGAAGGCCTCCCTCGACGCGTTGTGCATCGTGCTGCGCATGTCCATGGCGACGTAGGTCTCAGGCCGCCAGCGGTGGCCGCCGTGGTCGATGTAGCCGGTGATGCCGTTGTCCACCATCCGCTCCACGGCCAGGCGCTGGGCCTGGTTGAAGCTCTCCGCGCCGGTGATGATCTCGCCGGAGGCGGTGTTGAGGATCCCCTGGGCCATCCGCATGCGCACGGCGATGTCCGCCACGGTGGCGCGGTAGGCCGCCTCGGTGCTCTCCAGCATCACGGTGTTGACCAGGTTCAGCCGGTCCGCGCTCTGCTGCCAGTACAGCTCGAAGGCCCGGGTCATCCTCGGGGACAGGTCCGCGGGCCGCAGCTTCCCGAAATCCTCCAGCGCGTCCTCGATGGCCTTTTCCAGCGCCACCTGGAGCGCCGTGCCCGCCACCCCGGCCATGCCGCCGATGATCCGCCGGGTCTCGCTGGTCAGCTTGCCCAGCTCACTGAGCTTTTTCGCCTGGTACTCGAACGCCCCGCCCGGGGTCTCCCCCGGCTTCAGCGCCTTGAAATACCGCGCCAGGTTGAGCATCACCCGGCCGGAGATCTCCTCGTACACATCCGCGATGGGCTGGCCCAATCGGTTCAGCTTGTCGATGTTGGCCATGGAGGCGCTCCTTTCAGTCGCTTTAGGGAGTAGGCAGTAGGGAGTAGGGAGTAGGAATAGTGGCTGCCGCCGGTCACCCCTACTCCCTACTCCCTTGTCCCTACTCCCTAATTCATCCCACCTTGTACAGCGCCTTCAGCTGGATCTGGTAGCGCGCGGCGCTGGAGCCCATGGCGATGGGGTAGGCGGTCAGCGACGGCACGATGGCGGTCAGCTCGCCGCCCTCCCAGGCGGGCAGGTCGCGGGCGTTGTTGCGCTCGATGATCCAAGCGAAGATCCGCCGGAACACGTCCAGGTTGTTGAGGTTTGCCACGGCCTCGGGGCCGTAGTCCATCCGCGCGGCCAGCACGTACAGCTGCTCCTGCTCGGATTTCAGCTTGTACTCGCCCTCGATGTTCTCCCGGTATTTCAGCGCGCTGGGCACGCTGTCCAGCGTGAAGCCGCCGGGCTCGTCCTGGAGATAATCCGAGCCGAAAAGGCCCTCGCTCTCGGCGATGGGCGGGCAGGCCAGCAGCCAGGCGCGCACGCTCGCGGTGTTGTCCATGTTATCGCTCCCTTCGGTCGCGCAGGGAGTAGGCAGTAGGCAGTAGGGAGTAGGAATAGTGGCTGCCGCCGGTTCCCCTACTCCCTACTCCCTTGTCCCTACTCCCTATTTCAATTCCCTTTTCACCAGGTTCTGGGCCTCCCGCACGATGTCCCTCATCCGGTCGGCCTTCATCCGTTCCACCCAGTGCGGGCCGGCCAGCGGGTTCTGCGCCTTGTCGTAGGTCAGCTTCTTGTCGGTGGGGTGCTTCGGCCTGCCTTTGCGCGAACGCCATTCCAACTTCCCCTTGATAAGCACCTGAAAATTCGGCCCGTACACGATGCCCATGTACTGATAATGGGCGTAGGGCGTGTTCCAAATCACGGTGCCGCTGCCGATCTCGGTGGAAGGCGGAGCCGAAAACTCCAGCGTCCGGTCCGGGCTGGCGGGCACATAGGGCTGACAATAATCGATCACCCGCTGGTCGATCAGGCACTGCACGGGCCCGCCCTTCTGCAGGCCGGCACGGGCCAGCAGGCTGTCGGGCTCCAGCGCCCCCGGGTCGATCAGCCGGGCGGTGATGGTAAACATCAGGTACCCACCTCCAAAGCCTTCCCCTTTGGGGAAGGTGGATTTTGAGAGCGACATTGATGTCGTTCTCAAAAGACGGATGAGGTCGTCGTCCGTCTACGTCCCCACGATCTTCAAATGCGGCCCCTTCGGCGCGCCCAGGCTGTCGGTCACAGACAGCACCACCGCAAAGTCCGCGCCGTAGGTCCTGCGCAGCTCGGCCTCGGTCTGCCCGGCGGCCTCGCCCCGCACGATCAGATCCCCCTTGGAGACCCTCAGCCCCTCGGGCATGTTCTCCGCGGGGATCCGCACCGTCACCTTGTTGGCCGCCACCAGGCCGCCCTTGGGATCCACGGTGTCGGCGGCAGTGGCAAACCAGTGCGCGCCCCGGATCACCGTCCAGGACAGGCTCACCGTCTTTGTGGCCGGATCCACGGCCTGGCGGAAGACGGTGACCACATCATCGCACAGCTTCACAGACAACCCACCCCCGCGTAGATCAGCGGCACGCCCTCGTCGTCGGTCACGCCGTACAAGAGCTCCCCGACGGTGCCGCGCAGCTTCGCCTCGGCGGCGCTCATCCGCTCGCTCACGCCCCCGTAGCTCTCGCTGTAGCCGTCCGTGGTGAAGCTCGCCACCACGGGGCTGGCGGCCTGGGCGCTGGCCCCGAAGGCACTGTCCACGCCGATGATCTCCATCATGGCCACGCGCACCTCGCCGGGCACCTCGGCCATCCGGGCCACGCGCCCCTGGGTCATGGCGTCGATCTTTTTCCGGGCCTTCATCTCGGCCAGCTCGAAGGCGCTCTCGTCCATCGTGCCCCCGAAGGCCGTGTATTGCTCATAGGTCAGGTACATGGTTCACACCTCCTATGCCAGCGGCGGCAGGTCGCCGCCATACGCGCTCCGGCTCTCCTCGTTGATGCGCTCCAGCTCCGTCTTCGCCTCGGCCTCGGTCAGGCCGATGCCGTACTTCGGGTCGGTGAGGAAGGTGAACTTCGACAGCAGCCGGCTGTT
>CACYWI010000212.1 GCA_902778045.1 uncultured Eubacteriales bacterium
GTGCGCCGCCTGGGCGCGCTGAAGGACAGCGCCATCAACGAGGCCAAGCGCGTGCTGGCCTACGAGGTCACCAAGAACGTGCACGGCGAGGAGGAGGCCAAAAAGGCCCAGCAGGCCGCCGAGGCCCTGTTCTCCGGCGGCGCGATGGCCGGCAGCGTGCCCACCACCGAGATCGACCCCGCCGAGCTGGAGGGCGAAAACCGCCTGCTGGCCTGGGTGGCCAGGGTCGGCCTGTGCAAGAGCAACAAGGAGGCCCGCCAGACCATGACCGCCGGCGGCCTGACCGTGAACGACGAGAAGATCACCGATGTGGACTACCGCATCACCCCCGAGCTGCTGGAGGGCGACGGCCTTCTGATCCGCAAGGGCAAGAAGAGCTATCACCGGCTGGTGGCGAAGAAGTAGAATAGGGCAATAGAAATGAGATAAGGGGACGGTTCCTTTTCTCATTTTCCGCCATGTGGAATACGGGGAGGCGGTTCCTTCAACCGCTTTGACCTGCGGGGACGGTTACACAAGAACCGTCCCCACTGTATTTTGGGCTTTTCACGGAAACTTGGGGAATAGAGCCCCCCTCTCCGCCCTTCGGGCACCTCTCCCCCTTACGGGGGCGAGGCAAGACCCATCTCAGTGCTTGGCTCTCCCCTGTGAGATAAGGGGACGGTTCCTTATCTCATTTTCCGCCATGTGGGATACGGGGAGGCGGTTCCTTCAACCACTTTGACCTGCGGGGACGGTTACACAAGAACCGTCCCCACTGTAACTAGAACCGTCCCCACTGTAACTCAAGACCCATCTCAGTGCTTGGCTCTCCCCTGTGAGATAAAGGGACGGTTCCTTTTCTCATTTTCCGCCATGTGGGATACGGGGAGGCGGTTCCTTCAACCACTTTGACCTACGGGAACGGTTACACAAGAACCGTCCCCACTGTAAGACGTTCCCCGATCAATGTTGTTTGAGACAGCCCCATCATGGTTGTAAGGTATTACTTATAGGCAATGACCAAACGCTTGATGTCCCTGTATAGCGGACAATCATTCCCGACACATCGTTCCTTTTTCCCAAGGGTCAGGTAATCCAAATTCGTTTCCAGGGCATTTGCAAGGCTTACGATCATTTCCAGTGATGCCTTTTTCTCTCCGCGTTCTATGTGCCCGATGAAGGATGCGGAAACGCCGACCTCCTTGGCCAGTTGGCTCTGAGTCAGTTCAAGCGCTTCACGCTTATCACGGACACGCCTGCCCATTGCCAGATAGTCAAACACAGCTCCCACCCACAATTCATGCTTCGCTTCTATCATATTGACCAATATAACGGTCAATATTCCCGACCAGTATAGCATAAAATGAACTCAATTGCAACCAATACTGGTCAAAGGCGATGATCGTTCATGGAGCAAAAGCTGCGGCGGGACCGGCACATGGGCGCCAATCTGCGCACGTTGCGAAAGCGCGCGGGGCTGTCGCAGGAGAAGCTGTGCGCCGAATTGCAGCGGCGCGGATGCGACATCGGCAGGACCACCTATGAAAAGTACGAATCCGGGGAACTCAACATCCGCATCAGTGTTTTGATCGAATTGAAACACCTGTACCGTTGTGACTACAGCGCTTTCTTTGAAGGGCTTGAAGCTCCCGAAGGTGATTTGTAGTTTCCAAAAAGCGCCTCAAGGCGCTTTTTTTGTGTCCGCGGGCGATCCCCTCTTGATTATTCTCTGTTAATCGTATATTATATAATAGAGTGATTATGTAATCTATGGGAGGCGTGTCATGAGCAATTATCGGATCGCCTTTTTCACGGTGGACTGGAACTACGAGCTGGTGGAGAGCACGCTGCACGGCCTGAAGCGGTTCGTGGACGACCATCCGAACGTTCACCTGTGCGTATTCGACTGCTTCGGCAAGGACCTGGACAACGCCAAGGACCGCAGCGAATATGCCATATTTGACCTGGCCGATCTCAGCCGCTTCGACGGCCTGCTGGTGCAGGGCAACCAGATCGTGCTGGACCGCGTGCGCCGCGAGCTGGAGCAGCGCATTTCCCGGATCGGCATCCCGGCGGTCACCATCGACTGTCCGATGAAGGGCTGTACCCTGATGGCCGTGGACAACCGTGCCGCCCAGCGGGATATCGCCGCCCATGTCATAGAAAGGCACGGCGCGCGCCGGCTGGTCTACCTGACCGGCAACACCGACAACGGCTGTCCCGAGGGCCAGGACCGCCTGGACGGCTTCCTGGACGCCTGCAGGGAACACGGGGTAGAGGGCGGCGACGTGGAGGTCGTCCATTGCACCTGGCGCACCAGCGACGGCAACGCCGTGGCCGAGCGCTGGCTGAACGGCGGGCGGGCATTGCCGGACGCCTTTGTGTGCGCCAACGACGATATGGCCCTCGGCATGATCGAGACCCTGGAGAAAAACGGCGTTCGCATCCCGAAGGACGTGATCGTCACCGGCTTTGACGACCTGACCAGCGCCGAGCTGTCCAGCCCGCGCCTTTCCACGGTCAACCGGGACTACGCCCGCATGAACTACGCGAGACCGTCCGCCCGGACACCATCCGCCTGAAGTATTTCCAGCAGACCCGGTTTTTGAAGAACTTCTACACCCTGCAGGACCAGATGGCCGAGCAGCTGTTCGACGCCAACGGCCTGGAGGACCTGATGGACATCGTGGAGAAGAACCACCGGATCTTCGGCTGCGACAACGTGTACCTGTGCATCAACGACTACTACTTCGACAACTACGACAAGAAGCAGTGGCAGCACGATTCCGAAACCTTCGGGCAGGAGATGATACTGGCGGCCTGCGGGCGCAACGACCTGTCGGCGGACGCGAAGCATATGTATGCCCGCTTCCCCACCGCCAACCTGCTGCCGGACCCGCTGATCCGGTCGGAGCGGTTCCTGATGTTCTACCCGCTGCACTACAACACCTACTCCATCGGCTATCTGGTGCTGAACGGCATCAGCGAGGCCTCCAAGCTGAACCTTCACGAAAGCATACTCAGCTTCCTGGAGATCGGCATCGAAAACGTGCGCAAGAAGTGCCTGCTGCGCCAGCTGAACGACGTGCTGGACAACCTGTATGTGCGCGACGGGCTGACCCAGCTGTACAACCGCTTTGGGTTCGAGCGCTATGCCCACACCCGCTTCGATGCCTTCATGCAGTCCGGCGGGGCGCAGGTGCTGTTCGTGGACATGGACGACATGAAGCACATCAACGACCAGTTCGGCCACGAGATCGGCGATTGCGCCATCCGCACCACCGCCGACATACTGCGGGAAGCCTGCCGCCCGGACGACTTTCTGATGCGCTACGGCGGCGACGAATTCCTGATCATCGCGCCGCTGGACGAGGATGGCCTGGAGGACGCGCTGCAGCGCGCCGTAGGCGATCGGCAGGCCGACCCCCAGCTGCCCTGCCGGCTGAAGCTGAGCATCGGCGTCATTCGCGTGGAGCGTGGCGACACGCGATCGCTGGATGAGTGCGTGCTGGCTGCCGACAGCCTGATGTATGAAAACAAGAAGCGGCGCAAGGAACGCGGCTGAACGCGAACGCGCAACGATAAAGATCCTTCGCTTCCGCCCTGGATGATTTGGCTGGCAAGCCTGTCATCCTGACCGGAAGCGAAGGACCTTTTTCAATGCCGTGCTTATACTAAACTCAATTAGGATCTGGGCAATCATACGAGCAGACTTTTCGTTATGGCAAGGCGAAGTTCCGCAGGCTTGCTGGCGGCAAGTCAAGGGAAGTATTACCTGGTGATCCCCAGATACCTCTTGATCTCCGCGATGTACCGCTCCCCCATGGCGCTGAGTATGGCGTTGTTCTTCACCACATAGCCCACCTCCATCACGCTGTTGGGGTTGTTGCTGTCCGCCTCGTAGGGCACGGCGATGTAATCCGAGCCGTTCAGCTCCTCGCAGATGATGCCGGAGCACAGCGTGTAGCCGTTCAGCCCCGTCATCAGGTTCAGGCTGGTGGCCCGGTCGGTGGTCTTGATGCTGCGGGGGTAATCGTTGGTGCTGAGGATCTCCTCGGCATAGTAGAACGAGCTGTCGTCCCCCTGCTCGAAGGACAGGCAGGGGTAGGGCGCCAGGTCCTCAAAGCCGATGGACCTGCGCCCGGCCAGCGGGTGGCCCTTCCACAGGTACACATAGGCGTTGCAGTTGATCAGGTGGTGGAAGGCCAGGCCGCTGGAGTGCAGCAGCTTCAGCAGCGCCTTGCGGTTGAAATCGCTGAGGTACAGTATGCCGATCTCGCTGCGCATCTGGGCCACGTCGCTGATCACGTTCAGCGTCTTGGTCTCGCGGATGGCGAATTCGTACTTGGTCACATCGTAGGCCTTCACCATCTCCACGAAGGCCTTCACCGCGAAGGAATAGTGCTGGCAGGACACGCCGAACTTCTGCTTGCGCTCGCCGCCCCGGCCATACTTTTCCATCAGGTTCAGGTACTGGCCGTACACCTGGCGGGCATAGGGCAGGAAATCCGCGCCGTCGGCGGTCAGCGTAACGCCGCGCCCGGTGCGGTTGAACAGCACGATGCCCAGCTCCTTCTCCAGCTCCTTGATGGCGCTGGTCAGCGAGGGCTGGGACACGTACAGCTTCTCCGCGGCCCGGTTGATGGAGCCGATCTCGGAGATCGTGATGATGTAGTTCAGCTGTTGCAGGGTCATGCCGGGGCCTCCCATCCTTTCAGGCTGGGAACATTATAGCCCCAGGCACGGCCCTTTGTCCAGTAAAATACTGTTATGCTATGTTATTGATTTAACGAATAATCGTCTTCAGCGCGGCGATGTATTCCGGCCCGGTGCCGCAGCAGCCGCCCACGATGCCCGCCCCGGCGCGGATCAGCCCCCGCATCGCGGCGGCGAACTGGTCCGGCGACATGCTGTAGTGGGCCACGCCCTTCTCGTCCATCACCGGCACGCCGGCGTTGGGCTTGGCGATCACGGGTACCTCGGCCACGGCCTTCATCGCGGCCACCACCGATTCCAGCTGGTCCGGCCCCACCGAGCAGTTCAGCCCCACCGCCGAAGCGCCCACGGCCTGCAGCGTCTCCACGGCCTCCACCGCGTCGCCGCCGAACATCAGGTGGCCGTCGGCCTCCACCGTCAGCGTACACAGCACCGGCAGGTCGCACACGGACATGGCGGCCTCCACAAAGCAGGCGCATTCGTCGATGGACAGCATCGTCTCCGCCACCAGCAGGTCCGCCCCGGCGGCGGCCACGACCTCGATCTGCTGGCGGTACACGTCCATCAGCGTCTCATAGGCCATGTTGCCCATGGGCTCCAGCGGCTGGCCGCAGGTGGTGAAATCCCCCGCCACCAGCGCCTTGCCCCCGGCGGCCTGCCTGGATATGGCCACCAGCCGGGCGTTCAGCTCCGAAAGCCGCCCCTCCAGACCGTGCATGCCCAGGCCCAGCCGGTTGGCGGCGAAGGTGGGCGCGTAGATGATGTCGCTGCCCGCTTCCACATAGGCCCTCTGCAGCGCCAGCACCACATCCGGGTGCTCGGCTGCCCACAACTCGGTGCACACGCCCACGGGCATGCCCCGCAGCCGCAGCTGGGAGCCCATGGCCCCGTCCAGCAGCACCGTTCCCCGCCCCACCAGGGCGTCGAAATCCATCACGTTCATTCCGATTCATCTCCTCATCAGAAGGGGTCACTTCCACAGGGACATCCAGTTCTTCAGCGCGTTCTTGCTGATCGCGCCGTCGTCGTCCATGCCGAGGGTGTAGCGGTTCTCCCGGATGAAGGCACGGATCTGTTTGTCGTCGATGGCGTTGAAGGCATCCTTCACCACCTCGCTGTTGCCGCTCATCAGCTGCTTGAGGCCCATCACAGTGAATTCCGCCTTCGGCAGGCGCACCAGCGCACGGATCACGGCCTCCAGACGCTGTCTGTCCTCATCGGACAGGCGATCATAGGTGTCTCCCGCGCGCAGCTGCGGGGCCTTGGCCAGTATGCCGTCCGCCAGCGCCTTCAGGGCCTCGGCATCCTGGGGCGCATTGGCCTTGCCGGTCATGAAGTCGTCGGCGGTGACCACGTCCTTCTGCTTTTCACAGAAGTCGATGAACTTCAGGCCCTCCGCCTCGCCCACGTTGCCCACGATCTTGTGGCGCACCACCGGCTTGCTCACGTCGCCGTCCAGCTTAAGGATATCGCTGACCCGCACCCAGGAGCGGGGCGTGGCGAACACCAGCACGTCGCTCTCCGGGTCCTGGTTGTGCAGCGCGGTGGGGCGATAGGTCAGGTAGTCCACCACCCAGGGGTGCACGCCGTTCTTCAGGGCGAAATCGTACTTCCAGCTGTGGAAGTCCGGCTCGATGTAGTGGATCTCAAAGCGGTCCGCCAGCGGGCCGGCCAGGCGGATATACACGCCGTCGTCATCCTCGCGATTGCCCAGCGCCACCACGAAGGTGCCCTCGGGCAGCTCGTACTGGCCGATGCGCCGGTCCAGTATCAGCTGATAGGCGGCCACCTGCACCCGCTTGGAGCAGCTGGTGATCTCGTCCAGCAGCAGGATCGTGTTCTTGCCGTCCCGTTCCTCGTTGGGCAGTATGTCCGGCGCGAGCCACACGGTCTTGGTGCGGCTCTCGTTGGGATAGATCAGGCCGCCGATCTCCACCTCCGACATCTGCGCCAGGCGGATGTCGATCACCTTGTAGCCGAACTTCCGGCCGATCTGGCGGATGATCTGGGATTTGCCCACGCCCGGCGCGCCGAGCCCCAGCACGGCGTGCTTCAGGTTGTGGCGGATGTTGAATTCCACGGTCTCCCCGAATTCCTGTATCGTCATTTCACGCGTCCTCCAATGTGGCAATCCTGCCGATCTGTTCCATGTTCGCGCCGCGGAATTGGCTGTTGGAAAGCACCAGTATGGTGCGTTCCCGCAGCTTGCGGCTGTAAAACTGCTGCTGAAGCGTTCCGAAAGCGCCGTCCGTCAGGATCAGCATCACGTCCGGCCTGACGTGGTTCTCCTGGAGCCAACGGTACACACAGTTGATGTTCGTGCCGCCCGAATGCTTGGGCAGGCACTCCAGTATCTTCTTCTCCCCCACCACGTTGCGGTACACGTCCGTCACCGAGGTGTCCCAGTAGGCGATGTGCATCGTGCACTTGAATTCCCTGGAGATGCGGTACAGCTGGGTCAGGAACTGGCCCATCTCGTTCTGGGAGATGGAGCCGGAGCTGTCCACGAAGGCCCAGACCTCGGAAAGCCGCCCTTCGGATTCGCAGTGCCCGGGCAGGATCAGGTCCATGTGCAGGTACTTGCGCTCCGGCGTGGCATAGGAGGCGTCGTCGTCCTCGTTCTCGGTCATGAAATCCTTGAACAGCCGCTTCCAGGGCAGCCTGCGGGTCTCGGTCAGCCGGAGCACCTGGGCGGGCACGAACATGCTGGCGCCCATGCCGGGATCGCTCTTCGCCGCCTCGCGCACCATGTCCCGGATCTCCCGGGCCAGCGCTTCGGCGTTCTCGCCCTCCGGGCAGGGCAGCAGATCCGACCGCGGATCGCCCAGCGGTATCTTTTGCTGCAGATATTCCTGGTTGTCCTTCGCCAACATGGCGTAGAGCTCCTCCGCGGATTGTTCGGGGCGCACGTTGCCGTAGATGCCGTGCCTGGGGGCCTGCAGGTCCAGCTTCGACGCGAGCTGGCGACAATGATCGTTGACCACCATGTCTGCCGCCACGTTGTAGAGCTCACTGTCCCGGCCGCCATAGCGCGAAGGGTGCATCAGCAGGATGTGGAACAGCTCGTGCATCAGCACAAAATGCCGTTCCTTTTCATTCAGCGAGGACATG
>CACYWI010000213.1 GCA_902778045.1 uncultured Eubacteriales bacterium
TCGAACTCCTCGCCCAGGGCGGGGACCTCCTCGAAGCCAAAGCGCTTCATGCCCTCCATCAGGGTATTCAGGGTCATCTTCACGCCCTCGGCCAGCGCCTTCGCGCTGTCGTCGTCGGTCTTTTCCGCGGCGTCGATGGCGCGCTCCAGGTTGTCGATGGCGGGCAGCATGGCCGCGATGGCCTCGCGCACGCCGTCTTCATAGCCATCGGAACGGGCGGTCTGGTTGCGGCGCTTGAAGTTCTGGAAGTCGGCCTGGACGCGCAGCAGGGAATCCTTCAGTTCGTCCCGCTGCTTCACGGCCAGCTCCAGCGCGGCCTGCCACTCCTCGGCGGTGGCCTCCCGGGCTTCCTCGGCCTGGGGCTGAGCTTCCTGCGCCTGGTCGGCGGGCAGCTCCTGCTCGGTCACCGGCTCGGCGGGAGCCTGGTTCTTGTCCTTCTTCTTCATCGTTTCCGTCCTTTCTTATTGATACTCTGAAAGCACGTCGCTCAGCGCCCGGCTCATGAAATCCAGCACCGAGATCACCCGGTTGTAGTTCATGCGCGTGGGACCGATGATGCCCAGCGTGCCGGTGGACTGGTCGCCCAGCCGGTAGCTGGCCGTGACGATGGAACAATCGCTGAGCGCCGGCAGCTGGTTCTCCGGGCCGATGCGGATGGACACCTCCATGCCCCCGTCCCGGCTGAGCAGCTTGCGCAGCGTATCCTTCGATTCCAGCACCGACAGGAAGCTGCGGGCCTTGTTCACATCGCTGTACTCCGGGTATTCCAGCAGGTTCGTGCTGCCGCCCACGATCACATCGGAGGCGTCGCCGCCCTCCTCCAGCCGCTTTTCGATCACCTGCAGCGTTTCGCCCAGCAGCTTGCGGTTCTGCTCGGCGGTGCGCAGCAGCTCGGAAAAGGCCTGGCGCACGGCCTCCAGCGGCTTGTCCGCCAGCTTCTGGGTCAGCACCCGGGAGATGGAATACAGGTCGTCGGCGTCCATGCCCTCGGGCACGCGGATCACCGCGTCCTTCACGATGCCCGCGTTGGTGACGATGATCATCAGCGCCGTGCGCTCCGCCACCGGCACCAGCTGTATGTGCTTGATGCGCAGGCTGCCCAGCTTCGGGGCCACGATCACCGAGGTGTACTTCGTGGCGTCGGAAAGCACGCCCGCGGCGCTTCGGATCACGCTTTCCACCTGCTTGGATCTGGACACCAGGTGGTCGTGCATGCGCTCCCGCTCGTCGCTGGTGAGCTTGCTGGTCTTGATCAGGTGATCCACATACAGCCGGTACGCCTTGTTGGAGGGCACGCGGCCCGCCGAGGTGTGCGGCTGGTCCAGATAGCCGAGCTCCTCCAGGTCGGACATCTCGTTGCGAATGGTCGCGGGCGAGTAGCCGACGCCGGACTTTCGGGAGATCGTGCGGGAGCCCACCGGCATGGCCGTCAGGATGTAGTCGTCGATGATGGCCTGCAGGATCAGGTACTTGCGTTCGTCCAACTGCAAATTGCTCTCCCCCTTTCGATCCTCTCTGCCTGTTAGCACTCATACACATCGAGTGCTAACGGCTGAAGATAATATACAACCGCCCCCGGAATTTGTCAATGGGTTTTCGACTTCGAAATTGTTAATTTTTGATGAAAGCGCGACAGACGCCGGATTGGCTCTCCCGGTGTCCTGTTCCCTGTTGCCCGTCCCCCTGTTCCCTGTTCACATTATATAATGTAAAAATTCCCGCAAGCCCTTGCCGATACGGCCGGCATGTGCTATAATAGCCATTGCGTGATTAATCAGATGCCGGTTCCGCCGGAGAGCCGACAGTCCGATTAGAGTGAGGTGAAAACCATGAAGGAAAACATCCATCCGAATTACGGCAAGGCAATCGTTCGCTGCGTTTGTGGCGAAACCTTTGAGACCGGTTCCACGAAGAAGGAGATGCGCGTCGATATCTGCTCGAAGTGCCATCCTTTCTACACCGGCAAGCAGAAGCTGGTTGATACCGGCGGACGTGTGGATCGCTTCAAGAAGCGCTACGGCATGTAGGAACTGCAAGCATCGGCATGGCAAGGCTGTGTCGATGCTTTTGCCGTCTTAATGCGCGTAGAACCCTGAATGACCGACGGATACGCGCCGGTCATTTTTTTAGCTTCCGTCAAGGCAGGTGGACATCATGTCACAAAGCGAGCTGAATATCCACGCCAGCCCCGTGGCCGAAGGGGTGCGCTTCCAGGTGGGCAGCGCCACCGCCTTTGCCGTGCGCAAGGAAAACAAGGATGTGGCGCTGCGCATCCGCCGGGAGTACCACCCCGCCCGCGACGGCATGGAGCGGGTGCCCTTTCTGCGCGGCATCGTGCGGCTGGCGGGTGGCGCGTTTGATTTCCTGGACGGCGTGTCCGAATCCGGCCAGCTGATGCCCCAGCGGATCGTGAAGGGCCGCCGGGGCGAGCAGCGCTTTGCCGAGCTGTTCAGGATCAGCCCTTCGGCCCTGGTGGCCGCGGGCAGCGCGCTGGCGATACTGTTCCTGCTGGGCGGCCTGGTGATCGCGGGGCCCTGGGCGCTGGCGCGCTGGGTGCTGCCGCTGCTCGAGCTGTCCCGGCCCGCCATCAACGCCGTCGCCTGCGCCGCGCGGGTGCTGGCGATACTGCTGTGCGCGGCCGTGATCCCCCGGCTGCGGGTGATCAGCCGGCTGGGCATGTACCGCGGGGCCATCAACAAGGTGCTGAACACCCCCGCCGAGGCGGACGGCCAGATCCTGCGGGAAAAGGCAGAGCGCGCCGCCTACCTTTCCCGCCGCAGCGACGCCGCCTTCACGGTGACCGTGCTGCTGCTGTCCGTGATCGCCTTCGCCATGTTCCGCACGTTCACGCTGCCGGTGCAGCTGCTGGTGCGGGTGCTGGTGGTGCTGGCCATCGCCGCCGTGCTGAACGAGGCGCTGCTGCCGCTGGAGAACGCCAAGCCCGGCCCCTGGGTGGACGCGCTGCTGGCCTTCCAGCTGTGGCTGGAGCGGCGGATGGTGCTGCCGCCCCACCCCCAGATGGTAGAGGTGGCCGTGTACGCCTACAACGCGGCGAAGGAAAACGACCGCTGACCCCATTGAAACCATCGAGAAAGGATCATCCCTATGACCATATCAGACTGGCTCGGTCGGGCGAAGGCGCGGCTGGAGGCCTCCGGCTGTCCCGACCCGGCCATCGACGCCCGCTGGATCGCCGAGGAAGCCCTGAACATGACCAGGGCCGAGCTGAAATTCGAATCCGACCGTTCCATCGCCCACGGACAGCTGGTGCAGCTGGAATCCATGCTGGACCGCCGCGCCGCCGGCGAGCCAGTACAGTACATCCTCGGCGCGGCCGACTTCATGGGCCTGCGCTTTGAGGTGACGCCGGACGTGCTGATCCCCCGGCAGGATACGGAGACGCTGGCCGAGGCCGCGCTGATCGACCTGCGCGGGCGCCCGGGCGGGCCGGCCCTGCTGGACCTGTGCGCGGGCAGCGGCTGCGTGGGGCTGAGCCTGGCCTCGCTGGCCCCGGACGCCCGGGTGACGCTTTCGGACATCAGCCGCGAGGCGCTGGACGTGGTCAAGCGCAACGCCCACGCGCTGGGCGTGCGGGTGGAGCTTCGGCACGGCGACCTGTTCGCCGCCGTGGGCCGCGACCGCTTTGACGTGATCGCCAGCAACCCGCCCTACATCCCCCGGCAGCAGCTCTCCGAGCTGCAGCGCGAGGTGCGCTTCGAGCCCCAGCTGGCGCTGGACGGCGGCGCGGACGGCCTGGACTTCTACCGCCGCATCGCGCAGGACGCGGGAAGCCACCTGAACGCGGGCGGCTCGATCTACCTGGAGGTGGGCGTCGGCCAGGCCGAGGCCGTGCTGGCGCTGCTGAAGGCCCGGCACCATCAGGGACCTGAACGGCATCGACAGGGTCGTATTCGCGAAGATCTGATTCTCTCCATTGATAAGGAGGTCATCCATGCAATCCACCCAATTCAACGAACAGGAGCGCATCGCGGCCCAGCTGGAGGCCATCCGCGGCCAGTTCGAGGAGCTGTCCATACGCATCACGCTGCCGGAGGTCATCGCCGACAGCGCCGAGTTCGCCCGGCTGATGCGCCGCCACAGCGAGCTTTCGGAGCTGAACGACATCGCCGTGGCCTACGGGAAGCTGCTGGAGGAGATCGACGGCGCCCGGGAGATGCTGAACGACCCGGACATGGCCGACATGGCCCGGGAGGAGCTTTCGCAGCTGGAGCCCCGACTGGAGGAGGCCACCCGGCAGGCCCGCATCGCACTGCTGCCCAAGGACCCGGACGACTATAAGAACGCCATACTGGAGGTGCGCGCCGGCGCGGGCGGCGACGAGGCCGGCCTGTTCGGCGCGGAGCTGCTGCGCATGTACACCCACTACGCCGACAGCCAGGGCTGGAAGGTGGAAATGGTGGAGGACGGCAGCACCGAGCTGGGCGGCCTGAAGGAGAGCGTGATCCTGATCCAGGGCAAGAACGTG
>CACYWI010000214.1 GCA_902778045.1 uncultured Eubacteriales bacterium
GCGGAGCCTGATGCGCCTGGGCCAGCCGATGAACACGCCGCTTCTGTCCGCCCTGCAGCGGGAATGCGAGGACCGCGCGCTGTCCTGGACGGATGTGTACCTGCGGGGGCTGGAGCTGTGCGCCGAGGCCATGGGCCAGCGGGTGGACGCCGTGTACGACGCCGAAACCCTTATCCGGCGCTATCGGGGCTTTTGCGCCGCCCGGGAATTTGATGCGCGGTTCGACGATTCGGGCATTGCCACTGTGCAAAAGCAGGGGCCGCGGGCCGTGCTGGCCTTCGTCTACCAGCGCCTTGCCGCCGGGCAGGATATCCCGCCGGAGCTGGTCAAGCGCCTGGCCGAAATCCCCGGCGCAGTGGCCGGAGCGATGTTTTTGGCGGCAAATTAAAGGGAGCGAGAATGGAGGCTGAAGCCCTTATGGATTTCTTTGATTGAAGAAACGGGCTTCTCCATTCTCAAATCCCATCCGTCCCTGTATATTTTCCCTGTTTATTGCCGACGATAGGAACAGTTTCCAATGAAACGGAGGAATTGTTCTGAAGCGTCGGTTTTTTTGCGCGTTGGCGCTGCTGTTGCTGTTGGGTGGAGCGGCGCGCGCGGTGGAATTGCAGGATGTGCCCGTGGCCGATTACATCCGGCTGCACGTGGTGGCTGAGGACGACGGCGACGCGGCCCAGGCGCTGAAGCTGAAGGTGCGGGACGCTGTGCTGGAGGCGGCGCGGCCGCTGCTTGCGGACTGCCCGGACGCGGACGCGGCGTGGAAGCGCGTATGTGACAACGCCGACGCGCTGCGCCTGGCGGCGGAGGACAGGGCACGGGCCGAGGGCTTTGTGGGACCGGTAGCCGCGGAGACGGGGACGTTCGGCTTCCCGGACCGGGACTACGGCGGCGTGTTCGTGCCCGCGGGCGAATACCGGGCGCTGCGGGTGGTGCTCGGCGCGGGACAGGGCCACAACTGGTGGTGCGTGCTGTACCCCACGCTGTGCCTGCAGGGCGACGCCGCGCCGGGGGAGCCGGTGGTGTTTTACTCGGTGATCTGGGACTGGCTGCGCGGCCTGTTCGGAGGCGGGGCATGACGTCCGCGCGCAGGGGCGTGGCGCTGCTGCTGGCGCTGGCGGCCCTGGTGATCGCCCTCGCGCCGCCGGCGCTGGCGGCGGTGCTGGAGGTGGGCTCCAGCGGCGGCGACGTGACGAAGGTACAGCAAAAGCTGATCCAGTGGGGCTATCTCACCGGCACGGCAGATGGCAAGTACGGCGAAAAGACCCGCGCGGCGGTGGCGGCCTTCCAGAGGAAGAACGGGCTTGCCGTCGACGGCAGGGTGGGCCCGGCCACCGCGGCCGCGATGGGGGTTTCGCTGTCGGGGGCCGGGTCGTCGGGGGGCAGCGTGGCGGCGGCCTCGTCGTCAATCATCTCCGCGGACCACAGGCTGCTCGCCAAGCTGGTGTACGCCGAGGCCCGGGGAGAGAGCTACAAGGGCCAGGTGGCCGTGGCCGCGGTGGTGTTGAACCGGGTGGCCAGCGCTTCCTTTCCCAATACCATCTCAGGCGTGATCTATCAGTCCGGGGCGTTCAGCTGCGTGAGCAACGGCTCCATCAACAATACGCCGGACAGCACCGCCATACGCGCGGCGCTGGACGCGCTGAACGGCTGGGATCCCACCGGCGGCTGCCTGTACTACTATAACCCCAAGGCCACCAGGGACAAGTGGATCCGCACCCGCACGGTCAAGACCGTGATCGGCAACCACAGCTTCGCGGTGTGACGCCGCAAGGAAATGGAGCGTTGAGAATTGAGAATGGCGGTGCAAACCCCTGCGGGATTTGTTTGATTGAAAAGGCGTATGCCGGAGGACCGTCGCACTGGCCTCCAGAATTCTCCATTCTCCATTCAAAGGAAAGGAGCATTGCGATGAACGAAACCTACCATGTAGCCGGCGTCCGCGAGCGGGACTGGACGCGCGTTTTGAACGTGGCGCTGGCGGCGCTGCTGGCCGGGGTGCTGGCCTTTTCCTCGGCCCAGACCGTGCGGCTGAACGAGGCCAACGCCCGCAACAACGCCGTGGTGCAAAAGGCGTTTTACGAGACCTGCGAGCTGACCGAGGGCATGTCCGTGAACTTCCGCAAGCTGCTGGTGGCGGGGGAGACGGGCCAGATGCAGGCGCTTTTGAACGAGACGGCGCTGCAGACCCAGGGGGCGCTTTCCAACCTGGCGCTGCTGCCCCTGGGACAGGAGACAGTGTCCGCCACGCTGAAATTCATCAACCAGGCGGGGGACTTCGCCAGCGCGCTGTCGGTGCGACTGGGCAACGGCGGCGAATTGACCGAGGCGGACTACACCACGCTGCAGAGCCTGTCCGAGCGGGCGGCGGCCTTTTCGGTGAGCATGGGCCGCCTGCTGGAGCGCTACGAGCGGGGCGAGGCGGTGTTCGACGCCGCGGAAGACGGGCCGACGGGGAAGGAGAGCCTGTACCCGATCACCGGCCCGGCCACGGACTACCCGGTGCTGCTGTACGACGGCCCCTTCTCCGACGGCCGGGCGGATGGTGAGTTCAAGGGCCTCGCGGGGCTTGTTGAAGTCACGGAGCAGCAGGCGCGGCAGGCACTGACGGCCTTTGTCGGCCCCCAGGCGACGGAGGTCACCTTTACCGGCGAGAGCGCCATCCCGGTGGATTGCTACGAATACGCGCTGCGGCTGGGCGATTATCAGCTGAGCGCCGGGGTCACGAAGGCGGGCGGCGAGGTGCTGTACATCCTGTCCGACAGCGAGATCGAGGCGGTGAACCTTGCCGACCGCCAGGCGGTGGACGCCGCCCGGGCGTTCCTGCTGGCCCGGGGCTTCGGCGAGATGGAGATGAGCTACTATAGCCGCTTCGGGGGCATCATGACGGTGAACTTCGCTGCGGTTCAGAACGGCGTGGTGCTGTATCCGGACCTGATCAAGGTGCAGGTGTCCATGGCCGACGGCGCGGTGGTGGGACTGGAGGCGGCCAACTACCTGATGAACCACGTGCCGCGCACGCTGGAGATCCCGGCCCTCACCGAGCAGGACGCCATTGCCCGCATCGGCGGCGCGCTGTCGCCGGTGAGCGCCCGGCTGTGCGTGATCCCCGAAGGCGCGGGAGACGAATACCTTTGCTACGAGGTCACGGCAACCTCCGGCCAGGATACCTTCCTGGTGTATATCGACGCCGTGAGCGGCGTGGAGCGCAAGCTGATGCAGGTGATCTCCGGGGAGAACGGGGCGCTGGTAATGTGAATGAGTGAGGAGTGTGGAGTTGAAGTTTGCTTGGGACAGGCATTCCTTCGCGGGAAATGTGGAATGTATTTCCTCAACTATCTCGCGCGCGGTATCCTGTAACTCCACACTCGCAAAGGGAGCCTGATTCGATGATGCAGACAAATGTTTCTTCACGCCCCATGCCCATCCCGCATAGTATACCGCACACGATGTACGCGGAGCGTGATACTATGATTAGCCGGGGCGATCTGTTCAGCGCCTGCCTGGACCCTGTGGTCGGGTCGGAGCAGGGGGGCATCCGCCCGGTGCTGGTGATCCAGAACGATGTGGGCAACCGCTACAGCCCCACCGTGATCGTGCTGGCCGTGACCGGGCAGATGAACAAGGCGCGCCTGCCCACCCATGTGCCCATCGATTGCGCGGGCACAGGTCTGCACAAGGACAGCGTGGTGCTGGCCGAGCAGATCCGCACACTGGACAAGCGCCGCCTGCGCGAGCGCATCGGCACACTGCGGCCCGAGGTCATGGACCGCGTGAGCCAGGCGCTGAAGGTGTCGCTGGGGGTGTGAAAACGGGATCCGGCGCATGCCGCGCCGGGTCCCGTTTCAATGAATTGCGCCG
>CACYWI010000215.1 GCA_902778045.1 uncultured Eubacteriales bacterium
TGAAAGACGACAATCACGGTTTATTGCTCATTTTGGCATCTGGCTAAAGGGTCGAATAAAACGATAACCAAATAACGGATAAATCTACATAAGAGCAACCCCACGATTCAGTCGTCGCGGGGCTGCGTATTTGCGATATCAGGTCTCTTAGTGGTATCCTGTACTATGGGCAGAATTGCCACAAATGCGATGGACATGCGCACAGTTATTGTTGGAATTGAGAATCAGGACAATTATTCTTTTCTCCCTCTTCCGGATGCGCGACGAGGAAATTCACCGTCCGTTCGATCCAGCCGCGCAGCGGGCTGAACAGCGCTTCGCCGAAGCCGTGATCCATGCCCTTGCCGATCTCCAGCTCATAGGGGATGCCCGCTTGTTTCAGCGCGTCCGCCAGAATACAGGAATTGATGCAGTCGCAGGAATGGTCGTTGTCTCCGTGGAGGAGATAGGTCGGCGGGAACCCTTCGATATGGTCTTCCACATTCCAGTCCGTCCTGGCCGCTTCCTTGATGGTCAGTCCATGCGTCGTGATGCCGAAGAAGTCCACGTCCCAGTCGTCGCGAACCCCTTTCCAGGAGGCAAATCCATAAACGGATATGTTCATGACCGGCCTGGGAAGGGCATAGGCCGCGTAACCGTGATTGGTCGTGCACCAAGAATTGACAAGGTATCCGCCCGCGGAAAAACCGGCGGTAAAGTAATGACCCGCGTTCAGGTGAAGCGTAGCCTTATGTGCTTCGATATATCTGAGCAGCTGGGCCATATCCTCCAGTGGAGCCGGGTACAGCTTTTCGCCGCCGTAACGGTAATTCAGCACAACCACATGATAGCCGAGCTGATTATAGTGATTGGCGATCGGGAAACCTTCGCTCATATTCCAAATCTGGACATTCCCGCCGCCGGGGACGCAGATGAGAAACGGCTTTTCATCGGCGTCAGGATCCATCGAGGGAAAGAGCATGAAGCATGCTTCCGCCTTTTTCGGGTCTTTTCGGATTTCTTCTTCCGAATATAGCGGATAGCAGAATGGGCCTTCCTCAACGGCCTCGAGCAGACGATTGAAGCCGTTCAGCAGGGTATAGCCATGAAACATCCTCTGCCGGGAAAGCTCCTCAATGGTCATCTCATAAAACGGCGTCTGCGAAAGGTCAAGTCCGACTACGATCCTGTCTGCGTAAGGCTTGATTCTCGGATCCGTCACAATCTCTTTCAGCGTATTCTTCCGGGTAAACATTCTGCACTCTCCCTGTGAGTCGAAGGAAACAGGCGACGCTTGAATTATAACATTTTCCTGGAATCAACGCAATATTTTATGCGCGAGAAGCTCCTTTATATTGCAGAACATGTCAGGTCGCTCTTACAGAACCCGCTTCGGTCTGACAAAAACCAATGAAACCAAAGGGTCGATTATGCTTTTAGGAGCAATGAACGCCACGGGGTTCTGACCTTTTTCGCATCGGGCTAAAAGGTCGAATAAAACGATAACCAAATAACGGATAAATTCGCCGCGGGCGAGACCACCGGCGGCGTGAACGGCGGCAACCGCATCGGCGGCAATGCCGTGTGTGACTTTGTGGTGTTCGGTCGCATCGCCGGCGCGAACGCTGCAGCCTACGCTGACGCTGAGGCTCTCGAGCCCGCCGCGTAAGCAACCAGGGAAACCAAAAGAGTACAAACACAGAGATGAGGCCCTCGTCGAATATGGGGGGCTCTTTCTCTTTTGGAGGAAGCAGGGGAGGCAGCAGTCGCAATCCCGGAGGTCATTGTCTCAAGTCCAATTTGCAGGATGGGAAGGGCTCCTGCCGCTCTTGCAGGAACCGCGCATCTATGGTAGAATGATAGTGATATTTCATGGGTTTTCTGTCGTGTGGCGTGGCGCGGCAGTTTTTCTATGACTGTTGCGGAATCGCGGCATCGACACTCGCGGAGGAGGGGCGCTGTGAGCTTTTTTCTGTGGAACATCGCCGCGGTGCTCGTCGGCTTCGCTTTGGACCTCCTGATCGGCGACCCAGAGGGCTGGCCCCATCCGGTGATCTGGATGGGCCGGTGGATCGCCTTCCTGGAAAAACGGCTGCGGCGGCGCGGCGGCAATCTGCGCGCGGGCGCGGTGTGGCTGACCGCTTCCACGGTGGCGCTTTCGATGGTGGTCACGGCCTGCGCGCTGTGGCTGCTGGGCCTGATCCATCCCGCCGCCCGGTTTGCGGGCATGTGCGTCGCCTCCTGGTGGGCGCTGTCCGCGAAGTGCCTGGCGGTGGAGGGCCGGGGCGTCGCCGACGCGCTGACCATCAGCGTGGCCCGGGGCCGGGAGCGCGTGGGGCGCATCGTGGGCAGGGACACGGCGTCCCTCACGGAGCCGGAGATCATCTGCGCCGCCGTGGAGACCATCGCGGAGAACACCACCGACGGCGTGATCGCGCCGATGCTGTATCTGGCGCTGGGCGGCCCGGTGCTGGCCATGGGCTTTAAGGCAGCCAGCACGCTGGATTCCATGGTGGGCTACCTGGACGAGAAGTATCGGGACATCGGCTGGTCCAGCGCGCGGCTGGACGACGCGCTGAACTATGTGCCCGCCCGGATCTGCGGGCCGCTGCTGTGCCTCGCCGCCTGCGTTTGCCGACTGGATGGAAAAAACGCGCTGCGCGTCATGCGCCGGGACCACGCCAATCACCTGAGTCCGAACTGCGGCTGGAGCGAGGCGGCGGTGGCGGGGGCGCTGCACATCCGTCTGGGCGGCACCCACAGCTACTTTGGAAAGGCCGTGGTCAAGCCGACCCTCGGCGACGACGACCGGCCGCCGGAGCGGGCGGACATCCTGCGGGCGAACCGGCTGCTGTACGCCGCGTCCGCCGGGATGGCGGCGCTTATGGCGATCGTAGGGATCGTACTTGTATTGGCGTAAGGGGTTGAGGACGGATGCACGGAGGAAATGTCTGGCAGGGCGAGGGACCCTTGCGGTGGCTGGATTTTTCGGCCAACCTACGCCCGGAGGGCCCGCCGGAGTGGGTGCGGGAGGCGCTGGTGAACGCCCTTTCCGAGGTACGCTGGTATCTCGATCCGTCGATGGCCCGGGAGCGGGCGGCGCTGGGCCGCTTCCTTTCGCTTCCGGAGGACTGGGTGCTGCCCACGGCGGGCGGCGCTTCGGCCATTGCGCTGGCCGCGGGGCTGGAGGCGACGGAGCACCTGACGCTGACGCCTTGCTTCGGGGAATACGCGCGGCAGGCCAAGACCCTGGGCGGGCCCGTTCGCACCCTGCCTCTGCTGGCGGGTCGGCATATCGTCGGCGACCCGGCAGAGCAGGCCGAGGGTACGCTTTCCCAGGGCGGCGCGGTGTGGCTCTGCAACCCCCACAACCCGCTGGGAACGGTCTTTTCCCGGGAACAGGTGACGCGGGTGTTGGAGCAGATTGAAACCGTGAACGGTTGGCTGATTCTGGACGAGGCCTTCATCGAATACTGCCCGGAGCAGACCTGCACGCCACTGCTGGCGGAGCACGGGCGGCTGGTGATCCTGGGGTCGATGACGAAGATCCTGGGCGTTCCCGGCGTCCGGCTGGGCTACCTCTGCGCCAACCCGCATGTGATCGAGGGCCTGGCGCGCCGCCTGACGCCCTGGGAGCTGAACAGCTTTGCCGGCGCGGTACTGCGGGCGCTGCCGGAGCATCGCGGGGAGTTCGCCCGATATGCCCTGGAAAACGAACGCCGCCGGGATGGATTGAAGGCGGCGTTGGAGCGCCTGGGCGCGTTCGTCTATCCGTCCCGTGCGCCGTTTTTGCTGGCGGACTTCGGCAGGCCTGTCCGGCCGATCGCGGAAGCCTTGAAAAAGCGGGGCATCCTGGTGCGGGAGTGCATGGATTTTGA
>CACYWI010000216.1 GCA_902778045.1 uncultured Eubacteriales bacterium
CAGAACATGCCGATCTGGCTGTGGGCCGAATAGGTGGGCATGTTGCCCATGTTCTGCAGGTAGATGATCATGCCGAAGCCCGCCAGCACCGTGGAGATCACGATGGAGATAATGCGGGTCTTTTCCACGTTGATGCCCGCGTCGCGGGCGACCTCCATGTCCTGGCCCACGGCGCGCATGTCCTGGCCCAGCTTGGTGCGGCGGAACCACACGATCACCAGGCACATCAGCGCGATGATGATGAAGGTCAGCACCGGGATCTTCACGCCCGCCACGCGCAGGGCCAGGGCGTTGTCCAGGCTCTGGCGCATGCTCAGCAGGCTGACGGTGTTGCGGATGCCGTAGCCGCGGGGCAGGCGGATGGAGGAATGGCTGATCGGGATGATCGCGCCCATCATGTACAGCACCACCAGCTGGTACACGCCGTTGATGAAGTAGCTGATGATGTAGCTGGTCACCATCTCGCGGCCCTTGGCCATGTTCAGGATCTTGCCGCACAGCAGGCCCAGGCCGATGGAGAACGGGATCGATATGATCATCGCCAGCACCACGCCGGGAATGCCCCAGATCTGCCAGTCGGTCACGAAGATCAGCGCGATCTCCCCCGCCATGGCCCCCAGCGTCATGCCGAAGTTCAGGCCCATGCCCGCCATGATCGGGATCAGCAGGCTGAGGATCAGGAACACGTTGCGGCCCATGCGGGTGACGATCTCGTTGAGCAGGTAGGCGGGCGAGAAGCCCGAGATCGGGATGCACACCGCGCAGATCAGCACGAACATGACCGGCACGGAGTTGGCCGACAGGAAGCCCAGCAGGCCCTTGCCGCCCGACGTCTGTCTGTTATTCTTGCTCATCTTGTCGCCTCCGTTTTCCTGGTCAGCGCGTAGAGGATCATGCCGTTGGACACGATGATGCGGATGACCTCGCTGATGTCCATGTGGATCATCGAATTCATCACCGTGGGCGTCATGGTGACGATGCCCTGGAACAATATGGTTCCGATGATCACGTTGGTGACGGACGCCTTGTTCACCGAAGCGCCGCCGATCAGTATGGCCGATACGGCGGGCAGCGCCATGTTGAAGGGCGCCATATACAGCTGGATGAAGCCGAAGCCCTGCTCGTACATCAGTATGCCCACCGCCGCCAGCCACGTGGACATGACCACCGACAGCATGCGGGTGCGGTCGATGTTGATGCCCGCGGCCCGGGCGAAGGTGGGGTTGCTGCCCACGGCGGTCATGGCCGTGCCGGTCTTGGTGTGCAGGAAGGCCCACATCAAAAAGGCCAGCAGCGCGAACACCAGCAGCGCCCCGGTGGGGATCACCAGGTTGCCGATCCTGATCTGCAGGAACTTGGACAGCACGCCCGCGTAGTAGCCCTCCAGCGAGATGGTGGTCCTCAGGCCCTTGCCGGCCAGGCCCCACACCATGTCGGGCTTATGATAGGGCAGCAGCAGCCACATCATGCACATGAAGGATACGGAGGAGAAGCCCACGTAGGTGGCGATCATCATCTCGCCGCCCTTGATCTTGTTCAGCAGCCAGCCGTAGCCCACGCCGAAGATCAGCGCGAAGGGCGTGGCGATCAGCACCGCCATCACAAAGCTCATCAGGCCGGTAAAGCCGAACTCAATGGACAGCGTGGCCCCCAGCAGGCCGGAGATGATGCCCAGCGGCAGGCCGAAGTTCAGGCCGCAGCCGGAGTGCACCATGGGCACCATGGCCAGCACCAGCACCGCGTTCCAGCTGAAGCGGTTGAACAGATTGGTGACCTGGGTCCAGAAATCCGCGCCGACGAAGGGCGCCGCGATGAACAGCACCAGCAGGAACACGGCGATGATCATGCGGGGCAGGCCGAAGCTCTGCACCATGCCCTGAATCCGTTCCATGAAGGTGCCATTCGCCTTGTTTACGTTTTCACTCATATGCGCACCTCCTTAAACCACCTGGCTGACCATCAGCGCGCCGAAATCCTCGCTGGAATCGGTGGCGGGCAGTATGCCGGCGATGCGCCCGCCAGACACGATGGCAATGCGGTCGCACACCTGCCGCAGCTCCTCCAGCTCCGAGGAGATCATCACGATGGTGACGCCGCTTTCACGGTTGAACTTCTTGAGCGCCTCCAGCACCAGCGCCTTCGCGCCCACGTCGATGCCGCGGGTGGGCTCGGAGACGAACAGGAACTTGGGCTGCAGCGCGAAGGCCTTGGCCAGGCACACCTTCTGCTGGTTGCCACCGGACAGCTCCTTCGCGTTCTGCTTGCTGCTGGTACAGCGGATCTGCAGCTCGTCGATGTAGCGGCGGGTGACCTCGGCGATGGCCTTGTCGTCGCGCCACTTCACCAGTCCGCCCAGCAGGGGCTTCAAAAACTTGTTCTGGATCTGCATGGCCGGGAAGGCGATGTTCCACTCCAGCGATTCATCCAGCAGCAGGCCCACGCCGCGCCGGTCCTCGGAAACGAAGGCCAGCTGGCTGTCCAGGCACTTGCGGGGCGCGTTCAGCGGGATCTCCTTCCCATCGAACACGACCTTGCCGCCCGCCTGGTACAGGCCCATCACGCCGTTGGGGATGCCCAGCTTGCCCTGGCCTGCCAGGCCGCCGATGCCCAGGATCTCGCCCTTGCGCACGTCCAGGTTGACGTCGCGCACGGTCTCGCCGGGCATATCCACCCACAGGTGGCGGATGGACATGATCGTCTCGGCCTCGGGGGGCTTGCGGTGCACCGCGGCGGCGGCGTCCACGTTGCGGCCCACCATCCAGCGGGTGATCTCGGTGACGTTGGTGTCGGCGGCGGGCACGTCCCTGACGATCTCGCCGTCGCGCATCACGACCACCTTGTCGCACACGTTCAGGATCTCCTGCAGGCGGTGGGTAATGAATATCACGGCGATGCCCCGGGCGGACATGCCCCGGATGGAATCCAGCAGGGCCGCGGCCTCATGCTCGGTGAGGACCGCCGTGGGTTCGTCCAATATCAGCAGCTTCAGCTGTTCCTTGCTCAGCTCGCGGGCGATCTCGGTGAACTGCTTGTGGCCGACGGGCATTTCGTTGATGACCATATTGCCGTCGATCTCCACGCCCATCTTCTCGATGGCGTTGGCAGCGCCCTGGTTCATCTCCTGGCGGTTCAGCGTGTTCAGCCGCTGGCCGAACACCTCCGAGATCACGCTCTTCTTCTGCGGCTCGCGGTTCAGCAGTATGTTCTCGGTGGCCGTGAAGCCGGGGATCAGCGAGAACTCCTGGTGCACCATGCCGATGCCGGCGGCGAGGGCGTCAAAGGGCGAGGCAAAGCTCACCTTCTGGCCGTTCAGCAGTATGTCGCCGCCGTATCCGCCGGTATCGCGGATCACGTTCATGCCGAAAAGGATCTTCATCAGCGTGCTCTTGCCCGCGCCGTTCTCGCCGACCAGGCCGAGGACCTCGCCCTCGTTCAGCGTCAGGTTGATGTCGGTCAGCACCTGATTGCCGAAGAAGTCCTTTTTGATGTTCTTCATTTCAAGCAGTGGCGTGCTCATTTGAATCATTACCACCTAACATTAAGAAAAGGGGAGGGATAAGCCTCCCCTTTTCAGGTTTGATTGCCTTGGCTGTGATTACTTCACGGTGAAGTACTTCTCGGGCACCTCGATCTCGGTGGAGCCCATGTAGTGGCCGGGATTGCCCATGATGTAGGTATCCTGGTACACCAGGAAGATGTTCTCGGACTTCACGCCGGTCTCGGCATTGGTGTAGCTGGAGCCATTCCAGTTCGCGCCGGGAGAGAACACCGCGTAGGCGTCGGAGATGTCGTCGATGTCGTCCAGCTCGCTGACGCCGGTGATCACGTTGTAGGCGTGCTGCGCCAGGCC
>CACYWI010000217.1 GCA_902778045.1 uncultured Eubacteriales bacterium
CCTACTCCCTCTTCCCCTTCTCACGCCGTCGGGGCGTCATCGGCGAACAGGGCCTTCTGGGTGGCATCATCGGCAATGCCGTTCTGCGGCAGGCCGGCCTTCTTCTGGAAGGCGGTGACGGCCTTCTCGGTGCCGTTGCCGAAGTCGCCGTCGGCCTTGCCCTTCAGGTAGCCCAGGTCCTTCAGGCGCTGCTGCATGGCCTGCACGTCGTCGCCCTTGCTGCCCTTCTGCAGGGTGGCGTACGCGGCGGCGGCCGCCTCGGGTTCGGCGCCGGGCTCGGCCCCGGGTTCAGCTTCGCCCGCGCCGCCCTTGGTGAACACACTGGGATCGGTCACATACACATAGGCGAAGCCATCCACGGTAGCTGGGACATAGCCCATCTCCTCGAAGTAGGGCTCGAAGCTGCCGTTCAGCTGGCGGCGCTCCACGATGGAGCTGCCGGGGCACAGGCCCTTGGAGCTGTACATGTTGTCGGAATCCATGTACAGTATGTTGCCCTTCGCGTCCAGCAGCACCCGGGCGATGGCCAGGTCGAACACGGTCTGGTCCAGGTCGTTGGTGACGGTGGTGGTCAGGTAGTCGTGGGTCCAGGAGCCCTCCTTCACGTCGTCCTCGAACACGGATTCCGAGGGCAGGAAGAAGGTCACCTTGTTGGCGTTGTCCACGAATTCGATGTTCATGTCATAGTCGCCCACCTGGTCGCGGCTCTCGATGCCCTCGATCCTGGGGTTGAAGTAGGCGTAGGTGGATTCGCCGGGCTGCAGGTACTCGGCATAGCGCCACAGCGAGGTGGTGGAGCCGATCTCGTTGCCCTCCTTGTCCCGCAGGGTGAAGGAGCCCTTGTTCACGAAGATCGGCGCGTCGCCTGTGTTCTTCACCTTCACGTACATGTAGCAGTACAGGCTGGTAGTGCCCACGATATGCAGGTTCTCCTGTTCGACGGTCAGCGCGCCCTCCGCGCAGGCGGACGCCGCGCCAATGGCCAGCGCGAGGGCCAGCAGCAGTGTCAGTATCCTCTTCATGGTGTCATTCCTCCTCTGCGTTTATTCCCAGCTCCAAGATACCATATTGTTATCCGGAAGTCAACAGGATATTAATAATGCGGGGCAACAATGTTGCCCCGCATCCGTCTCCGTGTCATCCCGTCACAGCTCCTTCAGGAAGCGCTCCAGGCGGTCCATGGCCTCGGAAAGGTTCTGCAGCGACGAGGCATAGCACATGCGCACGAAGCCCTCGCCCCCCGCGCCAAAGGCGGTGCCGGGGATGGCGGCCACGTGCTGGCGGATCAGGAACTGCTCGCAGAACTCCGCGCTGGTCATGCCGGTGGACCGGATGTCCGGGAAGGCGTAGAACGCGCCCCGGGGCTCGAAGCAGCTCAGGCCCGCGCCGCGCAGCTTGTCCAGCAGGAAGCGGCGGCGGTAGTCGTAGTCCTTGCGCATGGACAGTATGTCGCCGTCGCCGGCGCGCATGGCCTCGATGGCGGCGTACTGGCTGGTGGTGGGCGCGCACATGATGGCGTACTGGTGGATCTTCACCATCTGCTTGATCAGCGGCTGGGGCCCGCACACATAGCCCATGCGCCAGCCCGTCATGGCGTAGCTCTTGGAAAAGCCGTTCACCACCAGCGTGCGCTCGACCATATCCGGGATGTTGGCGATGGACACGTGGTGGGAGCCGTAGGTCAGCTCGGCATAGATCTCGTCGGACAGCACGATGATGTTGGTGCCCCGCAGCACCTGGGCGATGGCCTCCAGGTCGTGCCGCTCCATGATCGCGCCGGTGGGGTTGTTGGGGAAGGGCAGCACCAGCAGCTTGGTGCGGGGGGTGATGGCCTGCCTCAGCGCCTCGGCGGTCAGGCGGAACTCGTCCTCGGCCTTCGTCTCCACGTACACGGGCACGCCGCCGGCCAGCTCCACGATGGGGCCGTAGCACACGAACGACGGCACGGGCACGATCACCTCGTCGCCCTGGCTGACCACGGCGCGCACGGCGATGTCGATGCCCTCGCTGCCGCCCACGGTGACGATCATCTGCTTCATGGGGTCGTAGTCCAGCGCGAAGCGGCGGTGCAGGTACTTCGAGATCTCGCCCCGCAGCTCCTTCAGGCCAGCGTTGGAGGTATACTTGGTAAAGCCCTTCTCCAGCGCGTACACGCCCGCGTCGCGGATGTGCCAGGGGGTCACGAAATCCGGCTCGCCCACGCCCAGGGAGATGGCGTCGCCGGAATCCATGTTTTCCAGCAGGTCGAAGAACTTGCGGATGCCCGAGGGCGCGATGCCCTTCACCCGGGGCGACAGGGCGGCTTCGTAGTCGATCATACGAACAACACCCTCTCTTCCTGCTCGGGGAGCTTGGCGAACAGATGGTTCTTTTCCTTGTACTTCTTCAATATGAAGTGGGTGGCCGTGCCGGTGACGCCGTCGATGACCGCCAGCCGCGCGTGCACGAATTCCGCCACCGCCCGCAGGCTGCGCCCGGTGATGGTGACGGCCAGGTCGTAGGCGCCGGACATCAGGTACAGGCTCTCCACCTCCTCGTACTGGTAGATGCGCTCGGCGATGCGGTCGAAGCCGTCGCCCCGCTGGGGCGCGATGCGCACCTCGATCAGGGCGGTGACCAGCTCGTCGTCGGTCTTGGTCCAGTCGATCAGCGCCGGATAGCCCAGTATGATATGGTTCTTTTCATATTCCGCGATCTCGTCGGCCACGTCCTTCTCCTCGCGGCCCAGCATCGATGCCAGCTGGGCGGGGGTCAGCCGCGCGTCCTTCTCCAGCAGGTTCAAAAGCTCGTTATCCATGATCTTGCCTTCCTGTTCAGATATTCTTGTGCCGCCGGTCTCCGACCCGCGATCGGAAAACCCGGCGGCAGCTTTGATACTATTATAGAGGGTTTCGGGGATTAGGTCAACAGGAAAATCGGGCGTTCCCCGCCCGCGCCGGGATTATCGGATCTCCTGCTCCAGATCGTCGAACAACGGGCTGTCGAAAAACGCCCGTACACTGATGTCAAAGCCGTCGCACAGCTTCTTGATGGTGGCGATGCCCGTGTTTACCGTCGCGCCGTTCACGATGTCGCTGACAGTGGATTGAGTGATGCCGGAGATATTGCTGATTTTGTTGATCGTCACGTTCCGCTCGTCGCAAAGTTCAAAGATGCGCTTCACCACGGCCTGGGATATGGTCATATCGATGCCCTCCAACGGAATTCCGTTGCTACGATGGTATCAATACGCGCATGAAAAGTTTAACGCTTTACCGTTGACTTTTGTCGGAACGCGGCGCATAATAACGGTAAAGCGTTCATTTCATCCCCGGAAGGTGATCTCATGTTCACAGAGCTGGGCTACCGCGCCTTCGGGCGCAGGCTTCACGAACGTCGCCGCGCGTTGAATCTCACCCAGGCCGACCTGGCCGCCGGGATCGGGGTCTCCGCTTCGTTCATCGGGCACCTTGAGCGCGCGGAAAAGGTCCCGTCCCTTGAAACGGCGGCCCGGCTGAGCGCATACCTCGATGTCAGCCTGGACTGGCTCGCCCTGGGGCGCAAGGGAGCCGGCTGTGACAGAAGCCGCTGTCCCCTGTACATGGACCTGGCCCGCCTGACGCAAGCGTATCGCCCGTGACCCGGCGACAGCGCGTCTTTCCCACCTTTTAACACAGGCCCGTCCCCACAATCTTGAAACAACCGTCAAACTGCCCCAAAACCGCGCCCAACGCCCAAAACATGCCTGTTTTCAACCGAAAAATCAACACGCAATCCGTTGCGCAACCGTGCGTAATGTGTTATAGTGGCGGTTGAACTGAATTCTATTGCCTTGACTTTCGGAGGTGTTTTTGTGGAACGCATGACCGTTGCGCAGATCAAGGAAAGCATACTGAACAAGCTGCACACGCAGTTCGCCTGCGACGTGTCGGACGCCACGCCGGAGCAGCTGTACCAGGCCTTGGCCCTGGTGGTGCGCGATGAAATTATGCAGCGCCGCAGCTACTCCCGCGACGCCCGCAAGGAGCAGCAGGCCAAGAAGGTATACTACCTGAGCGCCGAGTTTCTGGTGGGCCGCGCGCTGCACAACAACATGGTGAACCTGGTCAACGAAAGCAACTACATGCAGGCCATGACCGAGCTGGGCATCGACAGATCCGTGGTGTTCGAGGAAGAGCCGGAGCCCGGCCTGGGCAACGGCGGCCTGGGCCGGCTGGCGGCC
>CACYWI010000218.1 GCA_902778045.1 uncultured Eubacteriales bacterium
GGAACAGGGATAGCGGCTTCCGCGTGCCCGTAGGGGCGGCGTTGCGCCGCCCGCCAAGCCTTCCCCTTTGGGGAAGGTGGCATTTGCGGAGCTTGCGGAGCAAATGACGGATGAGGTCTCTTTCGCACGACCTCTTGCCCTGAGGAGCCTTCCCCTTTAGGGGCAGTATCATCCATTGATGGATCAGGGACACCCCATCCCCCGCTGCGCGGGTACTTCTCCACGGGCCTACCGGCCCCATCTCACTGAAAACTCTCCACTGGAGAGTTTTCCGGGCGCTCGATGCCACTGCGGTGGGGAAGCTCAGGAAGTGGCTGCCGCGAGCCCAAGCCTCCCCACCGCAGTGGGGAGGGGGACCGCTTGCGGTGGTGGGGCACTCCACCCTGATTCCAAATCCCTATTTCCTGATCGGGAAACCGGATTGCAACGTCGCTTCGCCCCTTCCAATGACATGGCGGGCGGCGTCCACTATTCCCTATTCCCTAATCCCTATTCCCTAATCCCCCGTTTTCCTAGTTCCTAGTTCCTAGTTCCTAGTTCCTAATCCCTAATCCCTATTCCCCCTACACATCTCCCCCCAGTATCGCCTCGGTATCCCGTACCGAGGCCTCCTCGTCCCTCCTGGGGTCGGGCACGGACTTTTCGGGGAACCGGGTCCGCACGATCTCCCGGATCCTCTTGACCAGCTCGCCGTCCTCCAGCGCGTCGAAGGGGCATATGAACGGATCGAGCTTTGCCGGGTACAGCACATGCCCGGGGTTGCCGCGGCCCACATAGGCCGCCACGTCCTCCGGCGTCGCGGAGGCCCAGCCCAGGGACAGCAGCATGCGGTTGCGGCGCTCGTGCTCGTCGGCGGCGGCACGGCGCAGGTTCTCCTTATCCTTCAGCCACCGGGTGTACTCGCCGCCCAGCCGCGCCTCCTCCTCCGGCACGCCGTACAGCCGCCAGCCCGCCAGGCTGATTCCCGCCAGGTGCATCCGATAGGGCAGGGCCAGGGCGATCAACCGGGCGGTATCCCGTCCGAGCTGCCTTCTGTAGTAGCCGCCCATGGCGGCGTGGCGGGCGTCCCGGGTATTGGGCGCGCCGATGAACAGCATGTGGGCCTGCCGCGCCCGGTGCTCCAGCACGTCGTTCTCCAGGGCCGGGGGCGAATACATGTCCAGCGTGCCGAAGGGCGTCAGGTCGTACAGGCTGCCCTCGGGGCCGGCGGGCAGGCTGCCCCCCAGCCATGCCGCCACCGGGTCGGCGGCGTGCACGGCGATGAAGGGCTGCCGGTCCGCGCCGGGGTCGCGCTTCAGCAGCTCGCCCCGCAGCAGCATGCCCAGCCGCAGGTTCAGCGCGTCGTCCCCGGCGGCCACGGCAAAGTAGTTGCCCTCGGCCAGGCCGCCCTCGCCGTCCATGGCGTCCAGCAGCCCCTCCTCCGGCGGGCACTCGTGGAACCGCGCCGGCATGGCGCCCCGCAGCCCCGGGCACAGCTGCAGGAGCCGCCGCTCCATGGCCGCGGCCCCCGCGCCGTACACATCGATGGCCAGGTCCGCCTCCGGGGGCATCGGCAGCGCCAGCGCCCGGCGCAGCAGGGCCAGGGCCGCGTCCGTGCAGCCGACCAGCTTCAGCCGCACCGGCGTGTCCTGCGGCGCGCGCAGCCGGGGCAGGAACAGCGGCGCGGCGCTCAGCAGCTGGTCCGCGGCGTCCACCGCCGGGTCGCACAGCCGCAGGCGGAAGTACAGGTCGCCCATGCCGGCGAAGGCCGCGTCCAGCAGCGGCGCGGCGTCCCCGTGGCCGGCCAGCACGTACAGCCGCACCGCGTCCACCAGGTCCCAGCCCCGCTCCCCCAGCTCTGCCGCCAGCTGCCGCAGCGCGCCCAGCAGCGCCACCGCCTGCATCACGTTGGCCATGCGGTCCGGGGACATCAGCGCGATCAGCAGCGGCGGGAACGTAGGCGCGCCGCCCCAGTACACGCCCCGGGCCAGCTCCCGCAGGGCCCGCTCCGGCCGGCCGTCCTCGCAGGTCGTCACCTGCCACCGCCCCTGCAGCCCCTCGGTGAACAGCCGGTTGCAGCCCTCGCGCCCGTTCACCAGGCAATAGCCCGCCTGCGCGCCGGCGGCAGGCTTCTCCGCCGCGGGGGCCGGCGCCGACACCACCCAGTCCAGCCGCGCCAGACGCTCGGCCGCCTCGGCGCTGCCGGCCTCCTGGGCCACGCGATAGGCGTTCGCCGCGGCCTCCCGCTCGCCCTGGGCCTCGTGGATCTGCCCCAGCATGAAGGCGCAGTACGCCCCGTCCCCGCCGGGCAGCGTCATGCCACGGCGGAACCAGCGCCGGGCCGTGTCCGGGTTGCGCAGACAGGCCAGCCGCGCGCTGCCGGCATACCAGGCCTCGCCCAGCTGCCGGATCGCGGGGCCGTAGCCCAGCTCGGCGGCGCGCTCCATGGCCTCCCGGGCGGGGGTGCCGGTGATGTGCCGGGAAAGCTGGAACCAGGCCTTCGGATAGCCGTCGATGCAGGCCATGCGGTCGTAGGCCTGGGCCGCCCGCTCGTCCCGCAGGCAGCCGTCGCCGGTGAACAGCATCTCGCCCAGGCGGCAGTACATGGCCGCCTCGTCCACGCTCTGCGCCGGGCGGCCCAGCTGCTTCGCCAGGCGCTCGAAGCCCTCGAAGGCCAGGTCGCTGCGGCCCCGCAGGTCCATCATCCGGCAGTAGCGGATGCGGCCCTCGATGCTCTCGTCGCCGCGCATGAAGTCGCCGTCGCCGCTGCCGTCCGTGCGCCAGATCCCGTCCAGCACGTCTACCGGGGCGTCCGCCGCCACCGCCAGCGTCAATATCATGCGGGAAAGCGCCGCCGCCTCGTCTACCTCGAAGAACACGTCCAGCCGCCCCGGCGCGTCGCCGACGCCCGCCAGTATGTGCGCCCGGTTCTCCACCGACGCGGGCAGGCTCACCCCGCCCAGCACCTGCCGAAGCGCCGCGGCGTCGAACACCGCCTGCCCCGGCCTGGGCCACAGCGCCCCCCGGCACTTGCGGTGCGCCTCGTCCACCGTCGCCCGGGGGTTCTGCTGCATGAGCGCGATCAGCGCCCGCCGCACCGACTTGTTCCGCGCGTCGCTGGTGAAGAACCAGGTCAAATTCGACTTGGACTTCCCCTCGAACTGCCGGACCAGCTCGTCCGGGAAAAACAGCGCAAACAGCGCCTCCCGCAGCGGCCGCTGGGGCTCGCGGATCACCGGTCCCCGTCCCTCCGCCGGCTTGAACAGCGCCGCAAACAGATCGTTCAGCGTCGCGATTTGTGCCTGCCCGGAAATAGTGCATCGCCCCTCTCATAACATTTCCCGGTCTATCTTACCAGCTTACAGCCCTCCAGTCAATGATTTTTGCAAACTTTTGGGGGATTAGGGCGAAATTGGGGTCTACTTTTGGGTGGGAGGGATTAGGAACTAGGAACTAGGAACTAGGAACTAGGGGAACGAGGGAATAGGGATTAGGGAATAGGGATTAGGGATTAGGGATTAGGGATTAGGAATAGTGGCTGCCGCATCCTATGCTTCCCCACCGCAGTGGCATCGAGCGCCCGGAAAACAGCACAGTGAGCTGTTTTCAGCGAGATGGGGCTGGTAGGCCCGTGGAGAAGTGGCCGAGCGCAGCGAGGTCGATAGGGCACCCCAGCCAAGGGAACAGGGAACAGGGAACAGGAATGGTGGCTGCCGCATTCTATGCTTCCCCACCGCAGTGGGGAAGTGGCCGAGCGCAGCGAGGTCGATAGGGCACCCCACCGCAGTGGCATCGAGCGCCCGGAAAACAGCACA
>CACYWI010000219.1:0-3789 GCA_902778045.1 uncultured Eubacteriales bacterium
TGGCGCAGCTGGTTCACCTTGTCGTGGCCGATGGTCTGCCGCCGCAGCGTGACCAGGAAGTCCTCCATGTTGTTGGGGCTGGTGGCCACCGCGGCGATGCCGCTGCCGGGGAAGGTGATCTTCGAGGTGCTGGAGAACTTGTACACCAGGTCCGGGTTGCCGGCGCGCTTGCACTCCGCCAGGATCTCGATCAGGTAGTCCTGCTTTTCGTCGTACAGGTGGTGCATGCCGTAGGCGTTGTCCCAGAAGATGCGGAAATCCGGGGCGGCGGGCTCCAGCCGGGCGAAGCGGCGCACTGTCTCGTCGGAATAGGAGATGCCCTGGGGGTTGGAATACTTGGGCACGCACCAGATGCCCTTGATGGCCTCGTCCTCGCGCACCATCTTTTCCACGATGTCCATGTCCGGGCCGGTGGGGGTCATGGGCACGGGCAGCATCTTGATGCCGAAATGCTCGGTGATGGCGAAATGCCGGTCGTAGCCGGGCACCGGGCACAGGAATTTGACCTCCGGCAGCTTGCACCAGGGGGTGTTGCCCATCACGCCATGGGTCCAGGCGCGGCTGATGGTGTCGAACATCACGTTCAGCGATGAGTTGCCGTAGATGATGATGTCCTTGGGGTTGTTCTCCATCATGTCGCCCAGCAGCTCCCGGGCCTCCTCGATGCCGGTCAGCTGGCCGTAGTTGCGGCAGTCGGTGCCATCCTCACAGGTCAGGTCCGAGCCGGAATCCAGCACGTCCATCATGCCCATGGACAGGTCCAGCTGGTCCTTGCAGGGCATGCCCCTGCTCATGTTCAGGTGCAGCCCCAGGGCCTGCATCTTCCTGTATTGCGCCTTCAGGGATTCCAGCTCCTCATTGAGCTCCTGAGCGGTCATTTCTGCGTAGGGCTTCATAATCGGTCCTTTCTCTTCCCGGGGGGGAAGCGTTGATCTTTGCGTCAATCTGCATGATCTGTTTTTGAATCCTGCATTTCGCTGTGCGATAATCTCTGGTAAAAAGGTATCATATCGGGCAGAAAAATGCAAGTTAATTCCCTGCTCTTTTCGTAAAATATGGGAATTTGGAGGAAGTGGTTCATAATTATGCATCGAAAGCGCCGCTTCACGTCAAAAATCGGGTATGAATGCCGACGGCGTCGCCGTTCGCGGGAATGACGGGCACGGCCTTTGAATATGCAAAAATGACGCGAAAGCGTTATTCGCGCCTCCGGCATGCAGGAATACCGGCCATCGTTCGCTTTCCCGTTGAAACACTTGCCCCGGATGTGGTATACTGGATCCATAGAACGGCAAAGGGGACGGAACCATGGATCGCATGCGTGAACTGGTGGAATACCTGAACGAAAAGAGCTATCAATACTATACGCTGGACAACCCCACGATCACCGACGCGGAGTACGACAGGCTGTACGACGAGCTGGTGCGCCTGGAGGCGGAGACGGGCGTGCGCCTGCCCGATTCGCCCACCCGCCGCGTGGGGGGCGACGTGCTGGCCGGCTTCGAGCCCCACACCCACCTGGCCCGGCTGTGGAGCATGGGCAAGGCGCAATCCATCGAGGCGCTGGAGGACTGGGCCCGGCGGGCGGAAAAGCTGCGCCAGGACGCCGTGGACGCCGGGGCACAGCTGCCGCCCATCACCTATGTGGTGGAGCACAAGTTCGACGGCCTGACCGTGAACCTGACCTACGAGGGCGGTCGGCTGGTCGGCGCGGCCACCCGGGGCAACGGCATCGTGGGCGAGGAGATACTGCCCCAGGTGGAGACGATCCGCGCCATACCGCTGTCGATCCCCTTCACCGGGCGCATGGAGGTCCACGGCGAGGGCTTCATGCGCATCTCCGTGCTGGAAAAGTACAACGAGACGGCGAAGGAGCCGCTGAAGAACCCCCGCAACGCCGCCGCCGGGGCCCTTCGGAACCTGGACCCGAAGGTGACCGCCGCCCGCAAGCTGAGCGCCTGCTTCTACGACGTGGGCTACATCGAGGGCCGGGAATTCAAGAGCCAGCACGAGATGCTGGACTTCCTGCGCCAGAACCGCTTTCCGGTATCCGTATGCGAGCTGGACGCCGACAGCCTTGAAGACGCCATCGCGGCGGTGCGCCGGGTGGAGCAGAGCCGGGGCGACCTGGATTACGACATTGACGGCGCGGTGATCAAGATCGACGACTACGCCACCCGCCGGGCGCTGGGCTACACCGACAAGTTCCCCCGCTGGGCCGTGGCCTACAAGTTCGAGGCCGAGGAGATGACCACCCGCCTGGAGGCCGTGGACTGGCAGATCGGGCGCACCGGCAAGCTGACGCCGGTGGCGCGGGTCGAGCCGGTGGAGCTGGCCGGGGCCACCGTGCGCCAGGCCACGCTGAACAACTGGCAGGACATACTGCGCAAGCGGGTGAGGATCGGCGCGCGGGTGTGGATCCGCCGCTCCAACGAGGTGATCCCGGAGATCATGGGCCGGGTGGACGAGTTCAGCGAGGACGAGCGGGACGTGGAGAAGCCCGCCGTCTGTCCCAGCTGCGGCGCGGCGCTGGTGGAGCGCGGCGCGCACCTGTTCTGTCCCAACCGGGACGGCTGCGTGCCCCAGATCGTGATGCGGCTGTCCCACTTCGCCAGCCGGGACGCCATGGACATCGACACCTTCTCGGAAAAGACCGCCCGCCAGCTGGTGGACGCGGGGCTGTTGCAGGAGGCAGACCAACTGTACGCGCTGACCAAGCCGCAGCTGTGCGCGCTGGAGCGCTTCGGCGAAAAGAAGGCGGAGAACCTGCTGGCCGCCATTGAAAAGAGCAAGGATTGCAGGCTGAACAGCTTCATCTATGCCATCGGCATCCCCAACATCGGCACCAAGACGGCCCGGGACCTGGCCGAGCGCTTCGGCAGCATGGACGCGCTGCGCAGGGCCACCCGCGACGCGCTGACGCAGATGGACGACGTGGGCGATATCGTGGCCGATTCCGTGGTCGGCTTCTTCGAGGATCCCGCCAACACCCGGCTGGTGGACGCGCTGCTGGCCGCGGGCGTCGCGCCGAAGTGGCAGGCGCGGGATACCTCCGCCGGCCCCTTCGCGGGCATGACCGTGGTGGTCACCGGCACGCTGTCGTCGATGGGCCGCAGCGAGGCCGAGGAGGCCATCCGCCAGGCCGGGGGCAAGGCCGCGGGCAGCGTGTCGAAGAAGACCAGCCTGGTGGTGGCCGGGGAGAGCGCCGGCAGCAAGCTGACCAAGGCCCAGGCGCTGGGCGTGCCGGTCATCGGCGAGGCGGAGTTCCTTGAAAGGCTGGGCCGGACGTGATATTAAAATTCGGCAAGGCCATAGGCAACCGCGGCGGGATGTGTTATAATAGATTCTGGAATCCGATAACCTGCCGCAATAGCGCGGTGATGGGGGAGGGCTGGACATGCGCAGCATGACGGGCTACGGCCGCGCGTTCGCGGAGATCGACGGCCGGCAGATGACAGTTGAGGTCAAGAGCGTCAACCACCGCTTCCTGGACATCGCGTTTCGCATGCCCAGGAACCTGATGTTCCTGGAGGACGCCGCCCGCAAGGCCATCGGCCATCGGCTGTCCCGGGGCCATGTGGACGTGTTCGTGACCTATCGCAACCTGCGCACCGACGCGCGCACCGTGCAGGTGGACCACGCGCTGTTCGGGGCCTATGCCGACGCGCTGCGCCAGCTGGCCGACGCCTCCGGTTCGGGGCTGCGGGACGACCGCACGCTGATGGGCATCGCCCGCATGCCGGACGTGATGACCGTCACCGAGGCCGAGGAGGACCAGGACGCCGTGAG
>CACYWI010000219.1:3865-5133 GCA_902778045.1 uncultured Eubacteriales bacterium
CCGTTATCCCGAGACGGTGCAGGCCTACACCCAGCGGCTGAAGGGCGCCGTCCGCGAGCTGCTGGACGGCGGCGTGGACGAGACGCGCCTGATGATGGAGGTGGCCCTCATGGCCGACCGCAGCGCCATCGACGAGGAGCTCGTGCGCCTGGACAGCCATGCCCGGCAGCTGCGCGCGCTGTTTGACGAGGACGAGCCCGTGGGCCGTCGCGTCGATTTCATCGTGCAGGAGCTGAACCGCGAGACCAACACGATCTCCTCCAAGTCCCAGGACATCCCGATCACGAAGCTCACCGTGGACATGAAGGCGGAGATCGAAAAGCTGCGCGAGCAGGTGCAGAACATCGAATGACCCGGTAATACAGGGAGACAGCATTACATCAGCAGAGGGGGACGGTTCCGCCATGGCGAATCGCGGAAAGCTGTTTGTCATCTCCGGCCCGGCCGGCGCGGGCAAGACCGAAATCGTCAAGAAGCTCCTGGAGAAGCACCCGGACGTGCGCCTGTCCGTGTCCTGCACCACCCGTGCGCCCCGCCCCGGCGAGGTGGACGGCGTGAACTATCACTTCGTTTCCGAGGAGCGCTTCAGGGCGCTGATCGAAGAAGGCGCGTTCTATGAATGGGCCCACGTGCACCAGAACCACTACGGCACGCTGAAATCCACCGTGCAGAGGGAGCTGGACGAGGGCCACGACCTGATTCTGGAGATCGACGTGCAGGGTTGCCTGCAGGCCATGGCCCAGGACGATACCGTGACGGGCATATTCGTGTGCCCGCCCAGCCGCGAGAACCTGGAGCGCCGCCTGAGGGGCCGCGGCACCGAGACGGAGGAATCCATCCGCGTGCGGCTGAACAACGTGGCCTCGGAGGTCGCCACGGCCTATAAGTACCACTATGTGATCATCCACCAGGACTGGAGCGACGTGCCCAACGCCCTGGAGATCGCGGCGGATGAGGTCTATGCCGTCATCGCCGCCAAACGGTTGGAAATCGAAAACCGCCGCGCGTTCCTGGACGCGCTCAGCGCCTCGCTGAAGGCGTGAGAGGAGGCGGCCTCCGGGCCGCTGCAATGTTCCAATGATCAAGGAGGATATTGAACCATGATGACCGAACCCCCCATTGGCGAGCTGCTTGAAAAGGTCGATTGCCGCTACACCCTGGCGGTGGAGGCGTCCAAGCGCGCCCGCGAGATCATCGCCGGCAGCCTGCCGCTGATCGATACCAAGGAGACCAAGCCGCTGTCCATCGCCATCGAGGAGATCAACCGC
>CACYWI010000220.1 GCA_902778045.1 uncultured Eubacteriales bacterium
CGGCCAGTTGATCGTCGGACAGGGCGATGATCTGCGCCGCCAGCAGCGCGGCGTTCACCGCACCGTCGATGGCCACCGTGGCCACCGGCATGCCCGAGGGCATCTGCACCGTGCTCAGCAGCGCGTCCAGCCCGTCCAGCGTGGAGGACTTCATCGGGATCCCCACCACCGGCAGGTTGGTGTTGGCCGCCAGCGCGCCGGCCAGGTGGGCCGCCTTGCCCGCCGCGGCGATGATCACGCCGTAGCCCTCGCCCGCCGCGCCCTGGGCGAACTGCGCCGCCGCCTGGGGCGTGCGATGGGCGGAGATCACGCGCACCGCGTAGGGGATCTGCAGCTCCGCCAGGGTGTCCATGGCCCCGGTCAGCGCCTTCAGGTCGCTGTCGCTGCCCATGATGACTGCTACCTTTTTCATAGCTGTCTCTTCCTTCCGTGCCCCAGGATCCCAGGGGCGGTTTTATCGGTAACAGTATAGCTTTCAGGGCATAAAAAAGTCAATAGTAAACCCGAATATTTAACCTCATGCGTTTTACGAACGTTCGTGTTTTTGGCATATATTCTGATTAACTCGGTAAAAATAAATTAACAATGCTTAAAAACCCGAACATTCAGATGCAACGTAAAAAAATACAGCGGGCCGGTCCGGCCGCTGCGCACATCCTTTTTGTTTTGGGTAATTCGTTCAAAATCCGGCGGGTCTTATGTCATTTTCACCCATGGCGTTAAGCCGCGCAGGCCCGCCCGCAACAGTTCAAATTCATAGATATACACTGAACCACCGGTTCTATGCACGATTCAGGGCTCATTTGCCATTGAATTTGAGTAAACATCCATTTTCGCGCAACCAAAAAATAATATGGCCCCCCGTCGCAAGGGCGGGGGACCATGCGCAGCGCGCCTTATTCCCCGATGAAATCGCCGGATTCGGGCTCTTCGATGTCCTCGACCGCTTCGGCCACGGCCTCGGTCTTCTGCTCCACGGCCTCCGCCGCGGCTTCAGCCTTTTCCTCCACGGCGTCGGTCGCGCTCTCAGCCGCGTCCTGAACCGCGTCCACGGCGGCCTCGGCCCCGTCCTTCGCGGTCTCGACGCCCTCGTTCAGCTCCGTCCGGACGCTCTCCAGCGCGTCGCCGACGCTGGCCTTGGCTTGCTCGAAGGCGCTCTGCACCCGCTCGGCGATGCCCTGCAGGCTTTCGCCCATGCTCTTCAGCACGTCCTGGGTGGCGTTCTCGGCCTTGTCCGCGGCCTGCTTCGCCTCCTCGGCGGCGGCCTGCATGGCCTGGACGGATTCGGCCTTGGCGGCCTCCGCCTTCTCCTCCGTACGGGCGATCTTGCTCTGGATATAGTCGTGGATGGCGTCGGTGCCGGTGGCGGCGTGCTCGCGCATCTGCTCCACCTGGGCCTTGACGTCCTCGCTGATCTGCGCCTTCAGGTCCTTCTCCTTCTCAACGGAAGCCTTCGTCTTCTCGGCGAGGCTCTTGGCGCCGTCGCCCACCTTGTCCAGCGCCTCGGCCACCATGGGCTTTGCCTTTTCGGCCAGGTTCTTCGCGCCGTCGGCCACCTTGTCCAGCGTCTCCTCCACACCGGGCTTGGCCTTTTCAAACAGGTCCTTCGCGCCGTCTACGGCCTTCTCGCCCAGGTCCTGGAGCTTCGATACCGCCTTGCCGAGTCCATCCATCAAGCTTGCCATAACCATTGCCTCCTTACGATATTGGTAGTTAATGGCATTATAACATATTCCCGCCGGCATTGCAACCACCATCCGCATCCAGGCCGCCCATGCGCCTCTTTTCACCCGAAATAATTGCATTCGGCCTGGGGATATGCTATAATATTGTAAAAGCACGGTTATGTCAAGGAAGGTGACTGTACATGTTGACATCAAGGCCGCTGGATCAGGCCTATATCAAACGCCACAATATCGAAAGCCTGCTTTCCATGCTGGAACGGAGCCAGCCCGTTTCCCGGTCGGAGCTGGCAAAGCTCACGGAGATGTCCTCCGCCAGCGTCACGCGCTTCATCAGCGCGCTGACCTCGCTGGGCCTGGTCAACGAGACCGCCGCCGCGGATACCACCGGCCGCGGCCGCAGGGCCGTGAACCTGCGCACCTCGCCGGACGGCATGTTCACGCTGGGCTGCCACTTCGACACCCACAGCCTGCGCGTGTGCCTGATGGACTTCAGCAACCAGATCCGCGCGGTCAGCGAAACCGTGCTCTCCGCCGGCGACCTGACGCCGGAGCGCCTGGCCGAGATCGCGGCACAGCAGGCCGAGCGCCTGGTACCCCAGGCGAACGATCGCCTGCGCGGCGCGGGGCTCAGCGTATCCGGCCGCATCGACAACCGCACCAATCGCGTCAGCGAATCCCGCGCCTTTGAGTGGATGAACCTGGACCTGGCCTCCCCCTTCTCCAGGGCGCTGGGCCTGCCGGTGCTGGTGGAGAACGACGTGCGGGCCTGCCTGACCTGGGAGAGCATGCGCCTGGGCATGCTGGACAACGACCAGGATTGTGCCTACCTGTACCTGGGCCGCGCGGGCATCGGCTTTGCCAACAGCGTGGGCGGCAGCATCGTGCGGGGGCTGAACAACTCCGCCGGTGAGATCGAGGAATCCCTGCTGGGCATCAACGAGCGCCTGGACGCCCACCTGATGGAGGTCAGCATGGTCAGCCGCGCGCGCACCTTCTCCCCCTCCGTAAACAGCATCGGAGATATATTGAAGGCCCACAGGATGGGGCTGACCTGGGCAAGGCTGCTGATGGACGATTTTACCGCCTATCTGAGCATACTGCTGCAGCTGATCCGCGCGATACTGGATCCCCACTGCCTGATCCTGGGCGGCGACATTCCCGACGCGCTGCGGCAGACGCCGGGCCTGCTGCCGGAGGGCCAGTTCTCCTTCGGCGAGCAGTTCGAGGATGCCTGCGCCCGCGGCGCGGCGGTGATCGCCATGCGCTACGCGCTGCACCAGTGCATCAAGGACGCCATGGACGCCGAGGGCGATTCCATGGGCTGAAGCGCATAAAAATCCGGGGCGCTGCCGGTTGGCAGCGCCCCATTGTGTTGCTTGATCAGAAGTCCCCGCCGGTCTCGCCCTCGCCGATGCCGAAGTCCTCGGTGACGATCTCCTCGTCCTCCTCGGTGGTCTCGACGGCCACGGGCACGAATTCGGAGGTGTAGGCCTCCTCCGGCAGCCCCGCCAGCAGGCCGGGCAGGTTCAGCACCGTGCCGTCCTGGCCGTAGGGCACCTTGATGTGGTAGGTGTTGGTGACGGGATCGTCGCCCTTCTCCTTGGTGATCTCCAGGTCAAAGCTGAAGCTCTGGCCGGTGAAGGTGGCCATGCCGCGATCCCTGGCAGAGAGCTTGGCCACCTGCTCGCCGTTCACGATCACGTTGATGCGGCGGTAGGTGTCGTAGGTCTGGCCCTCGTACTCCAGCTTCTTGTTGTCGAAATACACGGTGTGGCCGCGGCCGATGACCATCATGCAGGCCGCGATGGCGAGCAGCAGCACCACCGTGCCCACGCGGAACAGGATCTTACGCATTGGCCTTTTCCCCCTCCCGCTGCGCGGCCTCCAGCTGCGCGCCCATGCTGGCCTTGGCCCGGCGCTTCTTGGTTTCGTACATCACCAGCGCCACGGTTATGACGCCGTAGGACACGAACACGCGGAAGTATTCGCCGATCATGGTGTCGCCGGTGATCTTGCCGCCCGCGGACGGGGCGACGATGAACATCAGGTGGAACAG
>CACYWI010000221.1 GCA_902778045.1 uncultured Eubacteriales bacterium
ACCGAGACCATGCGCGCGCTGTTCGGCGCGGACCCGCTGGACGGCGGCGAGGTGTACGTGAAGGGCAAGAAGGTCAACAACAAAAATCCCGGCCAGGCCATCAAGAACGGCATCGCCTTTTTGACCGAGGACCGGAAGGGCCAGGGCCTGGTGCTCTCCGAGAGCATCAAGATGAACCTGATCCTGGCCAACATGAAGCGCTTCAGGAAGGGCTTTTTGCTGGATCACGGCGATATCGGAAAGAACAGCCAGCAGCGCATCAGGGAGCTGCGCATCAAGACGCCGAGCGCCGATGAGATCACGGGCCAGCTGTCCGGCGGCAACCAGCAGAAGGTGGTCATCGGCAAGTGGATCAACTGCGACGCCGATATCTACATCTTCGACGAGCCCACCCGCGGCATCGACGTCGGCGCGAAGGTGGAGGTCTACAACGTGATGAACGACCTTGTCAAGCAGGGCAAGTGCGTGATCATGGTGTCCTCCGAGCTGCCCGAGGTGCTGGGCATGGCCGACCGCGTGGTGGTCATGCGCGAGGGCGAGGTCATGGCCGAGATCGACCGCGACAGCGAACACTTCAATCAGGAAGACATCATGAAAGCTGCATGGGGAGGTAAGATCGCATGAACGATACCAAGAAAAAGGCCGGCATAAGCGACCTGCTTTGGAAGCTGGGTCCGCTGATGGTGCTGGCGCTGCTGTTTATCATATTCACCATCGTGCTGCCGGGCAAGTTCCTGCGCATGGCCAACATGATGAATATACTGAAGCAGACGAGCATCAACTGCCTGATCGCCGCCGGCATGCTGCTGGCGCTGATCACCGCCGGCATCGACCTGTCCGTGGGCTACAACGCCATACTGGCCACCTGTCTGATCGGCGTTATGATGCAGGGCGGCATCACCAACCCGGTGCTGCTGATCGTGGCGGCCATCGCGCTGTGCACCTTCTGCGGCTTCATGAACGGCACGCTGTACACCCGGCTTGACCTGCCGCACCCCTACGTTTCCACCCTGGGCATGAAGTTCGTGCTGTGGGGCATGGCGCTGCTGATCACCCACAGCCAGACCATCGGCTTCAACAACAAGGGCATCGACCCTGTGCTGTGGATCGGCAAGGCCACGATATTCTCCTTCGGCTTCCCGGTCAGCTTCATACTGGTCATCATCGTATACGTGATCTTCCACGTGTTCCTGAACCACACGGCGCTGGGCCGCCAGATCTACTGCGTGGGCGGCAACCCCGAGGCCGCGCGCATGTCCGGTATCCGTTCCAAGGACGTGCTGACCATCGTGTACACGATCTCCGGCTTCATGTGCGGCGTCGCGGGCGTGGTGCTGGCGGGCCGCCTGAACTCCGCCAACACGGCCTCCGCAGCCAACTTTGATACCGACGCCATCGCGGCGTGCATCATCGGCGGCGCTTCCTTCCGCGGCGGCAAGGGCACCATCTGGGGCAGCATGATCGGCGCGCTGCTGATCGCTACCATCCGCGACGGCCTGAACCTGTTCGGCGCGGGCAACGACATCCAGTACATCGTCATCGGCGCCGTGATCATCCTGGCCGTGACGCTGGACGTGTTCCGCGGCAAGGCCGAGGCCAAGGCCCGCAAGATGGCGGCCGTCACCAAGTAAGCTCACTCTCAGGACTCTGCGCGCACCGGCGCATGCGCCGGTGCGCGGGACGATATAACAAGCAAAGGAGTCGATTAAAATGTCTTTGTTTGATCCCAAAAAGGTATTCCTGGGCATCGCCCCCATCGGCTGGTGCAACGACGACATGCCGGAGCTGGGCTCTGAGAACACCTTCCGCCAGATCGTCAGCGAGATGGCGCTGGCTGGCTTTACCGGCTGCGAAATCGGCAATAAGTATCCCTCTGACGCCGCCGAGCTGAAGTGGGAGCTGGACCTGCGCGGCATGCGTATCGCGTCCCGCTGGTTCTCCTCCTTCATCCTCACCCAGCCCATCGAGCAGGTCGAGGCCGACTTCATCAAGGAGCTGGACTTCCTGGCCGCCGTCGGCGCGAACCGCATCAACGTTTCCGAGCAGAGCTACGGCATCCAGGGCAAGCTGGACGTGCCGATCCTGGGCGACGCCAAGCACGTGATGAACGACGAGGAGTGGGACCGCTTCTGCAAGGGCCTGAACCGCCTGGGCAAGATCGCCAAGGACCGCGGCTTCAAGCTGTGCTTCCACCATCACATGGGCACCGTGGTGCAGACCGCCGAGGAGACCGACCGCATGCTGGCCAACACCGACCCCGACCTGGTGTTCCTGTGCTACGACACTGGCCACTTCACCTTCGCCGGCGAGGACCCGCTGACCGTGCTGAAGAAGTATGTGGGCCGCGTGGGCCACGTGCACCTGAAGGACATGCGCGCCGACGTGGTGGCGAAGGTCAAGCCCGAGGGCTGGAGCTTCCTGCAGGCCGTGCGCAACGGCGCCTTCACCGTGCCCGGCGACGGCTGCGTGGACTATGATCCCATCATCAAGCTGCTCAGCGATGCCGGCTACGAGGGCTGGCTGCTGGTGGAGGCCGAGCAGGATCCCGCCAAGGCCAATCCGCTGGAGTACGCCATCAAGGCCCGCAAGTACATCCGCGAGCATACGGGGCTGTAATTGAATTGAGAATTGAAAACGGATAATGGAGAATTTGAGAGAGAATCACGCAATCCTCAATTCTCAATTCTCCATTCTGTTTCAGTTTCCACAACAGGAGGACAAAGCATCATGTACATCCAAAAGACCCCCGTCCGGGGGTACAACCCCTACCTGGAGATGGGCCACACCGACTGCAACACCAACATGGACGTGGGCCTGCTTGTGCTGGAGCCCGGCGACACCTACAGCTTTGAGGAGCCGGAGAAGGAGCTGGCGCTGGACCTGCTGATCGGCAAGGTGACCTTTGAGTTCGCAGGCGAGTGCAAGGAGGCCGTTCGCCCGGATACCTTCCACTATGCCGCCTACTGCCTGCATGTGTGCAGGGGCACGAAGGTGGTCGTGAAGGCCGTGGAGCACGCCGAGATCTACGTGCAGCTGACGGACAACGAGCGCGAGTTCCCCGCCCGCCTGTATGGGCCGGAGGACATCATGGTGCAGCACGCGGGCTCCAACGGCGAGCTGATGGGCTGCATGCAGCGTGAGATCCAGACCTTCTTCGACTACGAGTCCGCGCCCTACAGCAACATGGTGCTGGGCGAGGTGCTCAACTATCCGGGCAAGTGGTCCAGCTATCCGCCGCACCACCACCCCCAGCCGGAGGTCTACTTCTACCGCTTCGACAAGCCCATGGGCTTCGGCGCGGGCTTCGCCAACGGCCAGATCTACCAGACGGGCCACAACGGCTGCCTGGTGATCAACCACTCGTTCCACTCTCAGGGCGCGGCCCCGGGCTACGCCATGTGCTACATGTGGGGCATCCGGCACCTGCCCGGCGATCCCTGGCGCAAGACCCGCATCGACGACCCCGAGCACGAGTGGCTGTGGAAGGAAGACGCCAACGAGCATATCTTCAAGGCGAATTGAGGGAGTAGGGATTAGGGATTAGGGAGTAGGGATTAGGGAGTAGGGAACAGGGATCAGGCAATAGGGAATAGGCAATAGGAATTGTGGCTGCCGCGCTTCTTTTGCCTTCCCCTTCAGGGGAAGGTGGCGCGCAAGCGCCGGAAGAGGTCGTTTCCTTTTGTATCCAACAAATCCCGAAGGGATTTGCA
>CACYWI010000222.1:0-3995 GCA_902778045.1 uncultured Eubacteriales bacterium
GGGGATCCACAGGTTCCCGTCGTAGTACTGCGCGCCCTCCTCCCGGTACAGCGCGGCGCGGCTTGCGATGTTTTTATCCTCGGTATGGTACAGCAGCAGGTTCTTCACCTCCAGCCGTTGGGCCAGCTCGCAGGCGTCCTTCACGGTGGAGTGGTGCTTTTCGTAGGGGTCGAACACATCCGCCTGGCTGTGCAGGCAGAAGGCCTCGTGCAGCATCCATTCGCTGCCCCGGGCGTAGTGCTCGGTTTCGGCGTTCAGGGGCTCGTCGCCGCAGCAGGTCAGCACCCTGCCGCCGTCCAGCTTCACGTTGAAGCCGAACTGTTTGGCCTTGGTGGAGCGGATGTCGAAAAAGGTGAACTCGCGGCCGATGATCTCGCGGCTCTCCCCGTCCTTCACCTCCACCAGGTGCAGCCGCCTGTCGATCATGGCGGCGGCCTTCTTCTGGATCAGCTTGCCCGCCAGCTCGCGCAGCAGCGCCAGGATCTCGGCGTGGGAATAGATCCAGGCCTCGCCCCGGTACTCGCCGTGCTCCATGAACTGGCAGATCATCCGCACCATCCACACGATGCCCAGCAGGTGGTCGATGTGCTTGTGGGTCACGAAGATGTGGTGGATGTCCATCCAGTCGTAGCCGGCGTGCTTGATCTGGTGCAGCACGGCGTTGCCGCCGCCGCCGTCCACCAGCAGCAGCAGCCCCGCGTCCTCCAGCATGAAACAGGTGTTGTAGCATTCCGTCACCAGCGCGTTGCCGGTGCCCAGCATGGTCAGCTTCATAATGTCCCTCCTTGTGACAGGAACCGCAGCAGCCGCGCCCTGTAGTCCGGCGCGAGATCGTAGGCCGCGTGTCCGTAGCCCTCGTACATGTGGATTTCGCAGCCCCCGACGCGGGCCGCGATCTGTTCGGAATCCGCCGGGTCCAGCACCCGGTCGTCCTTCGCGCCGAGCACCAGCGTGGGGCAGGCGATCCCCGCCAGGGCGTCGGCGACGTCGAAGCCCTCCAGGCCCTCCGTGGTCGTGGCGAAGCGGCGCAGGTCCTCGTCGGTCACGGCTTTGGCCGCGTCCAGCAGCAGCGGGCGCAGCTTGTCGAACCAGCGCTTCGGGTAGACGCGCTCCCCGAAGGCCGTGTAAAGCGCCGCGGCGTCCCCGGCCCTCGCCAGGCGGGCCCAGGGCGCGAACACCTGCCGGTAACGGGCGTCGCTCACCCGGGGCGACGTGCTGCCCAGCGCCAGCCGCTTCACCAGCGCCGGGTGTTCGATGGCGATCTGCATGGCCATCATGCCGCCCTGGGACGCGCCGAACAGGTTCACCGGGCCCAGCCCCAGCGCCTCCAGCGCCAGGACCGTGTCCCGGGCCATGTCCCTCACGGCATAGGGCTCGGGCATGTCGTTCCTGCGCTCGAACACGTAGATCGTGAAATCCCGGGCCAGCGCCCGGTAGGCCGACCCGATGGCGTTCGCCGAGGCCATCACCCGCTGCACGCTGAGCCCCGGCAGGATCACCAGCGGCGCCTTCCCGCTGCCGAACTGGCAGTAGTCCATCGTGAAGCCGCCGGCCCTGACCGTATCAATCCTCATGGGCGCGCTCCCTCCTGGCCGATTTGGTGATCTGCTCGTGGTAGAAGTAGTTGCAGATGACCGGCGGCTGGCCGAAGGGCGCGGTGTGCCGGTCGTCGTCCCGCAGGTAGGTCATGCCCTCCCGGGCGGCGTAGTCGCGCAGCTCCCCGTCCAGGGCGATCCAGTAGTCCCGGCTGCCGCGGGTGTAGATGTCCCGGTACAGCGGGTACAGCTCCGGCCGGTTGGCGCGCACCCATTCGAGTATGCGGCCCTTGTAGTCGCCCCGCAGGTTCAGGTTCTCCAGCCACACCAGGTTGCAGATGCCCTTCGCCCGCTCGATGATGGCCTTCACGTCCGTGATGCCCGGGAAGATGGGGGAGATGAAGCAGGTGGTCTGCACGCCGGCCCGGTAGAACTGCTCCATGGCTGCCAGCCGCCGCTCGATGCTCACGGCCCGGTCCATCTGGCGGCGAAAGTCCTCGTCCAGCGTGTTGATGGACCAGGAGACCCGGGCGCCCGGGAACGAACGGATCAGCTCCAGGTCCCGCAGGACCAGGTCCGACTTCGTGGAGATGCTGATGCGGATGCCGGTGTTCTGCAGCTGCTCCAGCAGCGCGCGGGTGCGGCCGTACTTCTTCTCCAGCGGCTGGTAGGGGTCCGTCACCGAACAGAAGAAGGCCTCCCTGCCCGCGTATTTCCCCGGCGCGTCGATTTCGGGCCAGTGCTTCACGTCCACGAAATCGCCCCAGGGCTCCGGGTGGTTCGTGAAGCGCTTCATGAAGCTGGCATAGCAGTACCTGCAGGCGTGGGAGCAGCCCACATAGGGGTTCACCGCGTAGTCCGACAGCGGCAGGTTCGTGCGGGTCATGACGCCCTTGACTTCGATTTCCCTGACGATCATGCGAACACCTCCCTCAAGGGGCATTATAGCACAGTTGCGCGCCGGTGACTACCGGTTATTTGGCGCTCTGCCACCAGAAACGCCCGCCGGCCATGGGGCCGACGGGCGGGATGGAGGCGGCGCGCAAGAGTGTGTTTCTAAATGCCGGGAGATGCAGTTTCGAGTGGATTTGACTGCATTTCTGCGTTGATTCCCCTTGATTTATTAGCATCCAGGAAGCGGCTGTCGATGCGCTCCGTCTCCTGCTTCACCAGGTCCAGCATGGCGTTCACCTCGCGCTGGGCCGTGAACACCTCGCCGTGGTCCGCCACGCGTTTCCTGGATTTGACCTGCCGTTCAGACATGTTCTCCCGCTCCTGTCCACTTATTCCCACAATATGATACCATGAACGGGCCCGGTTTTCAATTCTCTTTGTGGGATTGCGGGCATTTGATGTGCGCGCGGGCATGAAAAAGGCCGCCTCGCGTTGAGGCGGCCTTTTGGGAGCGGGCGCTTATTCGGCGGCGGGCGCAACCGCGGTGATGTGCGGGTTCGCGCCTTCATACCAGTACAGGAAGCCCTGCAGGTCGACCACGTCGCCCACGTTCAGGGCCTCGACGGCCTTGTAGACGTCGGTGTCCTGGCCGCAGAGGTAGAACTCCACGCAGAACTCGTAGGTCTGGCCGTCCTTGGAGACCTTGAAGTACAGGTCGTCGGTCTTTTCCTCGGCGTTCTTGTAGGCGAAGGCCGCGCCGGTCTCGTCATAGGCCTCGACGGTCATGCCCTTGAAGGACACCAGCTGGTTCGCTCAATCAGGGCGTCGGTGCCCAGCAGCTCGGTCACGTCCACGGGCTCGGCGATGTAGGGATCCGCCTCGACGAACTCAAAGGTGGCGCCTTCGGCGATTTCAACTTCTCCGGACCACACGGTCTTATCGCCGGTGACGCGGATCTTCGTGCCGGGGACCAGCTTCTCGGCGTCTTCTTCGGAGCAGGTCATGTTGTAGATGAAGTAAGCACCGTCCTGATCAGCGGCGTACACCGTCACCTTGTTGTCCCACCAGGACTGATGGGCCTGCACATAGGCCTCGATGACCACGGGCGCGAGATCGCCGGGGGCGACTTCGATCGCGGCATAGTCGGCATAGGACAGCACACTCTCTTCGGCCACGGCAAACGCGCACAGGGCCAGCGCCAGGGTCAGGACCAGAACGGCAGACAGAATCTTCTTCATGTTCTCTTCCTCCTTCGTTGTGGTGGCGGCTGCGCGGGGTTGCGAAGCCGGCCTTGAAAGACACTTTCATTATACACACAATCGCCGATAATTCAATGAAGCCGGTGGGGTTTTAACAGGAAATTCGGAATTTATGTATTGGCGGGGGACCTGCTTCCCCCGCCAATACCACCCCTTTGCAGATTTGCCTGAAATCGCAAGCGATTTCCGTGCGGCAAATCCGCAAGGAAGCCATTTTTGCTGATCGCCCCGCGCCTGTCGCTCCGCTCGGTCGCGGGTTTCGTCCGGCGAGTCCTTCGGATCGCCCGGACTCAGCCCCTTCGGGGCG
>CACYWI010000222.1:4072-8580 GCA_902778045.1 uncultured Eubacteriales bacterium
CGCAGGTTTACTGGCGGTAAATCAAGGGGAATCAACGCAGAAATGCAGTCAAAGACGCCGAAAATGCGCTTCAGGTATTTTGGAAACACACTCTAACGCACATGTCGCCAGGGCCGATTGAACATCAGAGGGGCTCCGCCCCTCCGATACCTCCCCGGGAACAGGCGTCGTTACGGTCTGGAGGGGCCGGCTTATCCCTTCCGCTTCTTCGCCCAGCCGGCCACGGCATACGCGCCCAGCAGCACCCACACGCAGGCCAGGCCGATCAGCAGCGCCTTCGCGCCGGCGGGCAGGGGGCCCAGGTCGGTGGGGGCTTCGCTGCCGGCGCGGGGCTGGTTCAGCTCGTACATGTCGGTCACGTCGCCATACAGCTTGTCGATGAAGGCGTCGTCCACGGTCTGCTTGCGGCGCACGCCCTTGGTGACGTTCTCGATCAGCGTGCCCGCCGCGTCGCGCAGACTGGCCGAGCCGTTGAACACCGGGGTGGTGAAGGTGTTCTCGGTGTTCTCCAGCAGCAGCCTTGCCGCCTTCAGCTTCACCGGGTAGTGCAGCGCGTCGCCGGCGTCACTGTTCAGGTAGTCCTGATAGGCGGCGTCGCCCTGGGCCTTGGCGGTCACGGGCACGTAGCCCTCGGTCTGGGCGTAGGCGATCTGCACGTCGTTGGTCAGCAGGTACTGCATGAACAGCCAGCTGGCCAGCACCTCCTGGGGGTCCTTCTTGTTGAACACGCACACGCTGGGGCCCTGGGAGATCATGGCCGGGTGCTCCGGGTCGAACTGGGGCACGGGCAGCACGGCGGTCTCGAACTGCACGATGCTGTCCGGGCTGATGTCCAGCAGCGGCGCCTCGCTGCCCATCCAGGTGGCGCCGGCGGTGCTGTCCACCGCGAAGATGCACTGGCCCGCGTTCAGGAAGTTGGCCGGATAGCTGCTGATCTTGAAGGTGGAGAACGCGCCGGTCTTCGCGTGGGCCGCGATCTCAAGCAGCAGGCCCTTCGTGGTGTCGTTCAGCAGCAGTATGTCCCCGGCGGGGGTGGAATAGTCCGCCCCCAGCTGCCTGAGCATCTGGATCATCATGTTGTCGGTGCTCTTGTAGATGAAGGGGATCATCACCTTCTGGCCGTTCACGGCGAAGGTGCCCTCCGCGTCCTTCTGCGTGGCGGCCTCGGCCACCTCCCACACGAAATCCCAGGTCACCACGTCGGGCAGGGTGAAGCCCAGGGCCTCCACATAGGTCTTGTTCACGTACAGCGCCTCGGTGCTGCGCATGTAGGGCAGGGCGTAGGTGGCCCCGCCGATGGCGCACTCGGAGAGGAACTGGGGGATCACCTCGTCCTTCGAGGGGCCGTCGAAGCGCAGCTCGCTGCCCGCCAGGCCGAAGCGGGCGTCCACCATCAGATCGTCCAGAGGCACCACCACGTTGCTGCCCATCATGTAGGTGGCGATGTGGTCCGGGTAGGTGACGCACACGTTGGGCGTGGTGTCGGTGGAGATGTTGGTGATCACATCGTTGTAGATGCGGCCGTAGTCGGTGTACAGCTTCATGCTGACGGTGATGTTCGGGTACAGGGCCTGGAAATCCTCGATGGCCTTCTTGTAGATGGCGGTCTGGGTCTTGTTGGTGTCGTTCTTGGCCCAGAAGGTGATCTCGAACTGCCGCGAGGTATCGAAGGCCTCCGGCACCTCAAACCCCACCCGCCCCCGGTTGCCGTGGCATCCCGACAGCGGGAGAACGAGAAGAATGACGAGGGCGAGGAGCGACAAAGACCTCATCCGACCTCGCTTCGCTCGGCCACCTTCCCCAAAGGGGAAGGCTTTTGGGGCGCGGCTTCCCGGGCGCTTTTTAGCGCCACACGCTTCACGCTTGCCTCTCATCCCTTGATCCCTCCCCTCGACACGCCGGCCATCACCTTGTTGCGGAAGGCGAGGAACAGCACGATCAGCGGCACGGAGATGACCACCACGGCGGCCATCATGGCGGGGATGTTCTCGCGGCCAAAGCCGTTTTCGCGGATCTCCTGGATGCCGCCGGACACCAGGAAGTAGTTCGGGTCGTCGGTTACCAGCCGGGGCCAGACGTAGCTGTTCCAGCATTCGATGACCTTCAGGATCACGATGGTGATGATCGTGGGCCGGCAGATGGGCATCATCACCCGGGTCAGGTACTTGAAGTCGGTGGTGCCGTCCACCTTGGCGGCGTTGTATAGCTCGTCCGGGATCTGGGCGAAGTTCTCCCGCAGCAGGTAGATGTAGAACACGCTGGTCACCGACGGCAATATCAGGCCGGGGAAGCTGTTGCGCAGGCCCCAGCCGGTGATGGTCTGGTAGTTGGTGATGATCACCAGCTCGTTGGGAATCATCATCAGCGCCAGGAACAGCGAAAACACCAGGTCCCGCCCCTTGAACTCCAGCCGCGCGAAGGCGAAGGCCGCCGGGATGATCACGGCCATCATCAGCGCGGTGGTGGCCACGGTGAACACCACGGTGTTCATGAAGTACCGGGCCAGGGGTACCTCCCGGAAGGCGCTGACGTAGTTCTCCAGCGTGGGCGAGGTGGTGAAGAACGCGGGCACGTACTCCGCGTTGTAGGCGCCGTAGCCCTTCACGGAGGTCAGCAGCATCCAGTAGTAGGGGAACAGCACCATCACGGCCCAGAAGGTCAAAAGGATGTAGGTGACCGTGCGCACCGCCAGCTTGCGGTTGCGGGAGGCGCGCTCGATCCTGGTATAATCCGTATTGCTCATGTCGCGCGCCTCCTAATAATGTACATTTTTGCGACTGATCGACAGGTTGATCAGCGTGATCGTGAACACCACGGCGAACAGCAGGATCGCCGCCGCCGAGGCGTAGGAGGGATAGCCGCCGCCGTCGCCGTACAGCTTGTCGTACACATAGCCCACGATGGTGTTCATCTCCGCGGCGTTCAGGTTGGTGCCGAACAGGGCCACCGCGTCGCTGTAGGCCTTGAACGCGCCGATGAAGCCGGTGATCACCAGGTAGAATATCATCGGCGAGATCATCGGCAGCGTGATCTTGCGGAAGATGCGGAAGGAGGAGGTGCCGTCCACCCGGGCGGCGTTGTAGTAATCCTGGTTCACGCTGGCCAGGGCGCTGGTGAGGATCAGCACCTTGAAGGGCATTACCACCCAGATCGTGTAGAAGCACAGCACGAACATCTTGGCCCAGTACGGCCCGTCGATGAAGTCGATGGGCCCCTTGCCGAACCAGGCCAGCATCAGGTTGGCCAGGCCGTCGGTGTAGGCCGTCTTCTTGAACAGGATCATGAACACCAGGCCCACCGCCAGCGTGTTGGTCACATAGGGCAGAAAGTAGACCGTCTGGTACAGCTTCTTCAGCGGGGTGATGCTGTTCAGCCCCACCGAGATCAACAGCGCGATCAGCGTGGAAAGCGGCACCGTGATGATTACCAGTATGAAGGTGTTCTTCAGCGCCTGCAGGAAGTAGGGGTCGTGCAGCACCCGGGAATAGTTGTACAGGCCCACGCCGAAGAAGGTCTGGCTGGCGGAGTTGTAGCCCTCCTCGAAGGAGTACACGAACACGTCCACCAGCGGGTAGACCATGAACACGCCCAGGAACAGCAGCGCCGGCAGCAGGTACAGCCAGCCCTTCAGGTTGTTGTTGTCCTTCTTGCCCCTTGTGGGGCTTCAGCGAAAAGCGCACGCGCGCCAAGGCCTCGTCGGGACGGTCCTCGGCGCTGATGATGGCGCGGATCTGGGCGTTGGCGCTGCTCTCGTGGCGGCAGACCACGCTCACGTCCCGGCCCATGACCTCCACGCCGGAAAGGGCGCAGGTGAACGGGCCGTTTTCGTCCGGTATGAAACCCTCGGGCCGTATGCCCACCCACATGTCGCCGTCCGGCGCGCCGGGCACGGGCAGCACGCCCTCCTGGCCGATCAGCAGCCTTCCGCCGGCCACCCGGCCCTCGAACACGTTGATGGGCGGCGTGCCCAGGAACTTGGAGACGAACAGGTTCACCGGGTCGTCGTACACGTCCTGGGGCTTGCCGATCTGGTTGACCACGCCGTCCTTCATCACCACGATCATGTCGGAGATGGACATGGCCTCCTCCTGGTCGTGGGTGACGAACACCCGGGGCATCTTCACCACGGCGCGGGCGATGGCCACGCGCTGCTGCTGGCCGCCGGACATCTCGCCGGGCTTGCGCTCCATCAGGCCCTCGATCTGCACCAGCTTCGCGGCCTCCATCACCCGGCGCTCCATCTCCTCCTTCGAGGGCCGGTCCGCCCCCTTCAGGTTCTGCAGCGGGAACATGATGTTCTCCTTCACCGTCAGGTGGGGGTACAGCGCGTAGCTCTGGAACACCAGGCCCACGCCCCGGTTCTCCGGCGGCAGGTCGGTCACGTCGTCGTCGCCGAACAGCACCCGGCCGCTGGTGGGCTTGATCAGGCCGCTGATCAGGTTCAGCGCCGTGCTCTTGCCGCAGCCCGACGGGCCCAGCAGGCCGATCAGCTTGCCGTCCGGGATCTC
>CACYWI010000223.1 GCA_902778045.1 uncultured Eubacteriales bacterium
GTGAGCACCACGCCGTTGTTCACATAGTTGCCACGGTAGTACAGCAGCGAAGAGGAGCCGCCATCCATGTTGATGGCGTTGATCGCGCCGTAATCCAGCATGATGCTGATCAGGTCCGCATAGGTGGCGCCCAGGCTGGAGGCCTGGCGGCCGTCGATCACCAGCATCAGCACCGCGCCATCCTTGCGCTGGCCGATGGCCGTGCGCGGGTTCAGGCCGGAGCCCATGCCCTTCACGCTGGCCGGCTCGCCGTTGATGATCAGCGCCGGGCCGAAGGTGATGGCGTCGCGGATGCCCTTGTTCTTGGCCTCCTCCACGGACATTTCGCTGATGATCATAATGTTGTCCTGGTTGAACCCCACGGTGACGTTGTAGTTGCCGCCGTTGCCCTTGTGCCGCAGCGTGCCCTCCGAAACCACCAGGCCGATGGGCGTACCGCCGTTGCCGACGCCGCCGCTGTCCTCGAAGCCGCCGCCGTTGATGGCGGCGATGGCGTCATAGCGCGCGGCGATGTCCTTCAGCTGCAGGCCCTTTTCCCGGTTGAACTTGTCGCGGCACACGCCCACGGACACCCGGGCCGGGTCCTGCACCACCATCATATAGCCCTTGTAGGTGCCGCCGGTGATATCGAAGATGTCGATGCCGTCCTCCGAGGCCACCAGGTTCTCCGGCGGCGGCGTGGGGCTGGGCGTCACCTCGACCTGGGCCGCGGCCTCCGCCTCCGCCAGCGCCGCGGGATCGGGCGTGGGCGTGGGCTTTTCGATCACGATCAGCGAGGTGTCTGTCTCGGCGTCGCCCACGGACAGGGAATTGCGGGCCACGATCTCATCCACCTGGGCCTTGCTGTAGTAGATGCGGGGCACGAACTTCAGTGCGCTGGTCTCCAGCATCGTGACGGTCAGCAGGTCGCCCATCGACTGGGAGGGCCCCCTGAACGCGGCGTAGCCGGCGCACAGCGCGCCGACGAGCACCAGCGCGATCACGGTGAGCACCGACAGCCCGATCCGCCAGCCGATGCGGCGCAGCTTGCGCTGGCGGCGGCGCTTGGCCCTCGCCTTCTGCTTCGCGGTCAGCTTCTTGTTGGTCTGCATATCGCAACTTCCCCCATGGTCAGGTTAATTGAACGTCAGGTTGTACAGCTTGCCCTTGCCCTTGCGGCGCACCACGCACAGCGTGTAGGACGTGGGATAGACATAATCGTTCTCCCGGCGGCTGGTCAGCGTGAAGGTGAATTCCACGTGGCAGGTGAAGCAGTCCTCCGACAGCACGTAGAAATCCGAAACCACCGCGTCTGAGACCTTTGCCGTCTTGTGGGGCGGGGCCCAGTCGTTGCTGAACTTCTTCAGTATGGTCTCCGCCGGGGAATCGCTGGCCACGTTCTTCAGCACCGAGGTCTTGGACAGGTCCTTCACGGTGTACTTCGCGATTCGCTCCGCCAGGGTGATGATGGCGTCGGAATACTGCTGGCGGAACTGTTCGTTCTGCTTCAACGGGCAGGTCCAGGCGTTCTCGCCGTCCTGTACCACCTGGGCGGCCTCGCCGCTCTCATCCGTGGCGGACAGCTGCGGCGCGCCTTCCTCGCTGAAGAAGGCATATTCCGTCATCGTGGGCGCGGTGACCCCGGAGGGCAGGAAGTCCTCCGGCAGTATGGCGATGCCGGAATTGACGATATTGGCCTCGGTCAGCGCCTGTCCGTTCACCGTGACCACATAGCCCGCCGGCGCGCTGACCCGATAGGGGGCCGCGGACAGGTCGCCCGCCGCCTCAGTGCCCTCCAGCGCCACATTGGTGGTGACGCTGCCCAGCGTCCACAGCGTGTTGCCGTGGCCTGTGGTCTTGCCACTGGGCACCAGCGTAAAGGTGGCCAGCCGCTCGCCCGCCAGCGACACGGCGTACTTGCGCTCGTCGCTGTTGGGCGAAAAGGCCTCTCGCCAGGTGACGTCGCCGCCCTCGGTCAGCCGCTTCAGGCTGTCCACATACAGCGCCTTGTCGCCGCCGGACAGCTCCTGCGCGGCGGTGTCCAGATCATAAAGGCGGTCGTAATCCCCGTCCTCGAACAGCCGGGCGACCTCCTGGGCGGCATGCACGGGCTGGGAGATCTCATAATCCCGCACCACGCCCCTCAGCCAGATCAGGCCGATGGCAATGGCCACCAGCGCCACGGCCACCACGCCGATGTAGATCCGCCAGAACAGGCTGCCCTGTTGCTTCTTTTTCTTGTTGCTACTCATTGCCCGGCCTCCGTCATCGCACGATAAACGCCGTGGGCAGCTTGCGCGAACCGGTCAGTATGACGCCCTTGTTCAGGTACTGGCCGTTGTAATACAGCATCGACGAAGAGCCGCCGTCCAGATTGGCGGCGTTGACCGCGCCGTACTCCAGCAGCACGCTGATCATGTCGGAATAGGTCGCCCCCAGGCTGGAGGCCTGGCGGCCGTCGATCACCAGCATCAGCACCGCGCCGTCGGCCCGCTGGCCGATGGCCGTGCGGGGGTTCAGGCCTGAGCTGGAGCCCTTCACCGAGGCCGCCTCACCGTTCACCACCAGCGCCGGCCCAAAGGCCAGGGCGTCGCGCATGCCCTTTTTCAGCGCCTCCTCGGAGGTCATCTTGCCGATGATCAGCACGTTGTCCTGGTTGAAGCCCATCACGATGTTGTGGTCGGAATTGATCGCGGCCTTGTTCAGCACCTCGCCCTGGGAGATCACCAGCCCGATGGGCCGGCCGCCGTTGCCCAGGCCGCCGTCGTCGGAAAAGCCGCCGCCGTTGATCGCGCCGATGGCGCCGTAGCGCTCGGCGATCTCATGCAGCACCAGGCCCTCCTTGGAGGAGAACTTCTCGCGGCACACGCCCACGCTGACCCTGGAGGGGTCCTGCACCACCATCATCCAGCCGTTGAACGTCGCGCCGTGGACCTCGAAGATCTCGACGCCCTCGTCCTCGACGATCAGGTTCTCCGGCTTCGGCGTCGCCGCGGGCTCGGCGGCCTCGGTGCCCGGCTCGGGGGTGGGCCCGGCCAGCACGATCAGCGAGGTATCCGTCTCGTCCTCCACCTCGGCGACCTTGTTGCGGGCAATGATCTCGTCCACCTGGGCCTTGCTGTAGTAGATGCGGGGCACGAACTTCAGCGCGCTGGTCTCCAGCATCGTAACGGTCAGCAGGTCGCCCAGGCTTTCGGAGGGACCGCGGAAGGCGATGAAGCCCGCGCCAAGGGCGGCCACCAGCACCAGCGCCACGGCAGTGGCCACGCACAGGCCCGTGCGCTTCAGCACGCGCCTGACGCCGGTATCCGGCCGCTTCGCGCCGCTGTTCGGCTGCTTTGCAGCGTGCCGCCCGGCGGGCTGCGTCTGTCCCTTGGGCCGTATGGCGTTCAGCGCCCGCCCCGCGATACCGCCGGCGCGCTTCAGCGCCTGGCCGACAGAGGCCGCCGGCCGTTGCGCCGCGGAGCTCCGCGCCGGTTGCGCGGGTCTGCGCGCGGAAGTCGCGGCCCTGACCTGCGTCTGGCGCTTTGCGGGCGCGCCCTGCGCCGGCCGCGACGGTTTCTCCTGCATGCCTGTCCCCTGCCTTCCGATTATTGCATACGCATACAGTTTATTTTACCATCCCTGCTTCACATTTGGGTTGTCAAACTGTTAATGTTCGGAATTGA
>CACYWI010000224.1 GCA_902778045.1 uncultured Eubacteriales bacterium
GGCCTCGGCGGTGGTGCCCATGATGGCGCCGATCTTCCCTGCCACCGGCGCGCCGCCCACGGGACAGGCGTTCACCGGGGCCTCGCCCTTGGCGATGGCGGCGGCCAGCGCGTCGCAGCCGGCGTAGCCGCAGGCGCCGCAGTTGTTGCCGGGCAGGCATTCGCGCACGGCGGTCTCGCGCTCGTCCACATCCACGTGGAACTTGCTGCCGGTATAGACCAGGCCCGCGCCGACCACGATGCCGATGACGGCGATGACCAGCGTCGTAATGATGATGATTTGCATGTCGACCCTCCTTCCGTCAGAAGGACAGACCGGCGAAGCCCATAAACGCGATGGACATCAGCGCGGCGGAGATCAGAACGATGGGCGCGCCCCGCAGCGGCGCGGGGATGTCCTCCTCGCGGATGCGGGTGCGGATGCTGGCCAGCAGCACGATGGCGATGGTGTAGCCCACCGCGGTGCCAAAGCCGGACAGCACGCTTTCGATGAAGTTATAGCCGTCCTGCACGTTGGTCAGGGCCACGCCCAGCACCGCGCAGTTGGTGGTGATCAGCGGCAGGTAGATGCCCAGCGCCTTGTACACGCCGGGGGAGGTCTTCTTCAGGAACATCTCCACGATCTGCACGAGGGCCGCGATCACCAGTATGAACACGATGGTCTTCATGAAGTCCAGGCCCAGGGGCGCCAGCACGTAATCGTACAGCAGGCTGGCCACCGCCGATGCGATGGTGATCACGAAGATCACCGCGCCGCCCAGGCTGGCCGAGGCCTTCATCTGCTTGGACACGCCCAGGAAGGAACAGATACCCAGGAACTGGTTGAGCACCACGTTGTTGATCAGCGCGCCGCTGACGATGATGAGGATCAGGTTCTTCACTTGGCGCTCACCTCCTTGTCACAGGGGGCGGTGCAGCCGGCGCACATGCCGTCACAGCCGCCGTCCACCAGCTTGCGCTGGCGGGTCTTGATGCCGATGGCGTTCATCACCGCGATGATGAAGGCGATCACCAGGAACGCTCCCGGAGGCTGCACGAAGATACCGATGGGGTCGATGCCGCTGGGCAGGATCTGTGCGCCGAAGGCGGTGCCGTTGCCCAGCATCTCGCGGATCAGGCCGGCCACGGTCAGCGCCAGGGTGAAGCCGATGCCCATGCCGATGCCGTCCATCACGGAGAGCATCGGGGTGTTCTTGTTGGCGTAGGCCTCGGCGCGGCCCAGTATGATGCAGTTGACCACGATCAGCGGGATATAGATGCCCAGCGCCTCGTACAGCGAGGGCAGGTAGGCCTCGATCAGCAGCTCCGTCACCGTGACCAGCGACGCCACGATCACGATGTAGGCCGGCAGGCGGACCTCATCCGGGATCACCTTGCGCAGCAGGCTGATCACCAGGTTGGAAAGGATCAGCACCGCCATGGTGGACAGGCCCATGCCGATGCCGTTCAGGGCCCGGGTGGACACCGCCAGCGTGGGGCACATGCCCAGCATCAGGATCAGCGTGGGGTTCTCCTTGATCACGCCGTTGTACAGGCGTTCAACGTACTTGTTCATGCTCAGGCTCCCCCCTTCACGACGTTGTTGTAGAAGTCGAGGGCGGCGTTCACGGCGTTGACCACCGCGCCGGAGGTGGTGGACGCGCCGGACACGGTATCGATCTGGTCGTCCTCGGTGGAGCCGCCCGCCTTGTTCAGCGTGAAGCGGGACACCGCCTTGCCGGCGAACTGGCCCTTGAACGCATCCTCGTCCACGCGCATGCCCATGCCGGGCGTCTCGTGCAGCTCGGTAAAGGCGATGCCGTTCACCGCGCCCTCGGCGTCCAGGCCCACGGCCAGGGTCACGTTGCCGTCAAAGCCGTCGCCGGTGGTCACGCTGATGGCGTAGCCCGCGGGATTGCCGTCGGCGTCCACGGCGGCATAGCCCTCGTTGATGGTCACGCGGCCGAAATCGCTGCCGTACACGCCGCCGTTCATGTTCTCGACGGCCTTGTCGATGGCCTCCACGGTCTCGAAGTGGTCGGCCTGCGGGCAGACCACCATGTACGATGCCGCCTGGGCGGCGCGCTGCTGGTCGGCGATGGTATCCTTGGTCATGGCGTACACGCCGCTGAGTGCCAGGCCCGCGATGGCGGCGATGGCCGTCAGCACGTACACCGGGCGCGGGATGCGCTTGTACCAGGGCGAGCCCGCGCCGGCGTCGCGGCCCAGCTTGGCCCGCTTGCGGTAGGCGAAGGGCTTGGAGATGATATAGTGGTCGATCAGCGGCACGAACAGGTTGCCGGTGATCACGCAATAGCTGAAGGAATCGGCGGTGCCGCTGAACAGGCGGAACACGCCGCCCAGCAGGCCGATCAGCATGCCGTATACCAGCTGGCCCATGGGCGTGGCGGGGGAGGTGACGTAGTCGGTGGCCATGAAGAACGCGGCCATCATCACGCCGCCGCCGCTGATGTGCGCCAGCAGGTAGGCCGGGTTGAAGCCCTGGCCGCCGAACAGGCCGATCACCAGGGTGAACATGGCCAGCACCGAGAAGCAGATCTCGCCGTGGATGATGCCCGTGACCCACAGGAACAGGCCGCCCACCAGCAGCGCCAGGGCCGAGGAGCCGATGACGCCCGTGGTGGTGCCCAGGAACATTTTGGTCACGTCCACCGACTGGCCCGCCATCAGGTTGGCCACCGGGGTGGCGGCGGTCACGCCGTCCACCACCGCGAAGGAGGACATCGCGCTGCCGAAGGAGATCAGCAGGAAGCAGCGCGCGGCCAGCGCCGGGTTGATGAAGTTCTTGCCCAGGCCGCCGAAGCAGCACTTCACCACCAGTATGGCGAACATGCTGCCCAGCACGGGCAGGGCCAGCGGCACCCGGGGCGACAGGCACAGGGCCAGCAGCAGGCCGGTGACCGCCGCGCTGCCGTCCTTCCAGGTATCCGGCTTGTGGCACAGCTTGTCAAACACAAATTCGCACAGCACCGCGGTGACGACGCTCAGCAGCACCACCAGCAGCGCGTGCAGCCCGTAATTGATGACCCCGACCACCGTGGCCGGCAGCAGCGCCACCAGCACCGCCCGCATGATGAACGCGGTGGTCCATTTGTCCCTTGCGTGGGGGCTGGAGGAAATATTCAGCGCGTTATTCATTTTTTGCCTCCCGCCTCTGCGCGCTTGCGCGCCAGTATTTCAGATTTTGCCTGCTTGAACAGCTGCATCAGGGGCCGCTTGGCCGGGCAGGCGAAGGTGCAGCTGCCGCACTGGATGCACTCCAGGCCGTACAGCCGCTTTTCAAAGCGCTCGTAGTCGCCGTCGGCGGCGGCCTCCGACATCGGCTGGGGCAGCAGCCCTACGGGACAGACGGTGGCACAGCGCCCGCAGCGCAGGCAGGCCGTCATCTTCGCCTCGGCGATCTCGTTGGGGTCCTCGGCCAGCAGTGTCAGGCCGTTGTTCTGCTTTTGGATGGGCACATCCAGGCTGCCCATGGCGATGCCCATCATCGGGCCGCCGCACATGGCCTTTTTCAGCGTCACGCCGCTCTTGATGCCGCCGGCGTGCTCCAGCAGCTCGGAAAACAGCGTGCCGTCGTGCACGATCCAGTTGCCCGGGTTGGCCACGGCCTCGCCGGTCAGCGTCAGCGTGTGGGCGCCGCCCTGGGGGTACTTGGTCACCATGCCCAGCACCTTGATCTTCGCCTTGCCCGCGGCGGCCTTCTGCATGGCCGCGATGGCCTCGGGCTTGTTGCGCTCTATGGCGATCACGCCCTCGGCGTTCTTGAACAGGCGCAGCGTCAGCTCCAGGCCCTCCACGATGGCGTCGGCCTGGCTGCGCATCAGCTGGTCGTTGCAGGTCAGGTAGGGCTCGCACTCCGCGCCGTTGGCGATCACAAAGCGTATGGCGTCCGGGTTCTTGGGCTTCAGCTTCACATGGGTGGGGAAGCCCGCGCCGCCCAGGCCCACGATGGCCGCGTCCTGCACCCGCTGGATCAGCTCGTCATTGCTCAGCTTTGAAGGATCCTCACGGGTGGTATAGTCCGCCGCCGGGGTGAACTGGCCGTCGTTGTCGATCACGATGCAATCCGCCATGGTTCCCGTCAGGATGCGGCGCTTCTCGATCGCCTTTACCGTGCCGGAACAGGACGCAATGATGTGCGCGGAGACAAAACCGTCCGCCTCCGCGATGCGCTGGCCCATCAGCACCGCGTCGCCCTTCTTCACGATGGGCTTGGCCGGCTTGCCGATGTGCTGTGAAAGCGGGAAAACCATCTCTCCCGCGGGCAGGAATTCGCGCAGCGGGACATCCCGGCTCAGCTCCTTGTGGCCATCCGGGTGTACGCCGCCGCGAAAGGTGTCCTTCACCATCCTCGACCCCCTTTGTTTATATGGCTTCCGCGCCGGGATAAGCCCCTGGCGCGCATATTACGCCTCTTTTATTCTATCATAGAATAATGGGTTTGTAAATGTTTTTGACATGACAAAATAAGCCGCCCGCGGCGCTTTCGGCAGAATGTGACAAAATTGCTGCGCTTCGGGCGTGAAAAACGGGACGCCCCGGGCCGTCGCCGGGGCGTCGAGTGCGTTTTATGGGACGCGCGACCCGCTATACTGGTTCCATCAACCACAGGAGGACGCGCTCATGAAGACCATCATCTATATCCAGAGGATCAATCGCCGGGGGATCAATCGCCGGGGGCCCTTCGGCCTGCCCTACCGGGGCTTCAAGCTGCGGGTGGCCCACGCCGACCGGGAGAGCTACCGCCGGCTTCGGAAGAAGCCCTTCTCGCTGGACGCACTGATGGGGCTGTGATCACCCCTTCGGGCGACAGCTGCCCCGGCAGACGAGGCGGACCGGACACACGACGCTTTGGGGCGGACGGTCGTCGCCATGGATGCGGTCGCGGAGCAAATCGATGGCCTGGCGGGCCATCTCGGCAAAGTCACATTCCACGCTGCACAGGTCGGCGGGGAAGTGCTGCACGCCCTGGATGTTATCGAAG
>CACYWI010000225.1 GCA_902778045.1 uncultured Eubacteriales bacterium
CTGGCGATGACGATGTTCTGGCGCTGATAGGTCGGAACCTCGACCGCCCAGTCGATGATCTCGTCCAGCGCGGCCTTGTAGACCTGCTTGCGGTAATCCTGGTCGTCAGACTGACGGGCGTCCACGATCAGCTTGTCCAGCTCTTCGGACTGGATGTGATAGTGGTTGGAATCGGAGCCGCCGCGGCCCACGATGCCGGAGGAGTGATACACCTGGTACATGTCGGGATCGATGGTGGCGCCCCAAGCCGCGCACCACATGTTCTGGGTGCCCGCGTCCAGCGCGTCCCACAGCACGTTGCTGTCGGCCGGGTCGTTGATCTTCAGCTCGATGCCGATCTTCTCCAGCGCCGCCTTGGCGTCAGTCAGCACCGCGAAGGCCGGATGGTCGCCGGTGCCGTCGCCGGGGATGATCGCCTCGTAGGACAGGGAAGCGCCCTCGGGAGCCTCGGTGAACTTGCCGGTGGCCTCGTCGAAGGTGTAGCCCGCGGCCTTCAGGAAGCCGATGGCGGCCTGCAGCGCGGCGTCGTACTTCTCTTCCTGGGTCATCTCGGCGGTGTAGATGTCGTTGCCGTCCACATCCACGGAGAAGGCCACCTTGTAGCCCTCGTCGGTGGCCTGCGGGGCCGCCCAGGAGGTGGTGGAGATGGGATAGTTGATGACCGCCGCAGCGTCGCCGTAGTAGCTGTCGATGGCGGTATCGCGGTACACGGCCAGCACGGTGGCAAAGCCCTTGCGCAGGTTCTTGGAAGCGTCGCTGCCGGGCTCGCCCGCCACGTTCATGGTGTCGGCGTTCATGCCGATGTAGCCGTAGCCCAGGTTGGCCACGGAGTATGTGGTCACGATGTTGCCGGTCAGCTCGCCGTTGTCGTTGAAGGAGCGCAGCATCTCGAAGTTGCTCTTGGAGCCGGTCATCTCGCCGCCGTCGGCGGTGCCGGTCTGCACAGCGGTGGCAACCTCAGCCGCGTTGGTCTCCTTGTACTGGAAGCTCTTGATGTTGGGAGCGCCCAGGTAGTAGTTCTCGTTCGCCTCGTAGTAGACCACGCGGTTCTCATACTTCACGAACTTGTAGGGGCCGGCGCCCATGGGCTCGGCGTTCTTGCTCTGGATCAGGCTCAGATCGCCGAAGGGATGGCCGAACTGGTTGTTCTCGTAGTCATACTGGGCGGGATCGCCGTAGTAGTGCATGGGAGCGATGGACAGGCCCAGGATGCTGTACACGGCGGGAGCCTCGTAGCCCTTCACCTGCACCTGCACGGTGTAGTCGTCCACGCGCTTGATGCCCTCGATGTTGGGAACGCCAGCGCTCATATCCACGCCCGCGTCCTCGGCGACCTTGGTCATCAGGGCGCTGTTGATGGCATCGGCATTCGCGCCGGTGGCGGACTCAACGGACAGATAGCTGTCCAGGTCGCCGCCGTACTGGGCGAACACGGAAGTATACAGGTCGTCGATGGTGGGCTCTTCGCCCTCGACGGTGAAGCCCCACATGGCGGCGCCGAAGGCAACCTTCAGGCCGTCGGAAGCGCCGATCTCCTCGGCGGTCTTGCCCATCTGAGCCTCGGCGTAATCGGCCGCGTAGTTCTCGTAGACATAGTCCACGATGCCCTGCAGGTCTTCCTTCCACAGCGCGGTGGCGGCGGAAGCGTAGCTGTCATACTCCTCCTGGGTGAAGGCGTCGCCCTCGGCCACGGTGTAGCCCTCGCCGTTGGCGGCGTAGGCGGCCTTGATGGCGTCCACGGTCGCGGTGGTCGCTTCCAGGTTCGCCTCGGGGATCTGGGTGCGGTACGCCTGCAGGCCCACGATGTTGTAGCTGTTCAGCGTGGTGGAGCCGTTGTAGGCGGGATCCAGGAACACATAGTAGTTGAAGATGACGTCGTCGATGGTCACCGGCTCGCCGTCGGAGAACACCAGATCCTCGCGCATCTTGTAGGTGTAGGTGGTGATATCGGTGGCCTCGTCGTGATCGACGGACAGGTCGCCGGTGCCGTAGTAGGTGTAATCCGTCCCGTTGTAGGGATGGGTCTCACCCTCGATACCGTTGTAGATGATGCCGCCGGTGCGGTCGGTGGTCATCATGCTGATCTGGGTCAGGTTCACCATGTCCTGATCATAGGCCGTATCGGCAAAATAGGGAGAAAACTTCTCCGACAGGGTGGAAGTGGCCACGACCAGGGGCGTGCCCACCTCAGCGGTCTCCTCTGCCACCGCGCCGATCACGCTGACGAGCATGAGGGCAGCCAGCAGCATAGCCAACAGCTTCTTCATTTGACAGTCTACCTCCTTGTATTCCTTTTGCGTTTGCGCAAAAGTTGTCTGTTTAACTATACCGCAGTTTTTGACAAATGTCAACGCAAAGAAGGGTAATATTCGCTGACAGTTTAACCGATTTATGTAAGAATGCTCATTTTTTTACATTACAAGCGGCGAATGTTCGGGTTTTCCGGCGCGTCCCGGGGGGTTCACAACCGACCCGGAATGTGGTATACTTGGCATGCGCGCAGGAGGTATTATGAAGGAACGCAGATACAAAAAGCAATTCCGCATCGTCACCGACGTGGATCCGAAGACCGGCAGGCCGGTGGAGAAGGCCGTCTATGCCGGCGAATACTGGCGCTTCCCGGAGGGCTCCCCCGCCCCGCGCCGGCGGGCCGTCGGCATCGGGCTGTGCGCGGCGGGCTACTGGCTGCTGGCGCTCGTCTACCTGCGCGCGGGCCGCGCCACCACGCATTGCCTGTATGCGCTGGTGCCCTTCATGGCCTCGCTGCTGCCCGGCACGTACCTGCTGCTGGGCCTTTGGGCAATGGCGACGGCCCCGGCGCGCATGACCGTGGTGCAGAAGGAAAACGGCCCCGGCCGCCTGGTGCGCGCGTCCGTGGGCTGCGGGGTCCTGGCCGCCGCGGGAGCCGTGGGCTGCGCCGTGTACCTGAGCCTTTCGGGGCGCTGGGGCGATGGCTGGAACGAGCCGCTTGTGGCCGCGGCGGCCGCCGCCTTCGCCTGGGCGGGCTTCGCGCTCAGCCGAAGGGCCTACCGGGCGCTGATCGCCGGTTGATCGGTTTACAAAACCCGATAATCATGCTATAATTCCCATATCAACCTATATTAAGGAGGAACCCATCATGCGCGAGGTCTATGAATTCCTGAAGAATTGCGGCACCTACTACCTGGCCACCGTGGAGGGCGACCAGCCCCGGGTGCGCCCCTTCGGCACCGTGGACATCTTCGAGGACAAGCTGTACATCCAGACCGGCAAGGTCAAGGACGTATCCAAACAGATCCAGGCCAACCCCAAGGTGGAGCTCTGCGCCTTCTCGGGCGGTAAGTGGCTGCGCGTGGCGGGCACGCTGAAGCGTGACGAGCGCGTGGAGGCCAAGAAGCACATGCTGGACAGCTATCCCTCGCTGCAGGCCATGTACTCCGCCGAGGACGACAACACCGAGGTGCTGTACTTCACCGAGGCCACGGCCACCTTCTCCAGCTTCACCGAGGCGCCCCGGACCGTTCGCTTTTAAGGAGGCAAGAGCATGGCCAATCCCATCCCCGGCACCGGCGGAGAGCGCTACGTGCCCTTTGAGGAGCGCGCCGGCAACGAATCCATCGTCTATTTCACCCGCGACCTGTCCGCCGAGGTGGCCGTGAAGCTGCACACCGGCGAGCAGTACGGCCCGAACATCATCCCCCGCGAATGGGTGAAGGCCCTGATCGAAAAGGACCTGCCCGGGGCGACCATCGTGGAGACCAACACCTTCTACGAGGGCGACCGGGACACCACCGAAAAGCACCGCAGGACCCTGGAGATCAACGGCTGGACCTTCTGCCCGGTGGACATCACCGACGAATCCGGCACCGTGGACCTGCCCGTGACCGGCGGCAAGTGGTTCGACCACATGAGCGTGGGCCAGAGCCTGCCCGGCTACGATTCCCTGGTGGCGCTGACCCACTTCAAAGGCCATACCATGGGCGGCTTCGGCGGCAGCAACAAGAACATCGGCATCGGCTGCGCCGACGGGCAAATCGGAAAGAAGATGATCCACCAGGCCGCGGGCTCCGACGATCAGTGGAGCATCGCTGAGGAGGAGTTCATGGAGCGCATGACCGAATCCACCAAGGCCACCGTGGACTACTTCGGCAGGCGGATCTGCTTTGTCAACGTGATGCGCAACATCTCCGTGTCCTGCGACTGCGAGGGGTGCCTTGCCGAGCCCGTGGTGACGCCCGACATCGGCATACTGGCCTCCACCGACATACTGGCCGTGGACCAGGCCTGCGTGGACCTGATCTACGCCCTCAGCGAGACCGACGGCGCGGCCATGCGCGAGCGCATCGAGACCCGCCACGGCCACCGCCAGCTTTCCTACATGGACGAGCTGGGCATGGGCAACCGCAAATACCTGCTGCTGGACACCGACCACGACGATCAGCGCATACAGCCCGCCGACGCGGTCGTCGGCGTCAAGCCCTTCGTGGAGCTGCCCGAGACCGCCGAGCGCAGGATGCGCGCGCTGGCGGCGATGGCGGCGGCGCAGGGCGAACAATAACAGACTATCACCAAGGAGTGAACGACTATGCGACAGAGCGGCATACTGCTGCACATCACCTCGCTGCCCTCCCGGGGCGGCATCGGCACGCTGGGGCAGGCGGCCTATGACTTCGTGGATTTCGTCCGTGAATCGGGCATGACCATCTGGCAGGTGCTTCCCATCGGGCCCACCGGCTACGCGGAATCCCCGTACCAGAGCGTATCCACCTTCGCGGGCAACCCGCTGATGATCGACTTCGACCTGCTGGAGGCGCAGGGCATCCTCCCCGCGGGCAGCTACGAGCCCCTGCCCAGCCTGCCGGACGTGGACTTCGAGGCCGTGAAGGCCCAGAAGAGCCGCCTGCTGCGGCTGGCCTTCGAAAGCTCCCGCGATAAGCTGGCGGGCGCGCTTTCCGCCTTCGAGCAAAAGCGCGCCTGGGTCCGGGATTACGCCACCTTCTGCGCGATCAAGGCCCACTTCGACCAGGTTTCCTGGATGCAGTGGCCGGACCAGGACATCCGCCTGCGCAAGCCCGATGCCGTGGCGAAGTATTCTAAGCAGCTGGCCGATGAGATCGACTATTACGTCTTCGAGCAGTACCTGTTCTTCGACCAGTGGGAGAAGCTGCACGACTATGCGCGCGCCAACGGCGTGAAGCTGATGGGCGACATGCCCATCTATGTGGCCGAGGATTCCTGCGACGTGTGGATGAACCCGGACATGTTCGAGCTGGACGAGGACTGCAAACCCATCCGCATCGCTGGCGTGCCGCCGGACTACTTCCAGAAGGACGGCCAGCGCTGGGGCAACCCGCTCTACGCCTGGAAGAAGCACGCCGAGACCGGCTACAGCTGGTGGATCGGCCGGCTGCGCGCGCTGGGCGAGATGTTCGACATGCTGCGCATCGACCACTTCATCGGCTTCGCCAACTACTACGCCATCCCCGCCGAGGAGCCCACCGCCCGCGTGGGCAAGTACGAGCCCGGCCCCGGCCGCCGGCTGTTCAACCGTGTGCGCAAGGAACTGCCGGGGCTGAACATCGTGGCGGAGGACCTGGGCGTGGTCAGCGCGAAGGTGCGCCGGCTGCTGGCCTTCTGCGGCTATCCGGGCATGAAGGTGCTCCAATTCGCCTTCGACAGCGACGAGAACCCCGACCTGCCCCGGAACCACATCCCCAACTGCATCGTGTACACCGGCACCCACGACAACAACACCACCCAGGGCTGGTGGGACGACGCCTCCGACGCGACGAAGGCCCGGGCCCGCAAGGTGCTGGGCATGCCGGAGGACGAGGAGAACGTGCTGCCCTACATCATCCGCGCGGCCTTTGAATCCGTGGCGGACACCGCCATCGTGCCCATGCAGGATTGGCTGGGCCTGGGCAGCGAGGCCCGCATGAACTTCCCCGGCACGGTAGGCGGCAACTGGCTGTGGCGCATGCAGCCCACGGACCTTTCCCCCATCGCCCGCCGCATCCGCCGGCTGAACCGGCAGACGTGCCGCGGCGCGCTGCTGACCGCCAGCGGCGCGGCGCTGGTGGAGCTGGCCCAGGCGCAGTCGCTGACAGACTCCCACAGGCCGCTGAGCGCGTGCACCACCGTGCAGCTGCATGACGCCCTCGCCAGGGCCGCCATGCTTGAGATCGCGCCGCAGTGGACCGATGACTACGAGGCCCATGTGGACGGCCGCCGCGCCGCCTACCTGTCCGCCGAGTACCTGATGGGCCGGCTGGTGTACAACAACCTGTACGCCATGGGCGTACTGGACGAGGTCCGCGCCGCTGCGGCGAAGCAGGGTATCGACCTGGCCGACCTGGAGGACATCGAGGACGCCGCGCTGGGCAACGGCGGGCTGGGCCGCCTGGCCGCCTGCTTCCTGGACAGCGCCGCTACCCAC
>CACYWI010000226.1 GCA_902778045.1 uncultured Eubacteriales bacterium
CCTTGATTTACCGCCAGTAAACCTGCGGGAAATCGCCTTGAAATGCAGTCAAATCCACTCGAAACTGCATCTCCCGGCATTTAGAAACACACTCTAGGCAATAGGAATAGTGGCTGCCGCGCACCCTGTAGGGGCGGCGTTGCGCCGCCCGCCCGGAAGTCGTTCCCCATTCTTGGGAAAAGGAACCGTCCCCCGAATCACGCGCAGAAACGGTAACTTTAATTCTCAATTCCCCATTCCCCATTTCCCATTTCCCCAAAGGGGTGGTGTTGTATCCATGGCAGAAAGTCAAGTATTCGAGGGCATTGCCGGTTCCGCCGAGCGGCTGGACGTATTCGCCGCGGCACTGGCGGGGGTCACGCGATCCCGCGCGGGAGCGCTGGTGAAGGACGGCCATGTGCTGGTGGACGGCGCGGCCCAGGCCAAGGCGGGTTACATGCTGAAGCCGGGGGCCGCTGTGCGCGTGACGGTGCCCGTGGCGGCCCCGGCGACGGTGGCGGCGGAGGACATCGACCTGGACATCGTGTACCAGGACGCGGACCTGGCCGTGGTGTTCAAGCCCTCGGGCATGGTGGTGCACCCGGCGGCGGGCAACGAATCCGGCACGCTGGTGAACGCGCTGCTCAGGCACCTGGACAACCTGTCCGGCATCGGCGGCGAGATCCGGCCCGGCATCGTGCACCGCATCGACAAGGATACCTCGGGCCTGCTGCTGGTGGCGAAGAACGACTTCAGCCACGTGGCCCTGTCCGAGCAGATCCGCGCCCACACCGTCAAGCGCGCCTACCGTGCCATCGTGATCGGCGGCTTCAGGCAGGACGAGGGCACCGTCGACGCCCCCATCGGCCGGCACCCCACCGACCGCAAGCGGATGGCCATCGTGCCCGGCGGGCGGGAGGCCGTCACCCACTGGACGGTGCTCCGGCCCCTGCGCGGCGCCACGCTGATCGAGGCCCGCCTGACCACCGGCCGCACCCACCAGATCCGCGTGCACATGGCCTCCGCCCAAGCGGTCCCCGTACCCGGTGGAGGGCGGCCAGCTGCTGCATGCCTTCCGCCTGGGCTTCACCCACCCCCGCACCGGCGAGGAGCTGCTGTTCGAGGCCCCGCCGGAGCCGCGCTTTACCTATTGGCTGGAGAAGCTGACGGTGTGAGGCGGAACGGCTTCAATGGAGAATTGAAAATGGAGAATGACGGTTGAAATCCTGCGGATTTCTTTGATTCCTTCAGTAAACCGGATTGCCACGTCAGCGCCTTCGGCGCTTCCTCGCAATGACAGGGTATGGGGCACAGCGCGATCCGGTTTCCCATTCAATCAAACCAATCCCCCAGGGATTTGCACCGCAATTCCCAATTCCCAATTCTCAATTCTCAATTCCCGATTTCCAGTTCTTAATTCCTAGTTCCTAGTTCCTAGTTCCTAGTTCCTAGTTCCTGGTTCCCAGTTCCTAATTCCTAATTCCCAATTCCCATCTCCCATTCTGGACATCTTCCCCGCGCCGTGTTATAATAGTGCAAAATTCCGTCCGGGAGGGTTGCCCGATGATCAGCGACGTGCTGGTGTGCTTTGTCGTGTTCCAGTCGGTGTTCTTCCTGTTGGACAGCTACATCTATTCGCGGATGAACCGGAACATCGCCCGCAAGGGGGAGAACCAGTCCTTCTGCGCGCTGGTGATCGTGCACCTGTTCTACCTGGTGTTCAACAGCCTGTGGAGCATGCAGGAATACGGCTTTCTGCACCTGGCGCGGCCGTGGATGCAGCTGCTGTGCACGTGCAGCCTGCTGTCGGTCACGCTGAGCGCCTTCTGCTTTTTCCGCTATACCGTGGAAAAGATCCGCTTCAGGCCGCTGGGCAAGCGCCGGGGCTTTGTGCTGTCGGCGCTGCCGGAGCTGCTGTCCGCGACGCTGATCGCGTCCTCGCCGTTTACGGGCTGGATATTCACCCTCAACCAGGACAACCTGATCGTCCACGGCCCGCTGTACCCGGTGATGCTGGTGTCCTCCAGCCTGTACCTGATTTTCGTGGCGCTGATCGCCATTCGCAACCTGATCCGCGCCCGCACCGAATTCCACAGGCAGTCCGCCGGCGCGCTGCTGCTGTCCGTGCTGCTGATACTGCTGTTCGTGGCGGTGGACAGCATGCTGCCCCAGGCCTCGATACTGCCCGCCGCCGTGTTCGCGGTGATCGTGGTGATCTTCATCAACATGCAGGAGTCCAACATCAACAGCGACGCCCTCACCGGCATGAACAACCGCCGCAAGGCCGATGAGTTCCTGGCCGAACGGCTGGCCGAGGTGTCCGGGGACAACCCGCTGTACCTTTTCATGGGCGACCTGAACGGCTTCAAGGGCATCAACGACGCCTACGGCCACATGGAGGGCGACGCCGCGCTGATCCTTTGCGCCACCGCGCTGAAGCGCACCATCGGGCGCTTCGGCGGGTTCGCGGCCCGCTTCGGCGGCGACGAGTTCCTGCTGAGCATACAGCCCGGCAAGGGCAGGGCCTTCGACCCCGAGGCCGTGGCGGATACCGTCAACGGCGAGCTGCGCGACCTGGCCCGGGCGGCGGAAAAGCCCTACCAGTTGAGCATGTCCCTGGGCTATGCCCGCTGCGCCGACCGCGGGGAGCCCTTCTCCGCCTGCATCCACCGGGCCGACGAGATGCTGTACGAGCGGAAGAGGGCGTTTCATGGGAGAAAATAGAGGGAGTGTGGAGTGTGGAGTTAGGAGTGTGGAGTTGAAGTCAGCCTGGGAACGGCATCCCTTCGCGGGAAATGCGGAATGTCCTCCCGCAGTCATCCCGCGCGCGGCATCCTGTAACTCCACACTCCACACTCCACTCTCCACACTCCACACTCAAACACAAGGAGGCTTCGCCATGTCAAGCAACGTTGCTTCGTCCATCCCCCGCCCGGAGCATCCGAGGCCGGATTTCATGCGGGACACGTTTTACAACCTGAACGGGGTCTGGCAGTTCGCCTTTGACGACGAGAACGCGGGCCTGCGCGAGCGCTGGCAGAGGCCCGGGCGCGACCTGGGCGGGCGCATCACGGTGCCCTTCGCCTACCAGACGGCGCTCAGCGGCATCGGCCCCACGGACGAGATCCACACCCTGCTGTGGTACCGGCGCGCCTTCCGTCTGCCGCCGGAATTTGCGGGCCGGCGGGTGCTGCTGCGCTTCGGCGCGGTGGATGACAGCTGCCGGGTGTACGTGAACGGCGAGCTGGTGGGGGAGCACCGCGGCGGCTACGCGCCCTTCTGCTTCGACATCACCCAATCCCTTGTCGAGGGCGATAACGACCTGTGCCTGCGGGTGGAGGACGTGCCGGACCGCAGCCGTCCCCGGGGCAAGCAGTATTGGGACCGGGGCGTCATGGGCTGCTGGTACACCCCCGTCTCCGGCATCTGGCAGACCGTGTACCTGGAGGCCGTGGGCAGCCATGCCGTCACCCGGGCCCACGTGATCCCGGATGTGGAGGGGAACGCCATCACCGCCCGGGTGGATATCGACCGCGTGCCGGAGCCGGGGCTCGCGCTGCGGCTGGTGGCCAGCTTTGCCGGCGAGCGCTGCGGCGAGGCCCTGGTGCCGATGACCGGCCGCCGGGCCGGGGTGCGGCTGGCGCTGCGGGGCCCCGCGCGGCTGTGGTCGCCGGCGGCGCCGAACCTGTACGACCTGGAGGTCAGCCTGATCCGGGGCGACGGCGTGGTGGACCGGGTGCGCACCTACTTCGGCCTGCGGAAGGTGGAGGTCGCCGGCGGCGAGGTGCTGCTGAACGGCGCGCCCCTCTACCAGCGCCTGGTGCTGGACCAGGGCTACTGGCCGGATTCCCTGCTGACCCCGCCCAGCGACGACGCCCTGCGCCTGGATGTGGAGCGCACGCTGGCCTTCGGCTTCAACGGCGCGCGCAAGCACCAGAAGGTGGAGGACCCCCGCTACTACTACTGGGCGGACCGGCTGGGCCTGCTGGTCTGGGGCGAGGTGCCCAGCGCCTATGATTTTGACGGCGACGCGCTGCGGGGCCTGTCGGATGCGCTGCTGGACTTCATCGACCGTGATTTCAACCATCCCTCCGTGATCTGCTGGGTGCCCCTGAACGAGAGCTGGGGCGTGCAGGACATCATGAACGCCCCCCGCCAGCAGGCCGCGGCGCGGATGCTGTACCAGCTGACCAAGGCCGCGGACGGTACCCGACTGTGCTCCAGCAACGACGGCTGGGAGCAGGTGGAGACCGACATCTGCGCCCTGCACGACTACGCCGCCGACGGCGCGACGATGGCCGAGCACTTCATCACCCGCCGGAAGGTGGAGGACATGGGCTGCGACGAAAAACGCTGCTATGTGCCCGGCGCGCGCCATACCGGCGAGGAGGCCTTCCTGGTCACCGAGTACGGCGGCATCGCCTTCTCCGGCATCGGCGCCCAGGGCGAGGTGGGCGGCATGGCCACCTGGGGCTACCACGACAAGGTGGACAGCGAGGCGGCCTTCTTCGCCCGCTATCAGTCCGTCACCGACGCCATCCGCGCGCTGCCCTACTGCCGCGGCTACTGCTATACCCAGCTGACCGACGTGATGCAGGAGATCAACGGCCTGATGACCCCCGACCGCGTGGCAAAGGTCGATGTGGAGAGGTTCAGGGAGATCAATGGGGGAGCAGGGAATAGGCAATAGGAACTAGGAACTAGGAACTAGGGGAACTAGGGGAACTAGGGGAACGAGGGAACAGGGATTAGGGATTAGGGATTAGGGATTAGGGATTAGGGAACAGGAATAGTGGCCGGCACATTCTATGCTTCCCCAC
>CACYWI010000227.1 GCA_902778045.1 uncultured Eubacteriales bacterium
TTGCCCTCCGCCGTGATCTCCGCGTCCGGGGCGAAGGGCACGGCCCGCCTCAGCCGCTCAAGGGTACCGACGATATATTCCTCCGGCACCAGCGTGGGCGTGCCGCCGCCGAAGAACGCCGTGACGGCCTGATAGCCCGAAAGCCGCGGCTTCCAGGCCCCGATCTCGTCCCACAGCGCGTTGAAGTACCGCGCCCAGTCCCCCTCCCGCCCCGGAAACGAGGCGAAATCGCAATACGCGCACTTCGACGCGCAAAACGGCACGTGGATATAGAGGGAAAGCGGCTTTGGCACGGGAGACGGTGTAAAGAGTGGAGAGTGGAGAGTGGAGAGTGGAGTTTGGGTTAGCCGCGCGCAAAATGACATCGGTAAAACATATTGACGTTACCGCGAAGCAACGCCCAGCCGACACGTGGAATAACGAATCGCCGTTCCCGGACTATCCATATCTCCACACTCCACACTCCACACTCCACTCTCGTCTCAATCCATCTTCAGCACCGCCATGAACGCCTCGGACGGCACGGCCACGCTGCCCACCTGGCGCATGCGCTTCTTGCCCTCCTTCTGCTTTTCCAGCAGCTTCTTCTTGCGGCTGATGTCGCCGCCGTAGCACTTGGCCAGCACGTCCTTGCGCAGGGCCTTCACGGTCTCCCGGGCGATGACCTTGCCGCCGATGGCGGCCTGGATCGGGATCTCGAACAGCTGGCGCGGTATGGCCTCCTTCAGCTTCTCGGCGATGCTGCGGCCCCGGGGATAGGCCCGCTCACGGTGCACGATGATGGACAGCGCGTCGCACTGCTCGCCGTTCAGAAGCATGTCCAGCTTCACCAGGTCGCTGCGCTCATAGCCCTTCAGCTCGTAGTCGAAGGAGGCGTAGCCCCGGGTGCGGCTCTTCAGCTGGTCGAAGAAGTCGTAGATGACCTCGTTCAGCGGCAGGTCGTACTTCAGCTGCACGCGGCCGCCCTCGATGTACTTCATGTCCCGGAAGGTGCCCCGCTTGTCCTGGCACAGCTCCATGATCGCGCCGACGAACTCCTGGGGCGTGATCACCTGGGCGTCCACCATGGGCTCCTCCATCCAGTCGATCTCCTGCACCGGCGGCAGGTTGGTGGGGTTGTCGATCATCACCGTCTCGCCGTCGGTCTTGACCACCTTGTACACCACGCTGGGGGCGGTGGTCACCAGGTCCAGGTCGAATTCCCGCTCCAGGCGCTGCTGGATGATCTCCATGTGCAGAAGCCCCAGGAAGCCGCAGCGGAAGCCGTAGCCCAGGGCCACGGAGGTCTCCGGCTCGTAGGACAGGGCCGCGTCGTTCAGGCGCAGCTTTTCCAGCGCGTCGCGCAGGGTCTCATAGTCGGCGCCGTCGGCGGGATAGATGCCGCAGTACACCATGGGCAGCACCGGCTTGTAGCCCGGCAGCGGCTCGGCGGCGGGGCTGTTCGCCAGCGTGATGGTATCGCCCACACGGATGTCGGCGATATCCTTGATGGAGGCGGCGATATAGCCCACCTCGCCCGCGGACAGGCTCTCCCGGGGGCTGTAGCCCAGGGGCAGGTAGGCCCCGACCTCGGTGACTTCAAATTCACACCTGCCCGCCATCATGCGGATGCGGTCGCCCACCTTCACGCTGCCCGCCTTCACGCGCACCGAGGAGATGGCCCCGCGATAGTTGTCGTAATAGGAATCGAAGATCAGCGCCTGCAGCGGGGCGTCGGGGTCGTCCTGAGGCGCGGGCACGTTGTTCACGATGTCCTCCAGCACATCCTCGATGCCGATGCCCTGCTTGGCGGAGACCAGCGGGCAGCCCTCGCAATCCAGGCCGATCTCGTCCTCGATCTCCTGCTTGACCACCTCTGGCTGGGCCGAGGGCAGGTCGATCTTGTTGATCACCGGCAGGATCTCCAGGTCGTGATCCAGGGCCATGTACACATTGGCCAGCGTCTGGGCCTCGATGCCCTGGCTGGCATCCACCACCAGCACCGCGCCTTCGCAGGCGGCCAGCGCCCGGGACACCTCATAGGTAAAGTCCACATGGCCGGGGGTGTCGATCAGGTTCAGCTCATAGGTCTTGCCGTCCCTGGCCGTATAGGGCATGCGCACCGCCTTGGACTTGATGGTGATGCCGCGCTCCCGCTCCAGCTCCATGGAATCCAGCACCTGGTCCGTCATGTCCCGCAGCTTCATCACGCCGGTCTTTTCCAATATGCGGTCCGCCAGCGTGGACTTGCCGTGGTCGATGTGGGCGATGATGCAGAAATTGCGGATTCGGCTCTGATCGTAGCTCAAGGGGCAAACCTCCGTCGCATGAATATTCGTACATTATATATCATAGTGCATTCGTGTTAATTAATCAAGCGTATGCTCAGAGGGTCGCAAGAATCAAAATGTATATTTATACATCTTTGCTCGTGGCAATTCAGCATCACCTTTCCTCATTTGATGCAAAAATCCCCGGCAGCCCAGCATATTTGCCAAAATATGCAATTATTAACAATGCGGTTGGCAGTTCTCTATTGCTTTTCGATTTGACATAATGTATAATACAGTCAAAAGTTAGCCGGGGAAGCCGGCAAAGGAATGGAGGAACCATTTATGAAGAAAGTCCTTTCTCTCGTGATCGCGCTGGTTCTGGCGCTGGGCTGCACCGCCGCGCTGGCGGAGCTGACCTTCACCACCGGCGGCACCTCCGGCACCTACTATGCCTTCGGCAACGTGCTGGCCCAGTACATCACCAACAATTCCGACGTGGCCGTGACCGCCGTCGCGGGCAACGGCTCCGCCGCCAACATCGACCTGCTGGACATCGGCGACGCGCAGCTGGGCTTCGTGCAGAACGACGTGGCGAGCTACGCCTACAACGGCATCCGCAGCTTCGACAAGCCCGTGGATACCTTCACCGCCATCGCCGCCCTGTATGACGAGACCGTTCAGCTGGTCACCTGCAACCCGGACATCAAGTCCGTCGCGGATCTGAAGGGCAAGAACGTTTCCGTGGGCTCCCAGGGCTCCGGCGTGTACTTCAACGCCCTGGACTTCCTGGCCGCCTACGACATGACCATTGACGACATCAATCCCCAGTACCAGTCCTTCGGCGATTCCTCCGAAGCGCTGAAGGACGGCAAGATCGACGCCGCCTTCATCGTGGCCGGCGCGCCCACCCCCGCCGTGGTCGACCTGGCCACCACCAAGGGCTGCTACCTGATCAGCCTGGACGACGCCTCCGTCGAGAAGCTGCAGGGCATCTCCCCCGCCTACTCCAAGACCGTCATCCCCGCCGGCACCTATGAGGGCATCGACGAGGACGTGACCACCGTGGGCGTGAAGGCCACCATCATCGCCAACGAGGACGTGACCGACGACGAGGCCTATGCCATCGTGTCCACCATCTTCGAGAACGTGGACGCCATCACCGAGGCCCACGCCAAGGGCGCTGAGCTGAACCTGGAGTATGCCTCCTCCTGCGGCCTGCCCTATCATCCCGGCGCCGCCAAGTACTTCGCCGAGAAGGGCATCGAGGTGCAGGTGGCCGAATAAGGTCATTCACGGGCATTGACCGCCCGGCGTTCGAGGGCTGCGGCACATGAGACCGCAGCCCTCGAATTCAATACAC
>CACYWI010000228.1 GCA_902778045.1 uncultured Eubacteriales bacterium
GGCGCAAGAAGCCCTTCGCCCAGAAGCTGCGCCGGGAAATGACAGACCAGGAACGCCACCTTTGGTATGATTGCTTGAGCGCCTGTCCGGTTCGGTTCCGCAGGCAAAAGCAGTTTGGATTCTATATCGTGGACTTCTATTGCGCCGAGCGCAAGCTGGTCATTGAAGTAGATGGCTCTCAGCATTACGAGCCGGAGCAGGAAGCGTGGGACAGAAAGCGAACCGCGTATCTCAACAGTCTGGGGCTACAGGTTGTAAGGTTCAGTAACTACGAAGTGGACACGAACTTCAAAGGCGTTTGCGCGGAAATTGAAAAATGGATCAATGAAAAGATGTGAGAGGAACGACCTCTACCGTCTTTGACGCAAAATGCAAGCATTTTCCGCCAAATCCACCTTCCCCTAAAGGGGAAGGCTCAGGCAGCGCCGTCTGCTGAGGCACTCGATGTCCCTGAAAGGCAAGGCGTGGTCCCCAAAAGCCTTCCCCTTTAGGGGAAGGTGGCCGAGCGTAGCGAGGTCGGAAGAGGTCGTTCTCCAGACGAACCGCCTTGCTTGAACGAATGCCGAAGAGACGCCCCCCAAAGCCTTCCCCTTCAGGGGAAGGTGGCGCGCCAGCACCGGAAGAGGTCGTTCTCCAGACGAACCGCCTTGCTTGAACGAAACGCCGGAGAGACGCCCCCCAAAGCCTTCCCCTTTAGGGGAAGGTGGCGCGCCAGCGCCGGAAGAGGTCGTTCCTCAGACGACAGCACCATTGCAAAAGGAGGCTCCTGTCATGCCAACACCCCTGAGCTACGACGGGCGCAAGAAGCCCTTCGCCCAGAAGCTGCGCCGGGAAATGACAGATCAGGAACGTCACCTTTGGTATGATTGCCTGAGCGCCTGTCCGGTTCGGTTCCGCAGGCAAAAGCAGTTTGGATTCTATATCGCGGACTTCTATTGCGCCGAGCGCAAGCTGGTCATTGAAGTAGATGGCTCTCAGCATTACGAGCCGGAGCAGGAAATATGGGACAGAAAGCGTACCGCGTATCTCAACAGTCTGGGGCTACAGGTTGTAAGGTTCAGCAACTACGAAGTGGACACGAACTTCAAAGGCGTTTGCGCGGAAATTGAAAAATTGATCAATGAAAAGATGTGAGGGGAACGACCTCTACCGTCTTTGACGCAAAATGCAAGCATTTTCCGCCAAATCCACCTTCCCCTAAAGGGGAAGGCTCAGGCCGCGCCGTCTGCCGAGGCACTCGATGCCCCTGAAGGGGAAGGCTCAGGCAGCGCTGCCATGTTTTCTGAAGCAATCGATTCCCTGAAAGGCAAGGCGAGGCCCCCAAAAGATATCCCGCCAGCACTAGGGTGTGTTTCTAAATGCTGGGAGATGCAGTTTCGAGTGGATTTGACTGCATTTCAAGGCGGTTTTCCGCAGTTTTACTGGCGGTAAATCAAGGGAAACCAACGCAGAAATGCAGTCAAAGACGCCGAAAATGCGCTTCAGGCATTTTAGAAACACGCCCTAAGAAAAATCCCCTAAGAAAAATCCCTAACATTCCAAAGAAAGATGAAACCATGCTGAAATACATTCTTCGCAACGAATCCCCCTCCTCCTTTCCCTGTCCGCCCTCCATGCCGCCGGCGCTGCACCGTCTTTTGACGGCGCGGGGCATCGCCTCGGCGGCGGCGGCGGAGGCCTTCCTGCACCCGGGGGAGGAGCAGCTGACCGACCCGATGCTGCTTTCCGACATGGGGCGGGCCGTGGCCCGCATCCGCGCGGCGCTGTCCGGCGGCGAGGTCGTGTGCGTATACGGCGACTACGACGTGGACGGCGTGTGCGCGTCGGCGATCCTGTCGGGGCATTTGAAGTCCCTGGGCTGCGACGCCCGGGTGTACCTGCCGTCCCGCCACAGCGAGGGCTACGGCCTGAACGAGCACGCGGTGCGCGAGATCGCCGGCTGGGCGAAGCTGCTGGTGACGGTGGACTGCGGCATCGCCAGCCATGACCTGGTCGGGCTGGCCAAATCCCTGGGGCTGGACGTGATCGTCACCGACCACCACCGCCCCGGCGACGCCCTGCCGGACTGTCCCACGGTGAACCCGCTGCTGGGCGGCTATCCCTTCCCGTACCTGTGCGGCGCGGGGGTGGCGTGGAAGCTCGTCTGGGCGCTGTCGGGCCGGGACGCGGCCATGCCATGGGTGGACGTGGCGGCGCTGGCCACCGTGGCGGACGTGGTGTCCCTGACCGGCGAGAACCGGGTGATCGTGGCCCTGGGGCTGGCGGCCATCAACCGCGCGCCGCGCACCGGCGTCGCCGCGCTGATCGGGGCGGCGGGGCTGTCGGGCAAGCCGGTCACCTCCACCGCCATCGGCTTCCAGCTGGCCCCGCGGCTGAACGCGGGCGGGCGGCTGGGCTCGGCGGAGCGCTCGCTGGCGCTGATCCTGGAGACGGACCCGGCGAAAGCCCGCGTCCAGGCCGAGGCCCTGGACCAGGAGAACGCCCGCCGCAAGACCGTGGAGAACCACATACTGGCCGAGGCGGAGGCGCAGCTTGCGGACTTCGACTTCTGTGCCCACCGGGCCATCGTGCTGGCCGGGAAGGATTGGAACCCCGGCGTGATCGGGCTGGCGGCCTCGCGGCTGCTGGAGAAGTACAACTACCCGGTGATCCTGCTGTCCGACCAGGGAGAGAAGCTGACCGGATCCTGCCGCAGCATCGAGGGCGTGGACATATTCGCCGCGCTGACCGGCTGCGCCGACACACTGATCCGCTTCGGCGGCCACAGGCAGGCCGCGGGGCTCACGCTGGCCCCGGAGCGGCTTTCCGACTTCATCGCCGCGCTGGACGCCTGGATCGACGCCCACGTGTACCCCTGGGATTACGTGCCCGCCAAGCTCTACGACGGCGTGCTGGACTTCGGCGAGGTCACCCCGGGGCTGATCGTGGCCCTGGACGCCATACAGCCCACCGGCTTCGGCAACCCCGCGCCGGTGTTCCGCGCCCGGGCGGAGGTGGTGGAGGCCCGCGCCGTGGGCGCCGACGGCGCGCACCTGAAGCTGACCCTGGCCCAGGACGGCCACCGGCTGCCGGGCATCGCCTTCCGGGAGGGCCCCCGCGCCGGGTCGCTGTCCGGCGGCGCGGACGTGCTGTTCGTGCCGAAGCTGAACGACTACATGGGCCGCGTCGAGCCCCAGGCCGAGGTCAAGGCCCTGGCGGACTGGGACGTATACCGCCGCCTTTCCGCAAAACTTGGGGACGAGGGCCGGCTTCAATGCGAATTCTTAACAGAGATATTCTATAATAAAAAAATAGCCCCCTCGAAGCATGCCGCGACCCCGGTGGACGAGGACGCGGTGCAGGACTGGCTGGTGGACCGGCCCCAGGGCACGCTGCTGGTCACCACCCAGGTGGCCTGCGCGGGCAGGCTGCTGCACCGGTTCGGCTTCGGCCCGCCGGACGTGGCCTTCGGCGAATTTCCCCGGGACCCCCGGGCCTTCAACGCCGTGTGCGTGTGCCCCGTCGGGGGCCGCATACCGGCGGGCTACCGGCGGATCGTGCTGTGCGGCGCGCCGGAGCAGTGCCTGCCGGAGGGAACGACGCAGCAGGTGCTGCGGCTGGGGGACGAGGGCATGGCGTGGCTGCCTGACCTGGACATGCTGCGCGCGGCCTATACCGGGCTTGCCCGGCTGATGAAGCGGCCCGTCTGGTTTGCGTCGCTCTTCCAGCTGACCCGAGAAGCCGCCGGGGAGGCCGGTCTGGACGAGAGCGCCATGGCGGCGGCGATCCTGGCCATGGCGGACATGGGCCTGTTCGAGCTGGCGCTGGACGCCTCGCCCGTGGCCCTGCGCCGCACCGGCGTCGCGAAGGCCCGGCCCGAGGACAGCCCCGCCTGGAGATGGATGGATCGGTGGCGGCAAGGGAACTGGAATCCGTGAAGAAGGAGGAGCCCCGATGACAGAAAGCAGCCTGCGCCCCTATATCAGCGCGGACGAGCTGATTTCGCGCATCCGGAAGTACCACCCGGAAGACGACATGGACCTGGTGCGGCGCGCCTACGCCTTCGCCGAGAAGGCCCATGCCAACCAGGTGCGCAAGTCCGGCGACCCCTACTTCATGCATCCGGTGGCCGTGGCGGTGATCCTCACCGACCTGATGCTGGACGCCACTACCATCGCGGCGGGCCTGCTGCACGATTGCGTGGAGGACGTGGAGGGCTGTACGCTGGACGTGGTGCGCCGGGAATTCGGCGACGAGGTGGCGCTGCTGGTGGACGGCGTGACCAAGCTGTCGCAGCTGAACTTCGCCAACCGCGAGGAGGCCCAGGCCGAGACGCTGCGCAAGATGTTCCTGGCCATGGCCAAGGACATCCGCGTGGTGCTGATCAAGCTGGCGGACCGGCTGCACAATATGCGCACGCTGAAATATCAGAAGCCGGAGCGCCAGGTGCCCATCGCCCGGGAGACGCTGGATATCTACGCGCCGCTGGCCCACCGGCTGGGCGTGTACGCCGTGAAGTGGGAGCTGGAGGACCTGTCCCTGCGCTACATCGATCCGGACGGCTATTACGAGCTGGTGCGCCTGGTGGGCATGAAGCGCGAGGAGCGGGAGCAGCTGATCGCCCAGGTGACCCAGGAGCTGAAGGCCCGCCTGAACGAGGCCGGCATCACCTGCGAGATCGACGGCCGGCCCAAGCACTTCTATTCCATCTACAAGAAGATGAAGACCCAGAACAAGAGCTTCGACCAGATCAACGACCTGATCGCCGTTCGGGTCCTCGTGAATACCAAGCAGGACTGCTACTTCGCCCTGGGCATCGTGCACACCATCTGGCCCCAGGTGCCGGGCCGGTTCAAGGACTACATCAGCATGCCCAAGGCCAACATGTACCAGTCGCTGCACACCACCGTGGTGAACCAGGGCCGGCCCTTCGAGGTGCAGATCCGCACCTTCGAGATGCACCGCACCGCCGAATACGGCATCGCGGCCCACTGGCGCTACAAGGAGGGCAAGGCCGCCGACGAGCTG
>CACYWI010000229.1 GCA_902778045.1 uncultured Eubacteriales bacterium
TGAACGCCGCGGCGGTGCAGGTGAAGCTGCAGCGGCTGACGGACGCGGACAAGAACCTGTTGATCGTGCCGCTGTTCCACATCCTGGGGCTGGTGGTGTGCTTCCTGCCCTGCGCCATGACCGACGCGGTGCTGTTCGTGCCGGACGACATCCGCACCAACACGCTAATCCGCGTGATGAACAGCGAACACTGCACGCTGCTGCACTCCGTGCCGACGATGATCATCGCGCTTTTGAACAACAAGGACTTCACCTCCGACGCCTTCTCGTGCCTGCGCTGCACGTACCTGGCGGGCGCGGCGGCCACGGAGGCCCAGCTGCGCATGTTCAAGGAGAAGCTGCCGGGCAACCACTTCATGATCGCCTACGGCCTGAGCGAAATGGCCCCGGTCAGCGTGACGCTGTACGACGACACGGACGCGCACATACTGCGCAGCGTGGGCAAGCAGGTGGAGAACATCAGCATCAAGATACTGAACCGCGCCACCGGCGAGGATTGCCCCGCGGGCGAGCCGGGCGAGATACTGGTGCAGGGCTTCAACCTGATGACCGGCTACTACAAGGTGCCGCTGCAGGACCAGGCCATCGACGAGGATGGCTGGCTGCACACCGGCGACATGGGCTATCTGGACGCGGACGGCTACCTGACCCTGTCCGGCCGCTACAAGGAGCTGATCATCCGCGGCGGCGAGAACATCATGCCCTCCGAGGTGGAGTCGGCCATCTCCGAGCTGGACATCATCGAGAGCGTGAAGGTGATCGGCGTGCCCAGCGACTTCTTCGGCGAGGAGGTCGGCGCGTGCGTGAAGCTGAAGGCCGGCGCGACCTTCGACGAGGCGGCGGTGAAGGCGGAGCTATTGAAGCGCCTGGCCAAGTACAAGGTGCCCTCGCACTTCGTCGTGTACGATGAATTCCCAATGCTGGGCAGTGGCAAGATCGACGGCGTGGCGCTGAAGGCGGACGCGCTGAAGCGGATCAAGGAGGGCTGATCGAACCCAACGGCGGGTCGGGAGGCGCCATCGTGGATCGACACGCAGTAAAACTGTGATCCCGGATGAAAAGGGGTGGAACGAATTGAAGAGAATTCTCGTGTCGGTGCTGGTGGCGCTGCTGCTTCTGCCCGCGGCCTGTTCTGCTTGCCTGGCGGAGGAGGATCGTCCCGTGCTGACCATCGGCGATGTGAGTGATCGGTCTTCTAAGCGCGTGGACGGGGAAAACCAGCTGGGCCTGTGGCGGTATCTGGAAGATCAGCTGGGAGTGGAGATTCAGTATGTTTATCTGTCGTCGGACGACTACGCGGCCGGGTTGTCCAGCGGCAACCTGCCGGACATCGTCGCCACCAGAATATGTGCCAAACTTTCTCAAGGGGGCTGCGCGGCTGACCTATGATGTGTTCAAACAGCTCGGGAACGGGGAGGAAGGTTTTTACTTCTTCCCGGCCAGAATCGGCTACAATAACGTCGGCTTCAGCATCGAAACCGCTTATCGCGGTTATGTCCTTCGCTGGGATTATTACTCTGAACTGGGCTATCCGCCCATCCATGACGAGGACGATTACGTGGACGTGCTGATGCGGATGCACGCGAACCATCCCTTCACGGAGGAAGGTTATCCGACTTATCTGTACGGGACTTTTGACATGGACGGGTTTGAAACTGCCTTCCGCACGGAACTCAACCTCGACTACTGGGCCGCGTACAAGTACCAGAACGACATATTCACCAATGAGGTATACGACGGGTACACGGACCCGGCGCATTCGATGTGGTGGACGTCCATGGCATGGCTCAATAAGCTGTACAACGCCGGGAAAACAGACGGATCCTTCGATATGGAGATCTTTACCCAAACCAAGGAGCAATACAACCAAAAGCGCATACGCGGCCAGTACCTCGGGCTTCCCGCTGTAAACGAATCGCTTTACAAGGCAAAGCACATGACGGACCCGGATACGCTCAGCGGATACTGCGCCGTTCCCAGCGAGAGCATCAACCTTTATACCAATGTCTATCAGCTGTTGGGGAATGGCTCCGCTTATATGTGGTTCATTTCGGCCAACAGTCCGCATAAAGAAACGGCCCTGCGGCTGTTCAATTATATGTGCGATCCGGATTTTCTGCGGGAGATTTGCATGGGCCGCAGGGGCGTGACGTGGGATTACGATGCGGACGGCCTTCCCCAAATGACCGAATACGGCCGCGAGCAGCTGGATGCCTTCAAGACGGGCACGACTGATCCGGACAACTATTTTGCGCAGTGGGGGAGCTTCAACGATCTGCCGAACAATTGGCCGATTTTGCGTGAAAATCTGACGCATCCGGACGGGTATTCCCTGGATTTCATCACCCTCTCACGAGAGTATGGCGTGGCGACTATGACCAACAATCTGGCTCGGGATATTTGCGAGCATTATGGAGTTGAGCTGCCGCTGGACGCTTTCTATAAAACCGGCGGGCTGGATTTCCGAAACGACTGTGGCGAGGCGATCTCCTCCACCATCAGTAGCATGGATCGGGACCAGTTGCATCTGCTCGCCGAGGCCGAGGCGATTTTGGAGGACGTTCAGGTTGACCTGATCCTGGCGGAGACGGAAGATGCGTTTGACACGGTTCGGGAGGAGACGATCCGCAGGCTGATCGAGCTCGGCGAACCGGAGGTGTTCGAGGCCTATCGGCAAAAGTGGGAAGCCGCGGCGGCCATCGTCGTGCCCATGGTTTTTAAGGTGCAGCGCGAAAACGGGATCGAACCCTACACGCCCGAGCAGTACGAGCGGCAGCCGTGCGTTCACATGGAGGGAAAACCACAATGATGCAAAGGCTGAAATCCCTTCGATTCCGCATCCTGCTGCCGATGATCGCCATCGTGCTGTTCGTCATCGCATTGCTGAACACGCTGTTTTCCCGCGCCTTCATTCGCCTGCTTTTGCAGCAGGAGCAGGAAGTGAACGCCACGGGCTTTGAAACGGTGTCCCGTTCGGTGGAGCCGATGATCGCAACCTCCGTCAACGAGGTCAGGAACATCCTGTCGGACGAGCGGGTGGCGTCCTGCGCGAGGGGCCGGTACGACTCCGCGACTCAGCTGGTTCACGCGCGAATCCGCTGCCGGGACTATCTGCGGGGGGAAATCGCGTCGCGCGAAAAGATATTCGGCCTGCTCTTCATGCGCAAGGACGGCAGCCTGTTCGGAGCGCTCCCGGAGGGCAACTTCTTCTTGGACGACCCGGAGCAAAACCCGCTTCCGGAGGACATGAAGGCGCAGATCCTGAACGCGCCGCTGGGGCAGACCGTGTGGGTCGGCCCGCTCCCCGCCTCCACCCTCTATGGATTTGAAAACGACAAGACGCGGCAAAGCCTCATGATCGCCGGATGGAAATCCGTGAATGTCAGCTACGGCGAGTGCTATTCGATGATATTGATGGACGAGAGCGTCTTTGACGATCTGTTCGACGCGCTGCGGGACGGGAACAGCTCGTGGTATCTGTTTACCGAGGATCGCACGGAGATCTATCACACCGGGCAGGACCCGTGCCTCGACCCGGATCGGCTCATCAGCGAAAGCAACAGCGGAGACGATGGAATCGCCCGCCTGGACGCTGGTCCGCAAGGTTTCGATGGAAAACTACGAGCGGGTGATCAACCGTGTCCGCGTCTCCATCTGCATTCTGGGCGGGGTCGTCCTTCTGGTGGCCCTGGTCCTCTATGAAGCGTGGCTGAGGCGGTTCATGCGCCAGTTTTCCTCGCTGCTGAAGGGGATCGTCCGCATGGGGGAGGGCGACCTGGAATCCACGGCCTTTGAACCCACCGGCATCACGGAATTCAAGCAGATGCAGCGGGAGATCAACCGGACCAGTGCCGCCCTCTCCGAGCAGATGGATACGATCCGCCGGATGGAGCGGGAGCAGATGGAGCTGGAGAACGAGAGAAAGGAGCAGGAGCGTATCGCCCGGGAGCTGAGCATGGCCAGGGACATCCAGGCCAGCGCGCTGCCGCAGACCTTTCCGGCGTTCCCTGACCGAACCGAGTTTGATCTCTTCGCG
>CACYWI010000230.1 GCA_902778045.1 uncultured Eubacteriales bacterium
TTTACTGGCGGTAAATCAAGGGGAATCAACGCAGAAATGCAGTCAAAGACGCCGAAAATGCGCTTCAGGTATTTTGGAAACACACTCTAAGCCTTCCCCTTCAGGGGAAGGTGGCGCGCCAGCGCCGGAAGAGGTCGTTCCCCTTCCCCCCGCAATGCCGTGACGCTGAACCCCTCCGCTGGTCAACCGGGGGATTTCGCTTGCCATTTGTTGCCCTGGCTCGCGTCGGTAAGCTGTTGTTAACACTGTACTGCTATAATACCTCCAAATCCATGCGTTTATGACGCTGAATATGGAGGTATTGTTTTATGAAAAAGACGCTTGCCATGCTGCTGGCCATGTGCCTGCTGCTGGGCCTGGTGCCCGCGGCGCTGGCGGAGCCGGCCATCGCCGAGCCCGCGCCGGAGCTGACCGGGGCGGAGCTGCCCCTCGTGGGCGACGTGGTTCACGGCTTCGAGGCCGTGGAGATCCGGGATTATCCCCTGATGGACGCCACGGTGGTGCGCTTTACCCACCAGAAGACCGGCGGCGAGGTGTTCTACATCGCCAACGACGACACCAACCGGGCCTTCAACCTGGCCTTCTTTACCGAGGCCATCGACAACACCGGCCTGCCCCACGTGTTCGAGCACGCCACCATCCAGGGCTCGAAGAAGTATCCGGGCGAGCAGATGTTCTTCAACCTGGCCTACCAGACCTACAACACCTTCCTGAACGCCATGACGGGTCAGTGGTACACCACCTATCCCATCGCCAGCCTGTCCGAGGCGCAGCTTTTGAAGCTGGCGGAGTTCTACACCGACGCCTGCTTCTACCCGATGATCATGGAGAACGAGCACATCTTCCGCACCGAGGCCTGGCGCTACCGCCTGGAGAGCGCCGAGGACGCGCTGACCATGGAGGGCACCGTGTATTCCGAGATGCTGGGCGCCACCACCCTGCAGCAGCAGGCCAGCAAGAACCTGGTCCGCGCGGCCTTCCCCGGTTCCCTGGTGTGCAACGAGCCCGGCGGCGATCCGGAGAATATCCCGGATATGACCTGGCAGGCGCTGAAGGACTACCACGACAGGTACTACCATCCCTCCAACAGCGTGGCCTACCTGTACGGCCAGTTTGAGGACTACACCGCCTTCCTGGCGCTGCTGGACAGCTACTACAGCCAGTTCGAGCGCCGTGAGTTCGCCCGCGAGGACGCGGGCTATACCCCCATCACCGAGCCGGTGGTGCAGTCGCTGCCCTTCCCGATGGAGGCCGGCGCGGGCACCAGCCATGTGTCCAGCGTGTATTACGCCACCGTGTGCCCGGGCCTGAAGCAGAACCTGCAGGACGAGCTCCTGCTGGACACGATGACCGACCTGTTCGCGGCCGGGGCCTCCGACCTCCAGCAGCGCCTGCAGGAGGCCATCCCCTACGGCACGTTCTATTCCTATATCATGCTGGACGGCCCCGAGGACGCCATCTGCTTCGTCGCCGCGAACGTCGATCCCGAGGACGCGGAGACCTTCAAGTCCATCGTGGACGAGGAAGTGGCCAACGTGGCCGAAAACGGCTTCCCCCAGGAGCTGGTGGACAGCGTGGCCTCCTCGCTGGCCATCTCCGCCCGGCTGACCCGGGAGAGCAGCGAGCCCGTGGACAACGTCATCGATCCCATGCTCAGCCGCTACGCCGAAACGGACAACCCCTGGGACCAGCTGGACTACCAGGAGGGCCTGTTCAGCATCGACGAATGGAACCGGCAGGGCCTGTACGCCGAAGGCGCGGCCAAGTGGCTGGCGGGCAGCCAGACCACCGCGCTGGTGACCACCTATCCCGAGCCCGGCGCCAAGGAGGAGAACGACGCCGCGCTGGCCGAGAAGCTGGCGGGCATCAAGGCGGCCATGAGCGAAGAGGAGATCGCCGCCATCGTCGAGGCCACCAACGCCGAGGCCCCGGAGGACCACTCCGCCGAGTATGTGGCCCAGCTGAAGGCTGAGACCGTGGAATCCCTGCCCGAGGAGCTGAAGCGCTACGACGTGACCGACGAGACGGACGAGAGCGGCGTGCGCCACATCGACGCCCTCGCCGCGGTGGACGGCGTCAGCCAGGCCAACATCCTGCTGGACGCTGCGGGCCTTGCCCAGGAGGACATCCACTGGCTGAAGCTGTACACCGGCCTGATCGGCCAGCTGGATACCGCCGCGCACACCAAGGCCGAGCTGGCCCACCTGATGAGCCGCTATATGTACAGCGGCAGCATCCGCGTGTCCCTGCCCGAGGAAGGTGAGGACGGCTATCACCCCTACCTGCGCGCGTCCTGGATCGCCCTGGACGACGATCTGGCCGCGGGCTACGACCTGCTGCGCGAGCTGCTGTTCGATACGAAGGTGGACGACCCCGAAAAGCTGCTGGAGCAGGTGCAGGCCATCAAGGCGAGCCTGAAGAGCACCGTCACCGCCAGCCCGGCCAGCACGCTGCTGTACCGTGCCCTGGCCCGCACCGGGGAGCTGTACGCCTACTACAGCTACAGCACGGGGCTGGAGTACTATGAATTCCTGAACGGCGTGGAGCAGCTGCTGGCCCAGGATCCCGACGCCGCCGTGGCGAAGCTGCAGAGCATCCAGGCCTGCTTCGACAACCGCACCGGCGCCGTGGTCATGACCGCCGGCAACGAGGCGGGCATCGCCCTGAACCGGCAGCTCGCGGACGCCTTCCTGGCGTCGCTGGACGCGCGTGAGATCACCCCCGCCGCCTATGATTTCCCGATCCCCGCCAAGCGCGAGGCGCTGGTGATCGACAGCGGCGTGCAGCACAACATCATCGCCGGCGACCTGGCCGCGGCGGGCCTCGAGGACTTCGACGGCGGCCTGAACGCGGTGACGGGCCTGGTGACCGACACCTTCCTGGTGCCGCTGCTGCGCGACCAGTACGGCGTGTACACGCCCGTCAACGCCGCCGAGGAGATTTGCATGTACCTCTACGCCTACCGCGACCCGAACATCGCCGAGACCTTCCAGCTGTTCGACCAGCTGCCGGAGCTGATCGGTGGCGCGGAGCTGGACCAGGACACCCTGGACGGCTATATCATGAACGCCTATTCCGAATACGCGAAGCCCATGGGCGAGCTCAGCGGCGCGGCCGACGCGGCGCTGGACGCGCTGCAGGGCAAGGACCCGGCGCGCCGGCTGGAGTGGATGCGCCAGCTGAAGCAGGTGACCCCCGAATCCGTGAAGGCCGATGCGGCGCTGTACGCCAGCCTGTGCGAGAACGGCGCGCGGATGACCGCCGGCGCGGCCTCCGCCATCAACGCCAACGCGGACCTGTTCGACGCGATCCTGAACCCCTTCGGCGCGGTGGACGCCACCCAGATCCAGTTCAGCGACGCGGCCGAGGGCAGCGACCACTACGAGGCGGTGCGCTTCGCCTTTGAGAACGGCATGATGAAGCCGGCCTCCGACGACGCCTTCGGCGTGGACGATCCCGCCACCCAGGGTGACCTGCTGGCCGCCGCCAACGTGCTGATCGGCGGCGAATGCGACGCCCACGAGGCCCTGGCTGATGTCCGCCCTGACCGGCGATACCGTGCCCGCCACCTTCGAGCCCGCCGATCCCGCCGCCGTCACCCGCGGCGAGCTGGCCGAGATGCTGTCGGCGTTCATGAGCACGCTGCAGGGGTGAGAAGGGAGTAAGAGTTAGGAACTAGGAACTAGGAATTAGGAATTAGGAACTGGGAACTGGGAACAGGAATACCGGCTGCCGCCAAAAGCCTTCCCCTATGGGGAAGGTGGATTTGGCGGAAAATGCTTGCATTTTGCGTCAAAGACGGATGAGGTCTTCACGCGATAAGCATTGCGCCTCTGTTGAGATATAGGCACGAAGCCGATCGAGAAGGACGTCATCAGTCTTTTGCTCCGTAAATGCCATCTTCCCCCAAAGTGGAAGCCTTGAGAGATGCCGAGTTCGTTCTCCCCGCATGGGCGATTTCCGATCCTCCTCTGTTTCCCGAAACGATTGCGAAGATCCTTCGCACGGCGCGGTTTTTCAATCCGTTGGACAGAAAAACCCGCGGTCCGGCCCAAAGGCCGGACTTGGAAACCTTCCGGGTTTCCAACCTTACGCTCATGATGACAACGACGCGAGCCTGTCATCCTGAACGAAGTGAAGGATCTTCGCGTTTCCTTTTTGGCGGCGAAAGGCGGCTTCCCGCCTTTTCCAGCGTCGCTTCGACGGTTTTCGCGCACACTAATTTTTGCGAAAGTATTTCAGGCGTGCAACCTTTTTGCCATATGTTGCATCTAAAATACATGTCATTCGACGGAAAGGAGAGACCGCCATGTCGAAATACCTGCACATGCTGGTGGCGTGGGTCACCCGCGCCCATAACTATATCATGACCCTGAACGACAGCTTCGAAACCAACTTTTCCGACAAGGAGCTGCACTTCCTGGTGATCGGGGCCATCGGCCTTGGGCTGATACTGCTGGTCTACCCGCTGTTCCGGCTGCTGGCCAACCACAACAAGGTGCTGGCCATCACCTGGATCTATGTACTGACCGTGCTGCTGGTGCTGACCTTCGCCATCGAGATCGGCCAGAGCATCACCGGCACCGGCCGCATGGAATTTGCAGATGTGGTGGCCGGCATGGGCGGCTTCTTCGCCGTCACCGTGGTCATCACGGCGCTGCACCTGCTGCTGTGGTGCGCCAGGAGCATCGTGAAGGCCGTGCGCTCCCGCAAGCGCCGGGCGGTGGAGAACGGGTGATGGAAAATGGTGGAGGGGATGGTTCCTTCCGCCATTTTTGAATGGAGAACAGGGAATGACGGGTGAGATCCCGACGGATTTCCCGGATTCAAAGGGAGCCGGATGGCCACGTCGCTTCGCACCTCGGAATGACATTGTACGGAACGCGCCTTGCGCCTCGCGCCATGTCAGTGGGCTGACGTGGCAATCCGGTTCCTCCATTCAATCCCAAAAATGAGATAAGGAACCGTCCCCTTATCTCACGCTCCTGGCAATCCGGTTCCTCCATTCAATCTCAAAAATGAGATAAGGAACCGTCCCCTTATCTCATTCAATCTCAAAAATGAGATAAGGAACCGTCCCCTTATCTCACGGTTCCTCCATTCAATCCCCGAAATGAGATAAGGAACCGTCCCCTAAACCATGGGGAATTGAGAATTAATGTCACCGGCTTCCGCGCGGCAGCCACTATTTCTGGTTCCTAGTTCCTAGTTCCTAGTTCCTATTCCCTATTCCCTATTCCCTAATCCCTAATCCCTATTCCCTAATCCCCCATCTTTCGACAACCTTCATTTGACATTTCGGCGAAAGGGTGTAATATGGTAAGCGTGCGAAGCACAGTCGGGAGGCAGAGCATGCTTAAAGACCGATGCTGGGGTACTTTGCCGTGTCCATCGCGCTGGGCATATCGGCGCGCAACGCGGGCATGACCGCGCCCCAGGCCACCATCGCCAGCGCGCTGATCATGGCGTCGGCGGGCCAGTACATCGGCTTCACGCTGATCGCCGCCGGGGCCAGCTACCTGGAGGTGGTGGTGATGGAGGCCATCGCCAACGCCCGCTACCTGCTGATGAGCTGCGCCCTGTCCCAGAAGGTGGACAGCGACCTGCCCCTGCGCCACCGGCTGCTGATGGGCCTGTGGATCACCGACGAGATCTTCGGCGTGTCCGTGTCCGTGGAGGGCCGGCTGAACCCCTACTATAATTATGGCATGGCCGCCGTGGCCACCCCCGGCTGGGCCCTGGGCACGCTGGTGGGCGTGGTGCTGGGCAACGTGCTGCCGGTGCGTGTGGTCAGCGCCCTCAGCGTGGGGCTGTTCGGCATGTTCATGTCCATATTCGTGCCGCCCATGCGCAAGAACCGTGTCATCGCGGCGCTGGTGGCCGTCAGCTTCGCCGCCAGCTATGCCTTCAACGCCATATCCTGGTTTGGCGGCATCTCCTCCGGCATGAAGATCATCATACTCACCGTGGTCATCTCCCTGGGCGCGGCGCTGCTGTTCCCGGTGGAGGGGGAGGAGGACGGCCATGCGGCATAACGTGTACCTGTACATATTGGGCATGTGGGTGGTGTCCTATCTGATCCGCGTGCTGCCGCTGACGCTGATCCGCCGGCAGATCACCAACAGGACCATCCGCTCCTTCCTGTACTATGTGCCCTACGTCACCCTGGCGGTGATGACCTTCCCGGCCATACTCTCCGCCACCCAGAGCCCCATCTCCGGCGCGCTGGCGCTGGTGTCGGGGCTGGCCCTGGCCTGGTTCGGCGGCAGCCTGTTCCAGGTGTCCGTGGCCTGCTGCGCGATCGTGTTCGTGGCGGAGCTGGTGATCGCATGAGCGCGCTTTCCGAGATCATCGCGCGCTCGAAGCGCGTGGTGTGCTTCACCGGCGCGGGCTTTTCCACGCCCAGCGGCATCCCGGATTTCCGGGGTGGAGAGGGCTTGTATGCCGAAAAATGGAAGGGATTGACCCCGGAGATGATCCTGAGCCAATCCTTTTTCTATCTGCACCCAGAGCAGTTCTTTGAATACTACCGCGCCCGCATGCTCTACCCCAACGCGCGGCCCAACGCCGCCCACCGCGCCCTCTTCGCGCTGGAAAGGGCGGGCAAGCTGCGGGGCGTGGTCACCCAGAACATCGACGGCCTGCACAAGAAGGCCGGGAATCGCCTGGTGTACGAGGTCCACGGCAGCGTGTACGAGAACTACTGCATGGACTGCAATGCCTTCTACGGCCTGGATAAGATACTGGATTCCACCGGCATTCCCCGGTGCGACCGCTGCGGCGGCGTGGTGAAGCCATGGGTGGTGCTGTACGGCGAGGCCCCGGACAAGTACACGGTGATGGGCGCCTGCCGGGAGATCTCGAACTGCGACACCCTGATCGTCGCCGGCACCTCCCTGTCCGTGGATCCCGCCGCCTCGTTCCTGGATTACTTCCACGGCAAGCACTTGGTGGTCGTCAACAACGAAGCAACCCCCGCCGACGCGAGGGCGAGCCTCGTGCTGCGGGGGGATGTGGCGGAGATCATGGGGGAGTGGGAGAGGGAACAGGGAATAGGGAATAGGGAA
>CACYWI010000231.1 GCA_902778045.1 uncultured Eubacteriales bacterium
GGACTTTCGGCGCGAGGTCGCGTCCATCGGCGGCATCCAGAGCATGAGCCGTCCGGGCACACCCTACGACAACGCCTGCGCCGAGACGTTCTTCAAGACACTCAAGGTGGAATGCGTCGACAGAGCTCATTTCAAGACCCGTAAGGAAGCTACAGACGTGATTGCGGCCTACCTGCTGTTCTACAACAGACGCCGTATTCATCAGTCCCTCGGCTACCTTACCCCTGTCGCCTTTGAGCAACTGTTCGCCGCTTGATTCTCTATCCATCCTTTTCGCTTGTCCGTAGTTCCGTTACCATACCAACCCGCGCAGCGGGGGATAGGGCACCCCACCGCAGTGGCAACGAACGCCCGGAAAAATATCCACTGGACATTTTTCCGGGCGTTCGATGTCCCTGAAGGGGAAGGCTTGGGCGGGCGGCGCAACGCCGCCCCTACGGGCACGCGCCAGCCAGCCACTATTCCTATTCCCTCTTCCCTTGGCAATTCCTGTTCCCTGTTCCCTTGGCTGGGGTGCCCTATCGGCCCTTCGGGCCACTTCCCCACTGCGGTGGGGAAGCATAGAATGCGGCAGCCACTATTCCTAATCCCTAATCCCTATTCCCTAATCCCCCGTTTCCTTAGTTTCTAGTTCCTGTTTCCTGGTTCCTAATCCCTAATCCCTAATCCCTAATCCCCCAGCAATTCCTATTGCCTGATCCCCCAATCCCGCCCGCCACAGAATCGGGCGGGATTCTTTATTTCCCAGCCATTGCCAAAGACAATAAAATGGCTTATAATAGGAAGCATAATGAAGAAGTATACCCTGGAGGGGCCTATGAACAGAACCCTGATCGCGAAGCTGGCGGCGCTGGTGATGGCGCTGCTGCTGTTTGCGCTGCCCGCGGCGCTTTCGGAGGCGGCGGACGCGCCCATCGAGGCGGAGGCGGCGGACGCGTCCGTCGAGGCGGAGGTGGTCTGCGAGCCGGTGGACGAGATCGCGCCGGAGCTGGAGGCGGACCCGCTGGCCGGGCCGGGCATGGCGGCGGGGGACACGGGGCTGTGGATCGGGGACGATTCCGCCGCGCCGGCCTTCGAGGCGCTGGAGGAGACCGACCTGCCCACGGAGGAGGGCGAGGCGGTCCCGGAGCTTGCCGAGGTGCTCTCCGAGGCGTGGACGGAAGCCGGCTACGCGGCGGTGGCCGACGGCGCGCCGGTGTACGCCGACGCGGGTATGCAGCGGCGGCTGGGCGCGTTTCCCAAGGGCGCGGTGGTCCGGGTGGACGACTGGACCGACGACGGCGCGCTGCTGAAGGTCCGCTTTGACACCGCCGAGGCCCGCAGCTGGGCCGCGGACGCGCCCACCGGCTATGTGCTGGCGGAGGACACGCTGCGCCTGACCGATGACGAGGAAAAATCGCTGGTGGCTTCGATGAAGGCGGACGCCGGCAACCGGGGGCTGATCCCCTTCGCCATCCTCGCCGCCGAGGACAGCGGCGTTTCCGCCGGGGAGGAGACGGAGGCCGGCGAGACCGTGCAGGGCCTGGCCGTCGCCCAGCGCAGCATGGCCGACATACAGGCCTTCGTGAACGCCCATCCCTCCGGGATCGGCGCCAACCCCGCCTATCCCACCTATTACAACGCCCAGACCAACCTGTACGCCGTGGCGGCCACCGACGACCCCTACACCATCGGGAAGCTGTCGTCGGTGAACCAGCAGTCGGCGCTGAACCTGCTGAACCAGCTGCGCTACATCGCCGGGCTGGACGCGAACCTGGCGCTGCTGCCCGAGCGGGAGGAGATGGAGGCCGCCACCGCGCTGGTGCTGAAGCTGGTCGGCGGGCTCGATCACAGCCCCGACAGGCCGGAGGCGCTGGCGGGCAGCGCGTATGACAACCTGTACTATGACGGCTTTACCGGCGCGGGCCGCTCCAATATCGCCAAGGGCTTTACGGTGACCGGCGCGATACTGGCCTACATGGACGACAACGATTCCCAGGTGAACATCAGCGAGGTGGGCCACCGCCGCTGGATACTGAACCCCCGCATGGGCCGCACCATCGCCGGGGCCAACGGCCGCTACAACGCCATGTACGCCCACGACACCAGCAACAGCGCCGCCAGCCAGACCCGGGTGGCCTGGCCCGCCCAGCAGATGCCGGTGCAGTACTTCAACTCGAAGGACCCCTGGTCGGTGTCCTTCGGCACGGTGCTGGAGGCCGACCAGATCGAGGTGGACCTGGTGCGCCAGTGGGACGGCCGGACCTGGCACTTCTCCAGCAACCAGGCCGACGGCGATTTCTATGTGAACAACCAGGGCTTCGGCCAGCGGGGCTGCGTGATCTTCCGGCCGGACAACCTGGATATCATGATCGACGACACCTTCAACGTGTCCATCACCGACAACGCCGCCGGCACCGTCACCCGGTACTCGGTGCACTTCTTCAGCCTGGACATGTCCGCCTCCGCGTCGCTGAGCCACCCGGCCAAGCTGACCGCCGTCAAGACGGACAAGGGCAATAAGATCACCTGGAGCGCCGTGGAGCGGGCCACCGGCTACTATGTGCTGCGCAGCAAGGTGCGCAGCGTCACCACCTACGGCGAGGACTATTTCCCCATCATCGCCGACGTGAAGGGGGAGACCTCGTTCACGGATACAAACGTCGATCCCGACACGGAATACTACTACAAGGTCTATCCGCACACGGCCTGCCTGACCTGCGCGCGCACGTCGTCGTATGTGACGCCCGTCGCGCCCCAGCCGGACAGCGTCAGCCTGAGCCCCAGCGGCACCGTGAAGCTGTATGAGGGCGACACCCTGCAGCTGAAGCTGACCCTGAAGCCCAGCTACGCCGAGACCGGCGTGTTCTGGAACTCCACCAGCGAATGGGTGGGCACCGTCACGCAGAAGGGCCTGTTCACGGCTTTGGAGAAGGGCGTGACCACCGTGTCCGTCACCACCGACAACAACCTGATCAAGAAGGTCAAGATCCAGGTGATGGCGCGCACCAGCATTAAGAGCGCGAAGATCACCGTCTCCAACAAGACGTATACCGGCAAGGCTCTGAAGCCCGCCGTGAAGGTCAAGCTGGGCACCAAGGTGCTGACCCAGGGCGCCGATGCCGATTACACCTTGAAGTATACCAACAACACCGCCGTCGGCACGGCCACCGTGAAGATCACGGGCAAGAACAAGTACAAGGGCACCGCCACCGCCACCTTCAAGATCAAGCCGAAGAAGGTCACGGGCTTGAAGCTGACCGCCGGCAAGAAGAAGCTGACCGCCAGCTGGAAGAAGGTCAGCGGCGTCACCGGGTATCAGCTCCAGTATGCTACGTCGACCAAAAAGCTGTCGGCGGCCAAGAAGCTCACCGTGAAGGGTTCCAAGACCCTGAAATACGTGATCAAGAAGCTGAAGGCAAAAAAGACCTATTATGTGCGCATTCGCAGCTACAAGACCGTGAACGGGAAAAAGTATTATTCCAGCTGGTCTGAGGCGGTAAAGAAGAAGACGAAGTAGGAGAGAAGGGAAGAGGGAGTAGGGATTAGGGA
>CACYWI010000232.1 GCA_902778045.1 uncultured Eubacteriales bacterium
CAATTCATTCAACCGCCATCCCCTCGATCTGCCACGGCCCCTGCCGCCCGCCGGAGGGGGCCGCGCTGTAGTACAGCGGCCTGACCTCGGCCAGGTGGTCGTTCACGGATTTCAGCAGTCCCACACAGGGTCGGGGGTCGGGGCCGGCGTAGGCCATGGGCACGCACAGGTCGCAGGCCTCGGCGATATTGTCCAGCGGGCGCGAGGCGGCCAGCGCGGGGGAGAGATAGCCCTCCGCCTCGGCGGGGAGCCCGGCCAGCATAGCCTCCGCCGCGGCGATCATCGTCCCTTCGGCGGTCTTTGGCCAGCGGGGACCGCCGTCGCTCCATACGTTTTCGGAGGAGACCGGGGCCAGCCCGGTCCCGTCCGCCAGCCACTGCTCCAGTCGCCCGTGGCCCACGCTGTCCCTCAGGGAGATCACGGCGCTGTACAGCCCGCCGTCCGAAGGGGCGATGCTGTCGGCGGTCAACTGGCCCAGCAGGCGGGACATGTCCCCGGACAGCGCGACGAGGTACTGCCCACCGCCCGCCACATCCCCGGTCAGCACCAGACCGTCGCCCTGCCGCGTCGTCGTGGGCGGCAGCGCGCCATCCGGCAGCACGACCTCCGCCCCGCCGGTCAGCAGCCGGGTGGACGCATTCCGCTCGATGGCGCAGCGCTTGCCCTCGATTTCAAAGTATTCCAGGCTGCGCGGGTGAAAGGCGAATTCCACCTCCAGCGCGCCGCCGGGCCAGGCCACGCAGCTGAGCCCCTCCGACTGCGCCAGGCTGTCCGCCATCGGCGCGCCGCCGGAGAGCACCACCCTGCGGGCCAGCGCGCCGTCCGAGCCGGACAGGGGGCGGTATTCCAGGTACACCGCGCCGGAGGGCGACACCGGCGCGAAAAGCGGCCGCTGCCGCGAGGCCTCGCCGGCAAAACGCCCGTTGATGTAGATCATGCCCGGCGTCCGGGCCGTGCAGATGATGGTCGGCTGCAAAACGATCCCCCCTCCCGGACAGGGTATGCGGGAAGGGGGAAGAAATGGACAATGGAGAACGCGCATCGACCGTTCTCCATTCTCCGTTGAGCTCCGTTCAGCCCTTCAGCATCTTTTTGATGTCGCATACCGTCTGGGGGATCAGCTCGATCAATCGGTCGATGGGCTGCTCGCACCGGGCGGGCAGCATGCGCACCGAATCCGGGCCGGTCACCAGGAAGCCCAGGGGCTGCACGGTGACGCCCGCGCCGGTGCCGCCCGCGAAGGGAAAGGGCCGTCCGGCGTCCTCCGGGGGCCTGGCGGCGCCTGGGCTGCGGTACTCCGCGCCGCCGGCCACGAAGCCGAAGCTGACCCGGGAAATGGGGATCACGGTGCTGCCGTCGGCGGTGGCGATGGGTTCGCCGATCACGGTGTTCACGTCGATCATGTCGCGGATGCTCTCCAGGGTGGTGGTCATGATGCCTTCGATCGGATGTCTGTCCATGGGGCAATCCTCCCGCTCAAATAATCCATGCCGCTGCGCGCGGCCGCGAGTATAATTTGCCCGACGCGCGCCTCGATCATACCCGCAATCGCCACTGCGGGCCCTTTGCCGTCGAAGCGGGGGGAGATGTCCACCGTCACCCGCGCGGCCCGGATGCCGATGGACGGGCTCAGCGCCCTCAGCGCGCCGCAGGCCAGCGCCGTGGCGGCGGCGTCGCCCAGGTTCACGCTGCCCCGAAGGGTGATGGAAGCGAACCGCAGCCGCCGAAGCATTCGCAGCACCGCCCCTGTTCCGACGCGCCTTTTCGGCTTTGGGCCGCGCGTCGCGGGTCTGGCATGGAACAGCCCCACGCCCGCGCCAAAGGGCGCGGCGCTTTCCGTATTCAGCCGGAAGGCCGCGCGCACCGGGATCGAGCAAAGGTAAAACAGGGTCTCGAGGACCGCGATCAAGTAGAGCATCACATCACCCCGCCATTCGATTAATTAGATTTTCCCATATTGTCTATAATTATTCTTTATTGCATAGGCCAAATTGTGCTATAATCAATGGTGGCAGATTATGGCTGCGCGTGCGGCCTGCTTTTGGGAGGCGATGCGCGGTGGCGCTGATCGTGGCGGAGCTGATGGATCGCCGGCTGGAGCTGGAGACCCGGCCCGGCCTGTTCTCGCCCACCCACGCGGATCGCGGCACGCTGGCGATGCTGTCCGTGGCGAGGCTCGAACCCGGCATGCGGGTGCTGGACCTGGGCTGCGGCTACGGGCTGGTGGGCATACTGGCCGCCCAGATCTGCGGTCCGGCGAATGTGGTGATGTGTGACATCGACCCGCTGGCCGTGGAGGTGGCCGCCCTGAACGCGTCGCGCAACGGCGTGGACGGCGTGAAGACCGTCGTGTCCGATGGGTTTGCGCAGCTGACTGATACGGGGTTTGACCTGATACTGTCCAATCCGCCCTATCAATCCGATTTTTCGGTGGCGAAGGGCTTCATTGAAAAGGGCTTCAACCGCCTGAAGCTGGGCGGCAGACTGCTGATGGTGACCAAGCGGCGCGAATGGTATCGCAATAAGCTGGTTTCCATATTCGGCGGCGTGAAGGTTCGGGACATCGACGGCTATTGCGTGTTCGAGGTCGAAAGGCGCACGGCGCGATATGCCAACCGCTCCCCAAGGAACGCTGTAAAGTGATGGTAACGACAACTTTTCTTGACAGGGTCAATATCAGGGATTAAAATACTTATGTCAGTCATGTAAACTGCTACAGGTATACATGCGTATAATGGAATTGTCATCTGAGATTGATTAGACAGGAGGTGCATGGGGTTTTGAATTGGCCAATCGTCGCATTGATTGCGCTGATTGCGTTGGCCATTGGCCTGGTTGCCGGTTATCTGTACCGCAAGAACGGCATGGAGAAGAAGATCGGACAGACGGAAGAATTCGTCGCCAATATGCTGGAGGACGCCACCCATAAGGCTGAGGAGAAGAAGAAGGAGGCCGTTCTGGAGGCCAAGGAAGAGATCATCCGCTTGAAGTCGGAGCTTGATAAAGAAGTTCGTGACCGCCGCAGCGAGGTTTCGCGGCTTGAGCGCAGGGTGAACCAGCGCGAAGAGGCATTTGACAAAAAACTGGACAACCTGGAGGCCCGTGAAGAGGCCCTGAACGAAAAGTACAAGGAAGCGGAGCGCATGGAGGCCGAGGCGGCCGAGATGCACGACCGCCAGAAGCAGGAGCTGGAGCGCGTCGCCGGCATGACCTCGGAGGAGGCCAAGCAGATCCTGATCGACCGCATCCAGAAGGACGCCTACCACGACGCCGCCGTGATGGTGCGCGAGGTGGAGGCCAAGGCCAAGGAGGAGGCGGACAAGCGCGCCCGCGACATCGTCTCCCTGGCGATCCAGAAGTGCGCCGCCGACCACGTGGCCGAGACCACGGTCTCCGTGGTGGCGCTGCCCAACGACGACATGAAGGGCCGCATCATCGGCCGCGAGGGCCGCAACATCCGCACCCTCGAAACCGCCACCGGCGTCGACCTGATCATCGACGACACGCCGGAGGCCGT
>CACYWI010000233.1 GCA_902778045.1 uncultured Eubacteriales bacterium
GGGTTGCCGGTCTTGAACTCGATCTTGCAGCCGCCCAGGTCCACGGTGTTCACGGTGATGCCGTCCTCGAACAGCTCCAGCGCCAGCTCCCGGGTGAACATGCGGATCGCGCCCTTGGTCATGGCGTAGCCCGCGTCGAAGGCCGTGGGGCGCTTTCCGTGGATGCTGGAGATGTTCACGATGCGCCCGTAGTCGCTCTTCTTCAGATGCGGCAGGCAGGCCCGCGCGGCGTGGAAATATCCGCCGATGTTGATCTCCCACAGCCGCCGGAGCATAGCGTAGTCGTATTCGTCGATGTACAGGTTCGGCTGCATGGCGGCGTTGTTCACCAGGATGTCCAGCCGTCCCCAGCGGTCGATGATCGCCTGCACCATGGCGGAAAGCTGCCCGGCGTCGGTCACGTCGGCCCGATACACGAAGGCCTCTCCCCCGGCCTCCTCCACGGCCTTCAGCGTCTGTTCGGCCATGGCGGGGTTGGAATTGCAGTTGATGCAGCAGCGCACGCCGTGGGCGGCCAGCACGCGCACCACGCCCGCGCCGACGCCCTTGCCGCTGCCCGTCACCAGCGCGACCCGGTTCTCACTTTGGCGGTCCAAAGTATTCCCTCCCTTCCACCTTGCGGCGATGGGTGTAGTACTGGGTCATGCCGCCGTCGGCCATCAGGTCGCTGCCGTTCAGCGCCGCGGCCCCCGGCGTCAGCAGGAACGCCGCCAGTTCATTCAGATAGCCCGGTTCGGGCAGTTTGCGCGCGGGATAGCGCAGGTCCACCCCGTAGTAGAGGCTGGAGACGGGGCTCCTGCTGTCCGGGTCGGTGTCGGCAATGCCCTTCTGGATGAAGAAGGCGTTCACGCCGAACTCGGCGTAGTCCTGGGCCGCCTCGCGGCACAGCATCTGCGTCGCGCCGCAGCCCATGCTGAACAGCGCGCCGTGGCCCACGGGCTTTTCGGCGTGGATGCTGTTCAGGTAGATCATGCTGCCGCCGCCGTTCTGCTTCATCAAACCGCAGAACACCTTGGTGACGCACCAGGCGGCCATGGGGCCTTCGTCGGCGGCGCGGTTCCAGTCGTCCTCGGAGACGGCCTGCACGCTGCCCAGTATGCGCTCCGGCGCGGGATGGATCACGCCCGCGAGGTCGCCGGCATGCGGCGCGGCCCAGGCGGAAAGCGCCGCCTCGTCCCACAGGCAGATGTCGGTGCCGTCACGGGTCAATACAACGGTTTTCTTCACCTTGCCGCCTCCGTCAGCTCCACAGCCGGTCGTGGGAGTACACGTTGTCCCAGTGGCTGGTCTCGGCCCACAGCTCCGGGTAATCCGGGTGCAGGTGCTCGCGGATGACCTCGTCGTTGTAGTCGTCCACGCCCAGGCCGGGCTTGTCCGGCACGGCGATGAAGCCGCGGTCCACGATCTTCTTCGGCGCGCCGAGCACCATGTCGTCCCACCAGGGCACATCCACGGAGTGGTTCTCCAGCACATAGAAGTTCTCGGTGGCCGCCACGCTGTGCACGCAGGCGTAGGCCGACACCGGGCTCTCCGCCATGTGCACGGCCATGGCCACGCCGTAGCGCTGGGCCAGGTCGCCGATCTTTTTGTTCTCCAGGATGCCGCCGGAGGTCAGTATGTCCGGGTGGATCACGCTCAGGGCGCGGTTGGTCAGCAGCGGCTCGAAGCCCTCGGCCAGGAAGATGTCCTCGCCGGTGCAGATCGGCACCGTGGTGCTCTCGCTGAGGCGCTTGTACTGCTGGGTGTACTGCCAGGGGATCATGTCCTCGGCCCAGGCGATGTTGTACTTCTCGATGCGGCGGCACAGGCGGATGCAGTCCTCCACGCCGATGTGGCCGAAGTGGTCGATGGCCAGCGGCACGTCGTAGCCGATGACGGCGCGCACGTCCTTCACATACTGCTCCAGCACGTCCAGGCCCTTCTCCGTCACATGGATGCCGGTGAACGGGTGCGGCACGTTGAACATGTCATAGGCGCGGTTGCGCAGCTGGCGCTTGTCCTCGGGGCCGGCGCTGTTGGCCCAGGACAGGCCCTCGTGGGCGTTCATCTCGTCCATCAGGCCCAGGGGCGCGCAGATCGTGCCGGGCTCGGTCTTCAGGATGCCCAGGCCCAGGTCCATCTTCAGGAAGGTGAAGCCCATGTCCATGCGCGCCTTCAGGGCGTTGCCCATGTCGGTGCCGGTGTGCTTGCCCTCCACGTCGGTATCGCAGTAGATGCGGATCCTGTCCCGGTACTTGCCGCCCAGCATCTGGTACACCGGCACGCCGTAGGCCTTGCCGGCCAGGTCCCACAGGGCCACCTCCACGCCGCAGACGCCGCCGCCCTGGCGGGCCGGGCCGCCGAACTGCCTGATGCGGCGGAACAGCTTCTCCACGTTGCAGGGGTTCTCGCCCAGCAGCCGGCTCTTCAGCATCTCGGCGTACACCCGGTTGCCGCCGTCGCGCACCTCGCCCAGGCCCACGATGCCCTGGTTGGTGTAGATCTTCATCAGCGTGCAGTGCATCGGCGCGTTCACTACGTCGGTAAAGCGGATGTCGGTGATGCGCAGTTCACTGGGGAAGGAGTTCCGGTTGACGTTGCTTGAAATCACGTTCTCCATGGCGATTCTCCTTTGATGTTCATATTGACGCAAGGCACACCGGATGGCCCAGCTCAAGGCCCATCCCGGCGTCCTCGAGGCGCAGGGTATCCCGGTCCAGCCGGTAGGCGCGGATCACCGAATCCCGCTGGCTGGCCGCCAGCACGTATTCGCCGCAGATCGCGAAGTCCCTCGGCTCGGCCACGCAGGGCGAGATCACCGGCGCGCCCAGGCCGCCATCCTCTCCTACGGGCATGACGGCGATGCTGTCGTGGCCCCGGTTGGAGGCCAGCAGCAGCGCCCCGTCCGCCGTGAAGCGTATGGCCGCGGCGGTGTTCGGGCCGTCGAAGCCCTCCGGCAGTATGGACACGGAGGACGCGACCGCATAGCTGCCCTCCGCCCAGACGAGCTGATACACCCGGCCCGCCAGCTCCGCCACGCAGTACAGCCGCCCCGGGTGCCTGTCGCTGGCCGCCAGGTGCCTCGGGCCGCAGCCCGCGGGCATGGCGACGCGTCCAGTCTCCCGCAGAATGCCGCCCTCGTCCGCGTACATCAAGATGGCGTCCGTGCCCAGGTCGCACACCAGCAGCGCGCCGTCCAGCGCCATCGAGAAGTGGGCGTGGGCGCGCTCCTGGCGGTCCGGGTTGGGGCCGTGGCCCTCGTGCCGCACCAGGTCCGTGCGGCGGATGATCCGCCCCTCGTCGTCCAGTTCGTAGGCCGCGAGGCTGCCGCTCATGTAGTTGGCGGCGTACAGGCGCTTCAAATCGCCGGAAAGGCTCAGGTGGCAGGGGCTGTCGCCGCCGGTGGGGTGCTCGCCGGGCAGCGGGGCCAGGGTGTCCATATCGCCCTCGACCACCGCGCCGTCCCCGGTCTCCCGCACGGCGTAAAAGCGCTTTTTGTTGGGATGGGGCAGCACAAAGCTGGGATTGGCATAGCCGCTCCCAGCTTTTTCGATGGCGAAGCCCGCCGCCGGATCAAAGCTGACCCGGCACACCCCTGTTTCCTGCCGATCGGCATAGCTGCCGGTAAGAAAGGCGTACTTCATATTCAATTCCTCGCTAAAGCTATTCCTTGATGCTGTCGGGGTTGAAGCTCAGGTAGTTCCGGCCCTGGTGGATCAGCACCCGGTTGCCGAACTTGGCGAATATGTTGCCCGATTCCGCGTCCTTCTGCCGGGTCAGCGGCACGCTCTGGCCCCAGAAGCTGGGCACCTCGCAGGGGGCATAGCGGTCCCCCGCCACCAGGTGCTCGCACATGTCGATCACCGTAGCCAGGCAGTCGTCGTCCAGCGGCGCGCCCAGGGCCCGGAAGTCGTGGTGGCCGTTGTAGATGCCGTCGTACTGGTCGGACATGTCCCGGATGCGCTTCAGCGCCTTCAAGGTGGTCTCCACCGGCACCGCGCCGATGCCCAGGTTGTAGTTGACGGCGTCGCCGGCGATCAGCGTGCGGGTGGCGCTGTCCAGGAACACCATCTCCCCCGCCGTGTGGCCGGGGCATTCGTAGGCCGTGACCACGCGGCCGCCGCCCAGGTCGAACCGGGTACCGTCCGCCAGGTCATGGATCACGGGCATGGGCTCCGCGGGCTCGCGCAGGTCCACGTTGATGTCGAAGGGGTACAGGTGGAACATGGTGTAGGGCGCGCCGATGCAGTCCTTCTGCCGCCGGGCGATGTGCTCCACGTCGCCGCGCCGCCATTCCAGGCTCTCCGGGATGTTCACGCCCTGGTCCGCCGGGTGCAGCCAAACCTCGGGGAACTGCCGCGCGTTGCCGGTGTGGTCCACATGGCCGTGGGACAGCGCCACCGTGACCGGCTTGTCCGTCAGCATCTCCACCGCGCCGCGCAGGTCGCCGATGCCCATGCCGCAGTCGATCAGCAGGGCACGCTCCGCGCCGATCAGCAGGAACACGCTGGCGCAGTCAAATTCGTCGATCTCCCAGGTGTCCTTCTTGAATTGAACCATCGGATACAGCTTTGTCAGCATTCAGGTCCTTCCTTCATCTGTGTATTGATGTTGTGCGCTGAACTTTACGGTTGAAGTATAGCGTCACCCTCTGTTTTTGTCAAGCAGTCCCAAAAGCTTCCCCACCGCAGTGGGGAAGTACCCGCGCAGCGGGGGATAGGGCACCCCTCATATGGCTTCGATAATACCCTTGCTTCCGTGGTTGAGGGAACCGTCCGCTATTCCAAGGGGTGCCCTATCGGCCCTTCGGGCCACTTCCCCACTGCGGTGGGGAAGCATAGAATGCGTATGCTATTCCTGCTCCCTGTTCCCTCTTGGCGGGTGGGCGCAACGCCGCCCCTACGGACACGCGGCAACCACTCATGAGATAAGGAACCGTCCCCATATCTCACGCGGCAGCCACTAATGAGATAAGGAACCGTCCCCATATCTCACGATGCCCCTGAAGGGGAAGACCGGGCGGGCGGCGCAACGCCGCCCCTACGGGCACGCGCCAGCCACCATTCCTGTTCCCCGTTCCCTCGCTCCCCTAGTTCCTAGTTCCTAGTTCCTA
>CACYWI010000234.1:0-5710 GCA_902778045.1 uncultured Eubacteriales bacterium
GTCAGCTCCGGCGGTTCGTCGGGCCGGACGTTCCGGTACTTCCACTTCAAATACTCACTTGCCATTCCATATCTCCTGTGGCGGTGGTGACGGCCTCCTGGGTGGTGCCGCCCGGCGCGTAGGTCACGGGCAGGCAGATCAGGGCCGGGGTGTGGGAGCGGTCCTCGCTCAGCAGTATGTCCACCGCCGTCGCGGCCATCTGGCGCACCGGCTGCACGATGGTGGAGCAGAAGTAGTCCTCGGTGAAGAACTGGCGGGTGCCGTCAAAGCCGATCAGCTGTACGTCCTCCGGCACGCGGACGCGCCGGTCCTTCAGGTGCTTCAGCACATAGTAGACCAGCCTGTCCGTGCTGCAGAAGATGCCGTCGAATTCCAGCCGGCCGCCCTGGATGTGCCGGTCCAGGAAGTCGAATATGGCCTCGATGCCGTCGGCGTCGTTGAACCGCTGGGAGGTATAGTCCGCGCCGCGAAGCTCGCAGGCGGCCACGAAGCCCGCGCCGCGCTTGTCCGTCTCGCCGATCACCTCGGAGCCGATGCGCAGGAACAGGGGCTTTTTGCAGCCCAGCTCCAGCAGCTTCTCCGCCGCCATGCCGCCGCCGGAGAAGTTGTCCGAGGACACGCAGGGGATGCTGGGGCTGATGTAGCGATCGATGGATACATAGGGCAGGTCGTCGCCGATGGCCAGGTCCGGGGCGTAGGTCAGGCCGATGATGCCGTCCACCTTGTTCTGGCGCACCATCTGGATGCACCGGGCCTCGGCGTCGGTGTCGAACTGGGTGGTGGCCAGCACCATGCGGTAGCCCCGCAGGGTCAGCTCGTGGCACACGCTGTCGGCCAGGGCGCTGAAGAAGGTGTGGTCCAGCCCCGGCAGGATCAGCGCCACGGTGTGGGTCTTGTCCGCCCGCAGCCCACGGGCATAGCTGTTCACGCTGTAGCCCAGGCGGGCCGCGGCGTCCTCGACCTTCTGGCGATAGCTCTTGCCCACGGGGATGCCGTTGATCACCTTGGACACGGTGCCCAGTGCCACGCCCGCCTCCCGGGCGACGTCCTTCATGGTGGGGGATTTTCCGGCTTTTCTCATATTTATACTCCGCAGTGGAATCGTTTCACGTGTTTTTGATCGTGTTTCATAGTATAGCAGGTGAAATTTCATTTGTAAAGGGTCTGAGACGCCAAAATGTGACAAATTGCTTGATTTTGGCGAGGTTTAACAAAGAAACGCCCGAGGAAACGGCGATTTAATTCATTTTTGAAAGAAATGATTTTGGGGTTGACAAGCACAAGGGGAATCTGTTATCCTATAGGCAAACGATGTGTAACGTTTCATAATCCTCTCGAACAGCGGGCCGGGCCCGCTTTCATAGGGGAATCGAATGAAACGTTACACAGAGCGATCACGAATGCGGGAGGTGAGGCGCGCAACACAACCGTTCTCCGATGGCATGAGCCGCCTTATCGGCGGAGCCCGAAGCCGGACCGGAGCGCCCGATCAACGCGCCGCTGGCAGGGAAGGGCTTCCACATAATAAGCGGCTCGTTGGACACTGAACAGAAAGAAGTGAACACTATGCAAGCTACCAAGACAAACGCGGTCAGGGCGACCGCGCCAAGAAGGAAATCTCTGGGGCGCCGCATAGCCGACAACTGGCAATTGTACCTGCTGCTGCTGATCCCCGTGGTGCTGACCTTCGTGTACAAGTACATCCCGATGTACGGCATCCAGATCGCCTTCCGGGATTTCAAGGCATCCCGCGGCTATCTGGCCAGCAAGTGGGTGGGCCTGGAGTGGTTCGAGCGGTTCTTCACCGCGCCGACCTGCGGCCGTATGATCAAGAACACCATACTGCTCAGCCTCTTCAGCCTGCTGTGGGGCTTCCCGGTGCCGATCATACTGTCGCTGTGCATCAACCAGCTTCGGTTCCCGCGCTACAAGCGCGTGGTGCAGACGGTGCTGTACGCGCCCCACTTCATCTCCATCATGGTCGTCTGTGGTATGATCCGCATCTTCCTCAGCCCCTCCGGCGGCCTGATCAACCTGCTGATAGGGAAACAGATCGACTTCCTGACGGAATCCAGCGCGTTCCGCACCATCTACATCGCCTCCGGCATCTGGCAGGACGCCGGCTGGGGCTGCATCATCTACCTGGCGACGCTGTCCAACGTGGACACCAGCCTGTATGAGGCGGCCAAGGTGGACGGCGCTTCGATGTTCCAGCGCATCATGAACGTGGACGTCCCGGCGCTGCTGCCCATGGCGATCCTGAACCTGATCATGAGCGCGGGCTCGCTGATGAACGTCGGCTTTGAAAAGGTGTGGCTGCTGCAGACCGACCTGAACAAGGCCACTTCGGATGTCATCGCGGTGTACTCCACGGCTGTGGGCCTGTTCAATACCGCGGTCAACCTGGTCCTGCTGTTCATCGTCAACACCATCGCGTCCAAGACCTCCGAGGTCAACTTCGTGTAAGGGGGTGTAAGAGAATGGCAAAGCAGAAGACTTCCAACGGCCTGTCCGAGCGGACCAGCGATATCATCCTGGTGGTGATCACCGCGGTGGTGCTGTTCCTGGTGGCCTATCCCCTGTACTACGTATTGATCGCCTCGTTCTCCAACCCCTACGACGTGTACGCCGGCAAGACCTTCCTGCTGCCCAGCCAGTTCACGCTGGACGGCTACAAGGCGGTGTTCGCGGACGCGAACATCCCCATCGGCTACATGAACAGCATCAAGTACACCGTCATCGGCACGGTCTTCTCCGTCGCCATGCTGTACATCACGGCCTATCCCCTGGCCCAGAAGGACCTGCCCGGCCGCAAGGCGCTGAGCCTGTTCTTCATCATCACGATGTACTTCGGCGGCGGCCTGGTGCCCACCTACCTGGTCGTCAAGCAGACGGGCCTGATCAACAACATGTGGGCCCTGTTCCTGCCCGGTGGCGTGGGCGTGGGCAACGTGATCATCGTGCGCAACTACTTCCAGAACAGCATCCCGCATGAGCTGATCGAGGCCAGCGAGATCGACGGCTGCTCGAAGCTCAGGACCTTCCTGCGCATCGTCATACCGCTGTCCATGCCCATCATGGCGGTCATGGTGGTGTTCTGCATGGTGGCCTACTGGAACGACTGGTTCACCGCCCTGATCTATCTGACCGGCGCGGAAAAGGCCCCGCTGCCCCTGGTGCTGCGCAACGTGCTGATCAAGTCCAGCGTGAGCGCCTCCCAGGCCTCCACGATCTCCGGCGGCTATGCCGAGCTGAACAAGGTCACCGAGATGATCAAGTTCTCGTCCATTATCGTGGCGGCCGCCCCGATGCTGATCGTCTACCCGTTCGTCCAGAAGTACTTTGAAAAGGGCTTCATGGCGGGCGCGGTGAAGGGCTGATAACCCCTTTGCATGTAACGACTACGACCAAAAGAAAGGAAGGAATCCCATGAAGCGTATCTTTGCTCTGCTGCTGGCGCTGGCCATCGTGGCCTTCGCGGTTCCCGCCATGGCTGAACAGACCGAGTTCACCATCATCGGCGGCCAGTCCGCCATGTCCCCCGGTTATCAGGACAACGAGGTCCTGAACAAGATGCAGGAGGAGACCGGCATCTCCATCAACTGGAACACCATGAGCGATTCCCTGTCCGAGCAGGTGAACATCCACATAGCCGGCGGCGATCTGCCGGATGCCTTCATGGGCGTCGGCTTCTCCAACTATGAGCTGGCCACCTACGGCGAGGACGGCACCTTCATCGACCTGACGCCCTACCTGAACGCGGACGTCATGCCGAATCTGACCGCCATCTTCGAGGAGCATCCCGAGATCCGCGCCGCCATCACCCAGGCGGACGGCTGCATCTACGGCCTGCCTGCTGCCGAGCAGATGGGCACCGCCGGCATCGGCAAGGAAGAGGATTACTCCATCTTCACCATCCCCCAGTTCTCCATGATCAACAAGGCCTGGCTGGATGACCTGGGCCTGGAGATCCCCACCACCCTGGACGAGCTGCACGACGTGCTGGTCGCCTTCAAGGAGAACGACATGGCCGCCAAGATGTACGGCGCGGCCGCCGGTTCCACCATCCCCATGTCCTGCGGCTTTGACCAGTGGTGCTGGGGCCAGAACATCTTCTATGCCGGCTTCGGTTTCACCAACTGGCCGAATGACGTCATCAACGACCTGGTCCTGCAGCCCGACGGCACCGTGAACTTCGTGTGCGACGACGACGGCTATCGCGCCGCCCTGACCTACTTCCACGATTGGTATGCCGACGGCCTGATCGACGTCGAGATGTTCTCCCAGGATACCACCCAGCTGATGTCCAAGTGCCAGCAGGGTTGGGTCGGCGTTTCCACCTGGTGGTACATTGAGGAGCTGATGGGCGAGTACTCCAAGGACTATGTGTTCCTGCCCGTGCTGAACGGCCCGGACGGCACCCACAACGTGACCGTGCGCACCGGCGGCGCCACCAACTCCGGCCAGCTGTCCATCACCGAGGCCTGCGACGATCCCACCAACCTGCTGAAGTTCTTCGACAAGTGGTATGATGGCGAGGCCGTCATGCAGCTGCAGTATGGCCCCATCGGCGTGTTCTTCACTGGCCAGGACGACAAGGGCATGTGGCTGTCCATCACCGAGGAGGAGTCCCAGGAGAAGTTCGGCAAGGGCGCCGGCGAGCTGAAGATGACCTACGAGGTCGCCGGCCCGAAGCTGATCCTGTCCAACTACTACAACGACTACTTCTACATGGAGGACCGCGCCATCGAGCGTCTGACCGACCTGTATGACAGCTGGATGCCCTATGTGGACAGCGCTGTCGTGTATCCCGTGGACTGCGTGTACACCCAGGACGAGCTGGATGTGATCGATCGCTACAAGGCTGACTTCGAGAACACCGTTGCCGAGCAGGAAGGCCTGTGGATCAAGAACGGCGGCCCCACCGACGACGAGTGGGAGTCCTACAAGAATACCCTGACCAACAACTGCGGCATGGACAAGCTGCTTGAGGTCTATCAGGCCGCTTACGACCGCTACGCGGCCGCGGAATAATCCGTCTGTCCCCTCTCTGCGGCCCTGCCCGGCCTTCGGGCGGGCGGGGCCGCTTCCTATCAATAACACATGGGAGCGTGCGTTTGCGTGATGAGTGAAAAGCTGAAGAAGGCGAGGGATTTCGAGGCTCAGTACAGCCCCTATGTGCCCGAGGACGAGCGCCCGGAGTACCATGTGAACGGCCCGATCGGCTGGATCAACGATCCCAACGGGTTTTCCGTGTACAAGGGCGAGTACCACCTGTTCTTCCAGTATCACCCCTACAAGCCGATCTGGGGCCCGATGCACTGGGGACATGTGAAGACCCGGGATTTCATCCGCTGGGAGCGGCTGCCCGCGGCCCTCGCCCCGGACATGCCCTACGACAAGGACGGCTGCTTTTCCGGCAGCGCCATCGAGCTGCCCGACGGACGCCAGCTGCTGATGTATACCGGCGTGCGCGAGGAGCGACAGGAGGACGGCGCGCTGAAGCCGTACCAGACCCAATGCGTCGCCATCGGCGACGGCGTGGACTATGAAAAGTACGAGGGCAACCCCGTGCTGACGGCGAAGGACCTGCCCAGGGGCGGCAGCGAGGTCGACTTCCGCGATCCGAAGCTCTGGCGGGAGGCGGACGGCTACTACGCCGTGGTGGGCAACCGCCCGGCGGACGGCAGCGGCTCGATACTGCTGTTCA
>CACYWI010000234.1:5737-6131 GCA_902778045.1 uncultured Eubacteriales bacterium
TCCAACCACAACCAGTACGGCAAGATGTGGGAGTGCCCGGATTTCTTCAACCTCGACGGCAAGGACGTGCTGCTGGTCAGCCCCCAGGAAATGATGCCCATCGGGCTGGAGTTCCACGCGGGCAACGGCACCGTGTGCATGATCGGCGAGGTGAATGAAAAGAAGCACCTGATCCGCGAGAACGTACACGCCATCGACTACGGCATCGACTTCTACGCCCCCCAGACGCTGAAGGCGATGGATGGCCGGCGCATCATGATCGGCTGGATGCAGAACTGGGATACGGCCAGAAGCCAGCCACAGACCATCCGCACCTGTGGCATGATGACGGTCCCCCGCGAGCTGAGCGTGCGGGACGGGCGGCTCATTCAGCAGCCGGTGCGCGAGCTTTCCA
>CACYWI010000235.1 GCA_902778045.1 uncultured Eubacteriales bacterium
TCTCCACCAGGGTCTGGTAGTAGCCGTACTTGTTCTCCTGGTCGGCGTAGATGTGATAGGTGGGGAAGCCGTCGGCGTGGGCCGCCTGCTCGTTGCCCATGAAGTTGAACTCCATGCCGTTCTCCTCCAGCCAGTCCACGGTGTCACCGGAGTTCTCGAACAGGTTGTAGAACAGCGTGCCGTCGCACAGCCAGCAGTTGTAGTCCATCCAGGCGCGCCACACGTCCTGGATCGTGAAGGTGCCCGCCACGCCGGCCTCCTGCTGGTCCTTGCTGTCGATGCCCATGGGGCCGCCCGCAATGATGGACACGCCGCCCACGGAGGCCGCCTTCTCCAGCAGCACGGTCTTCGCGCCGTTCTGCTGGGCCGCCAGCGCCGCGGTGACGCCCGCCGCGCCCGCGCCGACCACGACCACGTCGGCCTCCATGCTCACGACCTCGGCCTCGGCCTGTTCGGCCTCGCCCTTCTCGTAGTCGGACAGGTTGCCGCCGGCCTGCCGGATGGCGTCCGCCACGGCGGCCTTGATGGCGTCGGAGGTCACGGTGGCGCCGGTGACGGAATCCACGTCATAGGCGTTGGCCTCCACGATGGCCGCGGGGATCTGCTCCAGCGGCAGGGCCGCGATCTCGGGGGTCTCGTTCTGCTCGGTCACGACGACGGAAACGATCCTGCCGCCCTCGAAGGTGGTCTCCACCACCACGGGGCCATCCTTGCCCTCGCCGGCGGCGGTGTAGGCGCCGTCCGCCGCGCCTTCGGCCAGCGCGCCGAAGCCGAACACGGCCAGGGTCAGGGCGATGAGCATTGCCAACAGTCTCTTCATAATTCTTCCTCCTGTGAATGAAATAATGGATACCCTGTCTATTCTATCAGAGGAAGCGGCGAGCGTCAATATCATCCGATAAAAACAGGGTATCGCATGGAAGCGATACCCTTGATCGACGCGGAAGAGCCTTCGCCGCGCTCAGTATGGCACCGTTGCGCCGCTCATCCCGGGCGCAAGCGAATGATCCGCGGTCATATTCATATAAACCCGGATGGGCAGGGCCCTACGTCAGCTCGAACGGCAGCACGGTCAGGTCCGTGTCCTTCGAGCTCGCGCCCACCATCAGCTGGAACGCGCCGGGCTCCACCACCCGCTCGCCCGCGGCGTTGACCAGGGCGAAGTCCTCCCGCCGCAGCGGTATGGCGACTTCCTTCGCCTCGCCGGGCTCCAGCGCCACGCGCCTGAAGGCGATCAGCCGCTTCACCGGCGTCATCACGCTGGACACCATATCCCGGAAATACACCTGCACGGTCTGCGTGCCCGCCCGCTCTCCGGTGTTCGCCACGGTAAGGCGCAGGGTCATGTCCTCCGGGGAGAAGGCAAAGCCCTTCATCTCGAAACCGGTGTACCCGATGCCCTCGCCGAAGGCAAACAGCGGCTCGGCGGGCAGGTCGCAGTATTTGCCGCCGTGCCAGCCAGGCAGCTGGTTGTAGTACACCGGCAGCTGGCCGGAGTGGCGCGGGAACGTGATGGGCAGGCGGCCCGAGGGGTTCAGCGCGCCGAACAGCGCCTCGGCCACAGCCTGTCCGCCGTACATGCCGCCGTTGAAGGCGCACAGCACGGCGTTCGCCCTTTCGGCGGCGTCGCCCAGGCACAGGGGCTTGGAGGCCACCAGCACCGTGCACACCGGCACACCGGTCTCCTTCAGGCGGGCAAACAGCTCCGGCTGGCGGCCGGAAAGCTCCAGGTTAGCCCGGTCCTTGTACTCGCCGAACTGGTCGATCATGTCCCCCACCACCAGGATCACCGCGTCGGCGGTCTTCGCCGCGCGCACCGCGGCGTCGATATCGTCGTCCGCCTCCGGCAGCACGCCGCAGCCCTTCACATATTCGCATTCGACGCCCTTTTCGGCGCACAGGGCCTCGATGCCCTCCTTCACGGTCACATAGGGCCGTATGGCGGGGCGGCCGGGGATGGGCAGCGGATGGGTGAAATAGGTCCAGTCGCCGTACTGGGCGCGGATGTCGTCGGCGTTGGGGCCGATCACCGCCACCCGCTTCACGCCATCGGACAGGGGCAGCATGCCGTCGTTGCGCAGCAGCGTGACGGACGCCCGGGCGGCCCGCAGCGCGGCCTGCCTGTGCGCCTCGCAGCCGATGCAGCCGGGCCGGCCCAGCTTCTCGGCGCGGTCGAACAGGCCCATCTCGTACTTGATGGTCAGTATGTGGACGACGGCCTCGTCCACGTCGGCGATGTCGGCACGGCCCTCCCGCAGCGCTTGCAGCATGGCCTCATAGAAAGCCGGGGTGGCCATGATCATGTCGTTGCCGGCGTGGGCCGCCATGGCGCTGGCCTCGCCGATGTCCGCGGCCACGTGCTGGTTGGCCATCAGGCTGTCGGTGTTGTTCCAGTCGGTGACCACAAAGCCGGAAAAGCCCAGGTCGCCGCGCAGCATGTCCTTCAGCACCCCGCGGTGGGCGGTGAAGGGCGTGCCGTCCGCCGAGCCGTAGGCGGTCATGAACGTGGCGCAGCCGGCCTCCACCGCCCGGCGGAAGGGCGGCAGGAACACCTCGCGGATCTTGCGCGCGGTGATCTCGGAATCGCAGGCGTCCCGGGCGCCCACGGCTTCGCCATAGCCCAGAAAGTGCTTGGCGCAGGCCAGTATGTGCTCGCCGTCGGCAAGGTCCTTGCCCTGGTAGCCCTCGACGATGGCCGCGCCCAGCTCGCCGGCCAGGTACGGGTCCTCGCCGAAGGTCTCGTCCACGCGGCCCCAGCGGGTGTCCCGGCCCAGGCACAGCACCGGCGAGAAGGTCCAGTGCAGGCCGTCGGTGGCCACCTCCCGGGCCGTGACCTCGCCCATCTCCCGGAGGATCTCAGGCTCCCAGCCGCAGGCCGCGGCCAGCTGGGAGGGGAAGATCGTGGCATGCTCGTTCAGCCCGTGGCCGTGGATGGCGTCGATGCCGAACAGCACCGGGATGCCCAGTCGGCTTTCCGCCGCCGCGGCCTGGATCTCCCTGGCGTCGTCGCCCAGCACGTGCAAAAACGAGCCGACGCCCAGCTTCGCCCAGCGCAGCGAGGCCTCCCGGCCCTCCTGGGCATAGGGGATCTGTATCATCTGGGCCACCTTTTCCTCGGTGGTCATGCGCGAGAGCATCTCCCGCGCCTTGATCGCGGCTTCCTGTCGGTTCATGGGAAGTCTCCTTTCGTCAGATCAGCTTTCTGCCGTTTCTTTCAAACAGCGGTATCCTGTCCAGCGGCGCTTCAACGGTGATCGTATGCCCGCCGACATGGCTCTCGCCGGTCCAGGCATCGGTCCATTCCGCGCCCGCGGGCAGGTAGACCCGGCGGCTGCGCGCGCCTTTTTCCAGCACCGGCGCCACCAGCAGGTCGGGGCCGAACAGGTAGGCGTCCTCCACGCTCCAGGCCATGGCGTCCTCCGGGAAGCCGAAGAACAGGGGCCGCATCACCGGCGCGCCGGTCTCGTGGGTCTCGCGCAT
>CACYWI010000236.1 GCA_902778045.1 uncultured Eubacteriales bacterium
GCCATCGACTACATCAGCGGCGTGCTCGTCGCCGCCTGCGGCAAATCGCCCAAGACCGAGGCCGGCGGCCTCAGCTCCAAGGTGGGCTTCATCGGCATCACCAAGAAGGGCTTCATCATGCTGCTGGTGCTGCTGGCCACGATGCTGGACAAGGCCATCGGCAACGAGACCATGGTGTTCCAGACCAGCCTGGTGTTCTATTACATTGCAAACGAGGGCCTGTCCGTCCTCGAAAACGCCGCGCTGATGGGTCTGCCCTTCCCGGAGAAGCTGAAGAAGGCCCTGGAGACGCTGCGGGATAAAGATGAGCCGCCCGACAAAACCGAATAACGATGCACCGCCGCGGGAGAGATCCCGCGGCGCTTTTTCTGACCCTAATTATACCCTAAATAGTTTGTTTTACCTTGTCATGCTTTGCCGGGAGAATCCTGCAATAACGCGCATTTTACGGCATAGTATATCAAAGCTTATGCTCATTTTTTAAATATTCGTTAATGTGCACATTCTGCTTGCAACTTTCATAATAACGCGCTATGCTATATTCAGATCGGGTTATCGCCCGGGAACATCCCATAAGTGAGGAGTCGGTATTCATGAAAGCCGTTAATATCAAGCTCAGCCTTGCGGAGAACGTCAAGACCTTCGTCAACATTGCCAATCGTTATCCCTATGATATCGATCTGCGCGTGGGCCGCCACGTGGTGGATGGCAAGTCTATCCTGGGCATCTTCAGCCTGGACCTGTCCAAGCCGATTACCCTGGAGGTGTATGCCGATCATTGCGACGACCTGATGGAAGAGCTGAAGCCCTTCATCATCGGCTGATTGTCATACGGCGAACAAAAGCGCCACCGCGATTGCGCGGCGGCGCTTTTTGTTCAATCAGATGTAGCCCCGCAGGAACGAAACCGTGATGGAAACGGCTTCGCGCACCATGAAGTGGATCAGCGTCGGGCCGGTGTATTCCGACGCGATGCCGTGGGCGTTTGTCAGCCCCGCGCGGCGGGCCAGGCGCAGCGCGCGCCAGATGTGGTAGTTGTTGGTCACGATCCCCACGGCGGCGTCGTCACGGCCGATCAGGGCCTTGGAGAAGGCGATGTTTTCCCGCGTGTCGGTGGATTTGTCCTCCATTACGATGCGCGCCGGATCCACGCCCCGCTTGACCAGCTCGTCCCGGATGCACTGGGCCTCGCTGATTGGCTCGTCCTTGCCCTGGCCGCCGGAGGCGATGATGATGGCGTCCGGGTGTCGGTCCAGGCAGTCCATCACGGCGTTGATGCGCCGCGTGAGCCCCGGGCTGGGGCCGTCCTGGTATACGCTGGCGCCCAGTACCACCAGGTAATCCATGCCCGCGGGGGCGGTTGCGTGCATGCCGCTGATCACCAGGCACTCCAGTGAAGCCAGCAGCACGAGCCCGGCGACCAACAGCGCGCGCCAGGCATAGCGCAGCCATTGGGGCAGCTGGATACGCGTCAGCAGCGCCGCAGCCAGCAGCGCCGCGCCGGCCACGGGCCAGATCCAGCCGATGCTCAGCCCAAAGCGGGAATAGAGGCTGATGATAAAGTAAAATACGACACAGGCGATGCCGCCGCAAAGGTACAGTATTCCGAGTATGTTCAGCATGGGGTCTTCCTCTCTGTATTTTTCCTATCACAAAACAGCACGGCCGACGGGTCGTGCTGTTTTGAGCGGTGCGGTTTGGCTTATGCCTTGGGCATCCGCACCCTGCGCTCGATGACATCATCCAGTGTGATGCCGCCCAGATAGTCGGTGATCAACTGCTGCAGGCCCTGCCATACATCCAGCGTCTTGCAGCTGTCGCACCTCGGGCAGTTGATGGGCTGCTGCTCCAGACAAGTCACGGGGGCCATGGAGCCCTCGACCACCTGCAGTATCGCGTATACGGAATATTCGCTGGCGGGCTTGGTCAGCATATAGCCGCCCTGGTAGCCGCGCACCGCGCGCAGCATGCCGGCCTGGCTGAGGTGTAACGCAATCTGTTCCAAATACTTCTTGGAAATATCCTGACGCAGAGCAACGTCCTTTAAAGTAACATACCCATCCTTCTGGTGCTCGGCAATGTCAACCATCATGCGCAGCGCGTAGCGCCCCTTTGTGGAGATCTTCACGGTGAACGCCTCCTGTTTGATCATAGCAGCTTCCTGTATAATTGTAACATGAATTGTGCTTTTATGCAAGCGGTCGTGTTACCACGGTGATGGGATGGGAAAAAACACAGCAAACTCTGAGGCAAAATGGTGCTATATCAACAACTATCGACAAGAGGGTGACATGAAGCACACTATATTATAGAAAAAATCTATAACAGTACATCGCTTTTATACCAAAGTAATGTACATCGGGTCGGCTATTGCGTGCCGGCCAGCCGCCGCAGCTCGCTCTCACAAAAGTTGCACAGCTCCCGCGCGTATTCTTCGCTGGCAGCCTCCGCTACGATGCGGAACGCGGGCCGGCCCTCATCGGGACAGATCCAGGCCCAGCCGTGCTCCCGGGAAAAGCGCATGCCGCCGCCCAGCTCCACATGCTGTTCCCGGCTGGCCATGGCGCGCAGGATCCGGCCGGTCAGGGCGGGGGAGACGGCGACGCTTCGGCTGTGCCGGGAGATCACGGGCATGTCCCGCCGCCAGTCGGACAGCGACAGCCGCGCCTCCGCCAGCGCGCCGAGCATTGCCAGCGCGGCGCGAAGGCCGTCGAATTGCAGCGCGAACTGGCCGGGAAAGCGCTCCGCCAGGGCGTTGGCCCACAGGGCGCTTTCGCCGGCCACGTACTCCACCCCCGCGCCGTAGCGCGCGGCGAGGTCCTGTACGGCCCGGGTGGCCTGCACCGGCAGCAGCAGGGTATTCTCGCCCCGGGACAGCAGTGTCCAGGCCATCAGCAGCTGCTGCTCGCCCTCCGACAGCGCGCCGCGCTCGTCGCACAGCGCGCAGCGCTCGCCTGTTCCATCCAGTATGACGCCCACCTCGCCGGGGCCGATATCCGCCTCTCCGGGGCCCTGCGCGCGGCGGACGTACAGACCCGCCCGACACAGCGTATCCTCCGCCAGCGCCGCGAGCGCGCCTTCCTCGGCGCACAGCGCGACGGGCGGCGCTTTCTCCGGATCAGCATTGAACGCCGCGGCCGCATCCGCGATATATGCGGCGCGCAGGGTGTCGGCGCGTTCGAGGGCCGGGGTCTGGCCGGCAAAGGGTGTGGCGAAGTCCTGCCGGGCGATTTGGCCGGCGACGGCGCGCTGCTGGCGCGTCAGCAGCCGGGCGCCGAGAGCGTTCAGGGGAATGAGGCGGCTGTCCTCGACGAGCGCCGCGCTGTCGCAGCGCAATGCCAGCTGCCCATGGCGCAGCTGGGGCAGCGCGCACAGACCCGCGTCCAGCACGCGCACGCCCTGGGCCAGCGCACCGGAGGCCGCGGCGTGCCACAGCGCGGCGGCAACG
>CACYWI010000237.1 GCA_902778045.1 uncultured Eubacteriales bacterium
GAAATGCAAACGTGTTTGTCCGATGAATGTGGATGTGACGGATAATTCAAGGAAACGTGAAAACGGAACGGAATGTATCTTATGCATGGAGTGCGTAAGGAACTGTCCGAAGGGCGCCTTATGATAACGCCGGTATCAAAAAGAAGGTGAAGCGGGCTAAAGCATATTTTGCCCTGGAGGACGCTGTCGATGGATTTATTTGACAATGAGCGTGATTTCGCGCTGCTCAACCAGGATCATTATATCCCATGAAAAAACACCTGATGAGGCTTTCGCCCTGTCAGGTGTTTTGCTGAGGCTGTTTGAGACAGCCCCCGTTTCATATCTTCTACCGTTCCTCCCGGAAGTAGGGCAGGCCCAGGCTGGCGGGGGGCTGGTTCTCGCGCTTGTTGCGCATGCTGGTGATGATCAGCACGATGATGGTCACCACGTAGGGCAGCATCTTATAGATCTCCTTGATGGCCAGGTTCATGCCGGAGGGGATGTACATGTGCAGTATGTACAGCCCGCCGAACAGCACGGAGGCGATCACGCCCACATTGGGCCGCCAGATGGTGAAGATCACCAGCGCGATGGCAAGCCAGCCGCGGTCGCCGAAGGCGTTGTTGGACCAGATGCCGCTGGAGTAGTCCATCACGTAATACAGCCCGCCCAGACCGGCCACCATGCTGCCGATGCAGGTGGCGCCGTACTTGTAGCGGTTCACGTTCACGCCCGCGGCGTCGGCGGTGGCGGGGCTTTCGCCCACGGCCCGCAGGTGCAGGCCCAGCCGGGTGTGCCGCAGCACATAGCCGGCCACCAGCGCGATCACCACGGCCAGGTAGGCCAGGAAGCCGTAGCTCAAAAACACCTTGCCGAACCAGCCGGTGCTCTCGGCCCAGGGCAGCGTCTTGCGGTAGCACAGGCTGGTGGCGGAGAGGGCCAGGTAGGGCATGTCGCTGCCGGCCAGCTTGATCAGCGAGCCGCCGAAGAAGTTGCCGAAGCCCACGCCGAAGGTGGTCAGCGCCAGGCCGGTGACGTTCTGGTTCGCCCGCAGCGTGACGGTGAGGAAGCAGTACAGAAGGCCCATCAGGAAGGAGCCCAGCAGGCAGGAGAGCAGCGGGATCATCACCGCCCAGAAGGGCACCAGCGCCTCCGGCGAGGGCAGCGACGATTCATACAGGAACGCGCCGATGGTGCCGCTGATCGCGCCCACGTACATGATGCCGGGGATGCCCAGGTTCAGGTTGCCGGATTTCTCCGTCAGCGTCTCGCCGGTGCTGCCCAGCAGCAGCGGTATGCCCTGCATCACGGCCCGGGGGATGAAGGATATGAAATCAAACATCGTTTCAGCCCTCCTTTGCGTGGCGGAAGTTGAGCCTGTAGTTGATGAAGAACTCGCTTCCGATGATGAAGAACAGTATCACGCCGGTCAGTATGTCCGAGAAGGACTGGTCCAGCCCGAAGGACGTGGAGATCTCGCCCGCGCCGCGCTGCAAGAACACCAGCAGGAACGATGTCAGTATCATCCAGATCGGGTTGAACTTGGCCAGCCACGACACCATGACCGCCGTGAAGCCGCGGCCGCCGGTGATGGTGGTGGTCAGCGTGTGGTCGGTGCCGCCCACCAGCAGCATGCCCGTCAGGCCGCACAGCCCGCCGGACAGCAGCATCGTGCGCACGATCACCCGGTCCACCTTGATGCCCACGTAGCGGGCGGTGCGCTCGCTCTCGCCCACCACGGAGATCTCGTAGCCGTGCTTGGAATAGTTCAGGTACACGTACATCACCGCGCAGATCACCGCCACGATGATCACGTTCAGCAGGTACTTGTAGGTGCCGATCATCGGCAGCCACCCGATGCCGGAGGACTGGTTGATGATGCCGATCTGGCCCGCGCCCTTGGGCACCTCCCACACCACGATGAAGAAGGCGACCAGCTGGGTGGCGATGTAGTTCATCATCAGCGTGAACAGTGTCTCGTTGGTGTTCCACTTGGCCTTGAATATCGCGGGGATGCCGCCCCAGATGGCCCCGGCGACGATGCTGGCGGCCACCATGCATGCGATCACCGCCCAGTTGGGCAGCGCGTCGCGCAGGCAGATCATGCAGGCCGCGGTGGCCAGGCCGCCGGCCAGCATCTGGCCCTCGCCGCCCACGTTCCAGAACCGCATCCGGAATGCGGGGGTCACCGCCAGCGATACGCTGAGCAGTATGGCCAGGTTCTGCAGCAGCACCCAGACGCGCCGGGGGCTGCCGAAGGAGCCGTTGATGATCGTCACGAATACGCTGATCGGGTTCTCGCCGGTCACCAGCACGGTGATCAGCGCGCACATCACCAGCGCCAGCACCACCGCGCCGCCGCGGATGCCCCAGGCGGCGTACCAGGGCAGCGCGCCCCGCTTGGTGATGTGGAAAAGCGGCTCTCGGGTCTTATTCATGCTGGCCACCTCCGATCCGGGTCATCATCAGGCCGATCTGCCGCTTGTCGGTGTGGCGGCCCTCCACGATGCCACTGACCTTGCCGCCGCACAGCACCAGTATGCGGTCGGCCAGCTCCACCAGCACGTCCAGGTCCTCGCCCACGTAGATCACGGCCACGCCGTCGGCCTTCTGCCGGTTGATCAGATCGTAGATCGTATAGCTGGAATTGATGTCCAGCCCGCGCACCGCGTAGGCCGTCAGCAGCACCGAGGGGGCCTGGGTGATCTCCCGGCCCACCAGCACCTTCTGCACGTTGCCGCCGGACAGCCGGCGCACCGGCGTGGCCAGGCTGGGCGTGGAGACGGACAGGTCGCGCACCACGTCCTCCGCCACATGGTGGGGGGTGACGCGGTCGGTGAACAGGCTGTGGCCCCTGCGGAACGAGCGCAGCATCATGTTGTCGGTCAGGTCCATGTTGCCCACAAGGCCCATGCCCAGCCGGTCCTCCGGCACGAAGGACAGCACCACGCCCATCTCCTGGATCTTCAGCGGGTCCTTGCCCAGCAGCTCCTCGCGCTGGCCGTTGTCCTCGATGTAGCACACGCTGCCCTTTTCGGTGGGCTGCAGGCCCGCGATGGCCTCCAGAAGCTCCTTCTGGCCGCTTCCGGAGATGCCCGCGATGCCCAGGATCTCGCCGGAATTGGCGGTGAAGGACACGCCGTCCAGCTTGAGGATGCCCTCCTCGTTGCGCACGGTCAGGTCTTTGACCTCCAGGCGCGGCCGGGCGTTCACCGGGTCGGGCCGGTCGATGTTCAGCGTCACGGGATGGCCCACCATCATGTTGGTCATCTCCTGGGCGTTGGAATCGGCGGTGCGCATGTCGCCGATGTAGCGCCCGTCGCGCAGCACGGCCACGCGGTCGGAAAGGCTCTCCACCTCGTGCATCTTGTGGGTGATGATCACGATGGCCTTGCCGTCGTCGCGCATGTTGCGCAGCACGGCGAACAGCTTGTCCGTCTCCTGGGG
>CACYWI010000238.1 GCA_902778045.1 uncultured Eubacteriales bacterium
TCCCTAATCCCTAATCCCCATTCCCTGCTCTACTTCCCATTCTCCACCCGATCGATCAACCGGCCGACGCTGTCATACAGGCAGATCGCGTCGGTCTTTTTCTTGTTGATGACCTTCTTGTCGGGCCAGAGGACGTCATAGCTGCCCTTGGTGGAGTTGGTGCCCACGGTGATGGTCTGGCCGGGGTCGATGCTCGCGCCGTCGGGCAACACGAACAGCTCGTCGCCCTTCTCGGAATACAGGTAGCACAGGCCGAGACCGACGGGCTTTTCGGAGCGGTTGCCCAGGATGATCCGATCGTCCTCCGCGTCAAGGGAGGCGATGTAGAGGTCCTTCGCGGGGTTCGTCTCCCAGAAGTCCACGCTCCAGGCGGTGGCCTCGCCGCCCTTCAGCCGCACCAGTATGCCCAGCTCGCTGTCCTGGGTCACCAGCACGCGCCCGCCCGCGGCCTGCAGGCGGCTGACCACGCCGGGGTCCGGGGTGCCGGGCTTTTCCTGGCTGTCGGTGGAGATCAGCGCCAGCGGCGCGGCGCAGGCGTTGGCCAGTGCGGGGCCGGTGGCGTCGTCGTCGCCGTGGTTGGGCACCTTCAACACATCACATTTCAGGTCGTCGCCCTGGGCCAGCAGCTCCGCCTCCTCGTATGCCTCCATATCGCCGGTGAGAAGAATCTTCCCCTGGTCGCTCTCCAGCAGCATCACCAGGGAGTTGTCATCCTCGTCCTCGTGCAGCGAGACCGGGGCCAGCACCTTCAGCGTGGCGCCGCCCAGGGGGACCGCGTCGCCCCGCCGCAGCCATTGGACATTCCCATAGGTCTTCACGGCAGGGTGCTTCTTTTCCTTGCCGGTGTACATGGCCGATGCGTACACCGCGTCCACGCTCCGGGCGGGCAGCCAGCTGCTCTCTTCCGCCATCCATTTGAGCCCGCCGGTATGATCGTCGTCGGTGTGGGTGAGGAACAGGGCGTTCAGCGCCGACGCGGCATTCGACCCCATCACCCCGAGGGCCGCGTCCACACGGCCCCGGGCCCAGGTCTTGCCGGTATCGATGAGTCCGATCCAGTCGCCCAAGCGCAGCACGAGCGCGTCGCCCTTTCCCACGTTGGTGACGAACAGCCACACGGCCTCGCCGTCGCCCTTCACCAGCGCCGCGGCGTCCCCGGGCGTCAGCACGTCCAGCGCCTCCCCCGACGCCCTGCCCGCGCACCCGGACAGCGCCAGCAGTGCCAACGACAAAAGAATCATCATAAATCGCTTCATGGGTCCACCTCCGGGGAAAACCAGATTGCCGCGTCGGCCCGTCGGGCCTCCTCGCAATGACAGAGTGTGTCGCTCAGGCTGTCTCCCTCCACGCTCAACGCTCGCAGAGCCACATGAACCCGCCCGCGGGCACGCTCAGCCCTTCGGCGTTCACCTGCCTGCCGGTCCACAGGTCGGCATAGCTGCCGTCCTCGCCGGACAGCGCGGGCTCGGCCATATCAGCAAAGTTGAACACCGCCACCAGGCGCTCGCCGCCGAAGCAGCGCTCGATGGCCAGCACGCTGTCGCTGTCCGAGGGCAGCAGGCGCACCTTCGCCGAGGCATCGAAGGCCTTATGCTCCGCCCGCAGCGCCTCCAGCCGCTTGATGGCGCTGAACAGACGGCCCTGGGGGCTGTTCGGGTCGCCGCGCCTTTCGGCGGCGGCCCAGTCCATGTCGCCCCGGTGCAGGTAGCGGCTGTCCTCGGCCTTCAGCGGGTCGGCGTGATAGCTGTCGTCGTTCAGCTGGCCGATCTCATCGCCGCTGTACAGCACCGGCACGCCGCTGAGGGTGAACATCAGCGCGTGCAGCGCCACATCCAGCGTCAGGGCCCGATCCAGCGCCGCCGGGTCGCCCTGCTCCAGCGCGGTCTGCACGCCGCACAGCGAAGCGGTGGTGCCGCACAGCCGGGCGTCCCCCAGGCGGGGATCGTCGTTGTACAGCTCGCCCCGGGCGGGGCTGCCCGGCCACTTGCCGGTCAGGTAGTCGTTCAGGTACTTCTTGTGGGGCACCTCGCCCTGCCCGAACCGGCCCAGGAAGTCGTAGTCCAGGCCCCAGCCGATGTCATCGTGGCAGCGCAGGTAGTTGAGAAACGTGTACTGGCCCGGCAGCGCGAACACCTGCTCCAGCTGGTGGCGCAGCAGGCGCACGTCTCGGGTGGCCACGGTGTGCCAGATGGACGCCATGGTGGTCACGTTGTACAGCATGTGGCACTCCGGCTTTTTGACGGTGCCGAAGTAGGGCACCACCTTGTCCGGGGCCATGACCACCTCGCCCAGCAGCAGCGTGCCGGGGCACACGATCTCGCAGGCCATGTGCATCATGCGCACCAGCGTGTGCACCTGGGGCAGGTTGCGGCAGGTGGTGCCCAACGTCTTCCAGATGTAGGGCGTGGCGTCCAGCCGGATCACGTCGATGCCCTGGTTGCACAGGTACAGCATGTTGTCGGTCATGTCGTTGAACACCATGGGGTTGGCGTAATTCAGGTCCCACTGGTAGGGCCAGAAGGTGGTCATGACCACCTTGTGAAGCGCCTCGCACCAGCTGAAGTTGCCGGGAGCGGTGGTGGGGAACACCTGGGGCACGGTCTTTTCGTATTCGTTGGGCACGGTCCAGTCGTCATAGAAGAAGTAGCGGTTCTGGCAGGTCACGTCGCCCGCCCGCGCCTTCACGGCCCACTCGTGATCCTCGCTGGTGTGGTTCATCACGAAGTCCAGGCACACCGCGATACCCCGGTCGTGGCAGTCGTTCGCCAGCGCGGCAAGGTCCTGCATGGTGCCCAGCTCCGGCTGGACCTTCCGGAAGTCGGACACGGCATAGCCGCCGTCGCTGCGGCCCTCCGGGCTCTCCAGCAGCGGCATCAGGTGCAGGTAGTTTACCCCGCAGTCCTGTATGTAATCCAGCTTCGCGCGCACGCCGTTCAGCGTGCCGGCGAAGGGCTTCACGTACATCAGCATGCCGGTCATGTCGTGGCCGCGGTACCAATCCGGATTGGCCTCGCGGGATTCATCCAACCGGCGCAACGCCTCCGGCCGGGCCTGATATGCCCGGTTCAGCATGCCCACAAAGTAGGTATAGGCCTGCATGTCGCCGTTGTACAGCTCGCAGTACAGCCATTTCAGCTCGTCCTCGTGCCGGGCATAGCGCGCGGCGAAGGTGGCATCCCAGTTGCTCTTGTCCATGTGCAATCCCCCCGTATCGTACTGCCTCTATCATAGCATACCCGGCCGATTTGCGCAATGATTTCCGGCGAAAGTCCTTCGGCTTCCGCCGGACCGCGCAACCGCTCGCCGGTTCGCTGATCATGGGAAAATTCAACAAAAAACGCCCGCTGCGTTTGCAGCGGACGTTTGAAGGTGGCGATTAGTCGTCGATGATC
>CACYWI010000239.1 GCA_902778045.1 uncultured Eubacteriales bacterium
ATACGGGATTAAACAGTCCTTCCATGGTTTTCCTCCCGGTGATTTATCAGATTTTGCCGCCCAGGATGAAGATGATCAGGATGGCGACCAGCAGCGCGTACACGGCGCAGGTCTCCATCATGATGAGGCCGAACATCAAAGCGGAGTTGATGCGGCCGCCGGCCTCGGGCTGGCGGGCGATGGCGTCCACGGACTTGGCGGTGGCGTTGGACATGCTGAGCGCGGCGCCCGCGCAGCAGAGCGCGGCGACGGCGGCGCCGATGGCGATGAAAGCGATAGCGGACATGGGAGTTCCTCCTTGTTGTGGTTATGTTTTTTTCAGTCTTGTCTATTCGACTGCCTCGCCGGTATAGATGAGCGAGAGCAGGCTGAACACGAAGGTCTGGATCATCACGTGCAGCACGTTGAAGTAGGCGGAGATCGCCGCGGGCAGCACCAGCGGCACCACCTGATACACCAGCTGCATGACCACGCCGCCCACCAGCACGTTGGCGAACAGGCGGATGCCCATGGAGCAGGGCGCGATCATGTCCGTAAGCACGCGGATCGGCAGGGCGACCGGGTTCGGCTGGGCCAGCGTGTGGATGCGGCCCCTCACGCCCTTGAAGCGGAAGCCCGTCACGTTCACGCAGAGGAACGAGAACAGGCCCAGCGCGAACGTGCAGTTGATGTCCTCCGTCGCCGGCGGCAGGCCGAAGATCTCTACAAAGGTCGTGAAGAACACGTAGAGCATCATCGTCATGGTCATCGGGGCGACGAAGTCCGCGCAGTGGCCGACCTTCTCAGCGGCGAAGTTGTGGACGCCCTCCACGGCCATCTCCAGCAGCGTCTGCAGGCCGTGCGGCGTCTCCTCAAAGCGCTTGATGCGGCGGCTCAGCAGCAGCAGCGCGACGATCACCACCGCCAGCACCGCCCAGGCCATCACCACCGAAAGACCGATGTTGATGCCGAACAGGTAAAAGCTGTGCGGCGTGATGCTGATCTCCAACATAGTTTCATCCCTCCCGACGGGCGCGCAGAAATATCCGAACGGCGCAGCCGATGTAATAAAGCGTGGCGGTCCCCACCAGCGCCAGCATGAAGCCCGGGCTTACCCACAGCCCGCCCACGATCGCCGCCGCCCAGAGCGCGAACTTCACCGGCAGCAGCCAGGCGCTGCGCAGGCGGCCGTCCTCCGGGAGCATCCGCCGCAAAAGCCGGTGCTGGACCAGCCCCAGGCCGAGCCCGGCCGCGGCGCCCAGCAGTGCGAAAAGCCATCCGTTTTCCAAGCGAGCCTCCGGTGAATAATGGGTCGTGGGCGAAGCAGACGTTGGGCAAAGCTTTAAGCTTTGAGCTTAAGGAAGTCCGGGGACGGCGGGGCGTTTCCGCCGAATGAGCTGCTCCTGAAGCTGCGCGTCCGCTCCCGCACACAACGGTCTGACGTTTCATGCGATCCGCAGATCAAATGGCGGACAAGCAGGAACGGATCCCTCGCTCCGCTGGGAATGACATCCAGGACGGAGCTGTCATTGCGAGGAGGCCCGACAGGGCCGACGTGGCAATCCGGTCTCCCGGCACTTCAAGTGCATAGCCGTCATGCATTTTGTTCGTTCTATGCAATATACGCCAATTTTGTTAAAATGAAAAGCGGGTTTTGGAGCAGTTTTGGCGCGAGCCCTGGCTCACCTTTTCGTCTCCCAGTCGAGCAGCCTCTCCCCCTTGACCAGCACGCTCTTTTGCGCCAGCCGGGCGAGCGGGTCGTCCGAATGGGAGTCCGAATAAAACGTGTCGATCTTCCCCCCGGGGAAGCGCGCATAAAAGCGGCGGACCTTCTCCTCGCCGTGGCAGTTCTTCCCGTGGAAGCGGCCCGTCTTCGGGTCCACGGGCGAGCCCATGGCCGTGCGGATGCCGAGGCGCCGGCAGATCGGGGCGATCAGGAATTCCGGCGAGGCGGAGATCACCACGTCGTCCGGCCGCTGCGCCTCCCGGTACCAGGGCTTGACGCGCGCCTGGTTTTCATCCCAGAAGCGCTCGACGGCGGCGTCCACGTCGTCCAACGCGGTCACGAAGGAGAGCATGCGCTCCTTGAACGCCTGCTTCGGGCGCAGGCGGAGCGCGAAGAGCAGGGCGTTGAACGCCTGCGACGGAATGCGCAGCCACAGGCGCGGCGTGCGCAGAAAGCACCAGGCAAAAAAACGGGCGGTGCTGTCCCCGCGGAGGATGGTGTTATCAAAATCGTATACGTTCATGATCGGACGCTCCTTTGGGCGGTTTCCGGGTTACTGGCATTATAGCACAGCGACGGCCTTGACAGGTAAAATATATGAAATATTCTTCCAAAACCGGCCCCGAAGGATAGCAAAACCCAAAAAGAAATGCTATAATAAAATGGTTGTGTAAATTGCGATCCCTTCCGGCCCCGCGCCGGATTTCCGAAAATACTTCGCAAAGGACGGAAAACTATGGCAAACTGTGCAATCGTTGGCATCAACTGGGGCGATGAGGGCAAGGGCCGCATGGTGGACTACCTTGCCGAGCAATACGAAGTGGTCGTGCGCTATCAGGGCGGCAACAACGCCGGGCACACGGTCATCAACGACTACGGCAAGTTCGCGCTGAACCTGCTACCCTCCGGCGTGTTCCGTCCGGAGACGCTGAACCTGCTGGGCGCGGGCACGGTCATCGACCTCAAGCACCTGAACGGCGAGATCGCCCGCCTGCGGGAAAAGGGCGTGAAGATCGGCCCGGAAAACCTCAAGATCTCCAACCGCGCCATGATGGTGCTGCCCATCCATCCCGCCCAGGACAAGTGGGAGGAGCAGCGGCTGGGCAAGGACCACTTCGGCTCCACGCTGCGCGGCATCAGCCCCATCTACGGCGACAAGTACATGAAAAAGGCCATCCAGATGGGCGATCTCAAGCATCCCGCCACGCTGGAGCGGCACCTGAAGCGGCTGGTGGACTGGAAGAACGACACCATCGTGCAGGGCTACGGCCAGGAGCCCATCGACTATGACGAGACCCTGGAGTGGATCCACACCTGGGGCGACCGGCTGATCCCCTTCCTGTGTGACGCCGCCGAGCTGCTGGACGACGCGGTGAAGGCGGGCAAGAGCGTGATGTTCGAGGCCCAGCTGGGCGCGCTGCGGGACATCCAGTACGGCATCTATCCCTTCACGAGCTCCTCCTCCCCCCTGGCGGCGGAGGCCCCCGTGGGCTGCGGCATGCCTTCGCTGAAGGTGGACGAGGTGGTGGGCGTCACCAAGGCCTACTCCACCTGCGTGGGCGAGGGCCCCTTCGTGGGCGAGCTGGACGGCCAGGACGCTCACGACCTGCGGGAGGCCGGCGCGGAATACGGCGCGGCCACAGGCAGGGCCACCCGCTACGGCACGAAGCTGCAGGGCGCGACGGCGCTGGCGCTGACCAAGATGGACGTACTGTCCTACCTGAAGGAGATCCCGGTCTGCGTGGCCTACAGGCTGAACGGCGAGACCATCGACCGCTTCCCCTACACCCCCGACCTGTACGACTGCGAGCCGGTGTACGAGGCCCTGCCCGGCTGGAACTGCGACATCAGCAAGTGCCGCACCTGGGACGAGCTGCCCAAGGCGGCGAAGGACTACGTGCTGTTCATCGAGAAGAAGGTCGGCTGCCCGATCCAGTACGTCTCCGTCGGCGCGGAGCGCGAGGCGCTGATCATACGGTGATCCGTTTGGAAGAACAACCATGTTGATACGCAAAGCGACCGCTGAGGAAATGCTGCGGCTCTGGGGCTTTTCAGACGTCGAAACCGCTTCACCCAACGCGAGGTTCTACTACCGCAATATCGCTTCCGGAAACGCCGTCTTCTGGACGGTAGACGAAGGCGGAGAATTGATTGGAGAACTGTATGTTTTCCTGAACCTGGACGACAAGGATTTTGCCGACGGAGTAAGCACCGCCTATCTGTGCGCGTTTCGGGTGCAGGAAGGCTACCGCGGGCAGGGACTTGGCAGCAGGTTGATGCATGCAGCGCTTGCGGAATTGAAAGAGCTGGGATTCCGCACCGCGACCATCGGCGTCGGCGTCGACAAGCCGCAGAATATAAGGCTCTATCGACGCTTCGGATTCACCGAAAAGGTGAAGGACTGCCACTACGATCCCTGTGGCATGGACAAAAACGATCAGCCGGAGTATGAGAAAGAGGCCTGGTGGCTGCTGTCCAAAGCGCTGTAAACCGCTGATACCATTTTCATGTTCCACAAAGCCAAATCCCAGGAGGCCATTATGAACAAGAACACCTACGAGTCCCCCCTGAACAGCCGCTACGCGAGCAAGGAGATGCAGTACATCTTCTCCCCTGACCGCAAGTTCACCACCTGGCGCAGGCTGTGGATCGCGCTGGCCGAGAGCGAGATGGAGCTGGGCCTGCCACGACATCGACTATGAGAACGCCGCCCGGCACGAGGCCCGTGTGCGCCACGACGTGATGGCCCACGTGCACGCCTACGGCGACGTGTGCCCGAACGCGAGGGGCATCATCCACCTGGGCGCGACGAGCTGCTACGTCACCGACAACGCGGACATACTGATGCTGCGGGACGCGCTCACCCTGATCCGCCAGAAGCTGGTGGAGGTGCTGCGCCGCCTGCGTGCGTTCGCCTGGGAGTACAGGGGCCTTCCCTGCCTGGGCTACACCCACCTGCAGCCCGCCCAGCTGACCACCGTCGGAAAGCGCGCCACCCTGTGGATGCAGGATTTGACGATGGACCTGGAGGAGCTTCGCCCTGTCCTCGCTGAAGCTGCTGGGCAATCGCGGCGCGACGGGCACCCAGGTCAGCTTCATGGAGCTGTTCGAGGGCGACGGCGCGAAGGTGGACGAGCTGGAAAGGCGCATCGCCGAGAAGATGGGCATGACCGCCGTGTTCGACGTCTCCGGCCAGACCTATCCCCGCAAGCTGGATTCCCGGGTGCTGGGGGCGCTTTCAGGCATCGCCCAGAGCGCCTACAAGTTCGCCCAGGACCTGCGGCTGCTGCAGTCCTTCCGCGAGGTGGAGGAGCCCTTTGAGAAGAGCCAGATCGGCTCCTCGGCCATGGCCTACAAGCGCAACCCGATGCGTTCTGAGCGCATCTGCGCGCTGTCCCGGCACGTGATGGCTTTGTATCAGGACGCCAGCATGACCGCCGCCACCCAGTGGTTCGAGCGCACGCTGGACGATTCCGCCAACCGCCGCCTGTCCCTGCCGGAGGCCTTCCTGGCCACCGACGCGGTGCTGGAGCTGTACGCCAA
>CACYWI010000240.1 GCA_902778045.1 uncultured Eubacteriales bacterium
CCGCCGGAATAGGCGGTGGCCTTCTTGAAGCCCCGCGCCGAGGTGCGCTCGCCCACGGCCTCGTTGAACGAGAAGGTCTCGCCCGGGGCGACCCGGTAGCCGTTCAGTATGGACAGGGCCAGCTTGATGTTGTTCAGCCGCGCCTTGCTGGAGGACGACGCGTTGGTGATGGCATAGTTGATCAGGCCGTACTGGCTCTCCACCTGCTCGGTGGTGACGGCGGGCTGCACCTCGGTCAGCTGCATCGACACGCTGCCGCCGCCCGCCTTGATCGCCGCGCCGATGTCCCGGGCCAGCGCGTCGGTATCCAGGCTGACGCCGGGCTGGGATTCCTTGAACACGAAGGCGTAGGTATCGTTGTCGAAGCTGTCGATGGCCGCGTCCACCGCGGGCCGGTTCACCTGGGCAGCCACGGTCCGGGTATACTCCCTGAGGGTGTCGGCGCTGTAATCGCTGCGGGTCACGGCATAGGACACCGGGTTTTCGCTGCGATAGGAAACCATCTGGTAGCGCCGCTCCAGCGTGCCGCTGCGGCCGGCGCTCCAGGCGGCGTTCAGCACCGCCTCATAGTCGCTGGTGTAGCCCAGCTGCCCGGCGGTCACCGTGGTGCCGTCGTCCAGCGTGACAGCGCGGTTCGCGTAGCGGGGTTCCACGCGCTCCCGCCAGTAGTCCAGCGCGTTGGCGAGCGTCATTTTGGATACGTCCACGCCCTCCACTGTGGTACCGTCGTAAAAGGTCTGGCGGTCCACAGCCTCGCGCATCTCCAAAAATTCCCCATACGCCGTCTGCTGGCGCACGCCCACGGCCACCAGCACCGCGATGCCGATCAACAGGCACGCGTTCAGCGCGCCGAACAGGCCGTTCAGGCGCTTGTCCGGCTTGCCGCGCTTCTTCCCGCGCTTGGGCGCGCGCTTCTTCTCCAGGAACAGATCGCCCGTGTCGCCGTCGCGCCCGGGTCTGGCCACATACCTGCCCGCGGCTCCGGCGGCCTTCCTCTTTGCGCTCCTTGGCCTGTCGGTACCGGTCCTGTCGCCCTCCGGCTTCGCGGTCCGGGTCTTCCCGGCGTCCGTCTTCGCGGCCCGGGTCTTTTCGACGTCCGGCTTCGCCGTTTTTTCCTTCAGCGGCGGCTTATGTCCCGCGCTTCGCTTCGCCTGCGGTTCGGCCGGCGGGGCCTTCTTCGTATGCTTCGTCTCCGGCATCTATATTATCGCTCCATCGCTTCGCGTTTCAATCATCCACCGCGGCGTGTTAGAAAACCCGGGCGGAATGGGATACAATTTGTTAATTCATATCCTCCGGCGGATCCACGACGCCCCTTTCGGAGCGAAGCTGCCGCAGCTCCCGCTCGAAGCCCTGCTGCGAGGGCACATAGTAGGGCATGCCCTTCGCCCCTGGCGGCGCGTATGCCTGCCGGACGTAGTGGCCCGGAAAATCGTGGGGGTACAGATACCCTTCCCCGTGGCCCAGCCGCGACGCGCCCTTGTAGTGGGTGTCCCGCAGGTGCACCGGCACGCCCTCGAAGGCGCTCTCCTCCGCGTCGGCCATGGCGGCCTCGATGGCGGCGCACACGGAATTGGACTTGGGGCTTTCGCACACGGCGATGATCGCCTGGGCGATGGGCAGCTTGGCCTCCGGCATGCCGATGTGCTCCAGCGCCTGCATCGCCGCCACGGCCTGCAGCATCGCCATGGGATTGGCCATGCCCACATCCTCGCTGGCGTGGGCGATGATCCGCCGCACGATGATCCTGGGATCGACGCCCGCCCGGTTCATGCGCGCGAACCAGGCCAGCGCGGCGTCACTGTCCGAGCCTCGCAGCGACTTGCAGAAGGCGCTGAGCATATCGTAGAACAGCGATTCATCCATCTGCGTCACGCGGCTCTGGATCGATTCCTCGGCCACGGCAAGCGTCACATGGGTGGCGCCGTCCGCCTCCATGGGCGTGGTGAGCACCGCCAGCTCCAGCGCGTTCAGTGCGCTGCGGGCGTCGCCGTTCGCCACGCGCACGATATGCTCCAGCGCGTCGTCGTCCACGCGCACGTCCCGGCCGCCGTAGCCCCGCTCCGGGTCGCGCAGCGCGGCCTCCAGCGCCCGGCGCACGTCGGCGTCAGACAGCCTTTCAAAGTGGAACAACCGACAGCGACTGACGATGGCGGGGGTCATGGCGATCATCGGGTTCTCGGTGGTGGAGCCGATGAAGCGGATCACCCCCTGCTCGATGGCGGGCAGTATGGAATCCGACTGGGCCTTGGACCAGCGGTGGCACTCGTCCAGCAGCAGATAGGTGCTCTGGCCGTACAGCTTCAGGCGCTCCTCCGCCCCCTTCAGCACCTCGCGCACATCGGCTACGCCGGTGGTGACCGCGTTCAGCTTCACGAAATCCGCCCGGGTGGCGCCGGCAATGATCGAGGCCAGCGTGGTCTTGCCGCAGCCCGGCGGACCCCAGAAGATGCAGCTGGTCAGACGGTCGGCCTCGATGGCCCTTCGCAGCAGCCGACCCGGACCCACGATGGCGTCCTGGCCCACGAATTCATCCAGCGTGCGGGGGCGCATCCTGTCCGCCAGGGGCGAGCGGCTTCGCGCGGCGGCGGTAAACAGATCGTCCATGATTTGTCTCCTGTCCTCACGTTGAAAAAGGGAACGCTGTATTCAACGTTCCCTTTTTCTGAGCTTTAGTGACCTTACGCCTGAGCTTTGGCAAGGCGCTTCGCCAGGCGAGCCTTTTTGCGGTTCGCAGCGTTCTTATGAATAACGCCCTTTGCGGCAGCCTTGTCAACCGCGCCCTGAGTCGCGCTGAGCAGCTTGACATCGGCCTCGTTCGCGGAAACGGCGGTTTCGAACTTCTTGATCTGAGTCTTCATAGCGGACTTGATCATCCGGTTGCGCAGGTTCTTCTTTTCGGTCACCTTCACGCGCTTGATGGCAGATTTGATATTCGGCAAATTGTTCACCTCCCTACGCAAATTCACAACTGTTAGTATAGCACGCACTGCCCCAAAAAGCAACCCATTCGCCCTGCATTTTGATGATAAACTTGGGTAAACTAAATTAAAAATCACAGAAACGGAGGCGCATTCAATGCCTTATACGAGAACAGACCTGGCCATGGAGGCCTTTGAAAACACCGACAGCGGCGCGATTCCGGGCGTTTCCGTCAGCCATTGGGAGGCGGACGGCGTGCAGATCACCGAGGTGCTGATCACCGACAACGAGGCCGCCCTGCAGCTGGACAAGCCTAAGGGCAGCTACCTGACGCTGGAATGCCCGCGGCTGATCGAGCGGGACCCGGACGCGCGCCTGGCGGTATCCTCGCTTCTGGCCGAGGAGATCGGACGCCTGCTGCCCGAATGCGGCGACGGCGCGCCGGTTCTGGTGGTGGGGCTCGGCAACCGCAGCATCACCCCGGATTCCCTGGGGCCCGGCGTGGTGGATCGCACGCTGACCACCCGGCACATACTCGGCGCATCTTATATACAGAGGCAGATGAACAGCGTATGCGCCATCGCCCCGGGGGTGCTGGGCGTCACCGGCATCGAGAGCATGGAACTGGTGGAGGCGTTGGTAAAGTCCCTCCGGCCCTGCGCGATACTATGCGTGGACAGCCTTGCAGCCCGGGATTCCCGCAGGATCGGCTGTACGATCCAGCTGACTGACACCGGCATACAGCCCGGCGCGGGCGTTGGCAACCATCGCAAGCCGCTGACCGAGGCCAGCGTGGGCACGCCGGTGATCTCCGTTGGCATGCCCACCGTGGTCTACGCCGCCACGCTGGCCCGGGACGCCTTTGCCTGGCTGTCTGCGCAAAACGGCGACGCAGAGCCCCACGAGGACGCCCTCAACGACATGGAGCGCACGCTGCTCAGCGCCGATATCGGCGAGATGATCGTCACCCCGCGGGAGATCGACGCCATCGTACAGGATGCCGCCGGCATCATCGCCTCCGGCATCAACCGGGCACTGCAGCCCGCGCTGAGCGACGCTGAGATCGCCGCGATGATGGACTGATCGCGATTTTTGTCCTTTATTCCCCGTAAATTGATGGGTATCATCGTTTTTTATCACAAATGAACTGTTTGCATAACGGCGCGTTCATAGTTTATTCATATATTACCCCTATAATACAGTTGTCGGCGGGAAAGCCGATGAAAAAGGACACCCAACCTTCTTCTTCCCCCCTTGGCGCGGTGAAGCCCTTGAGCAAGGCTGATTCGCGCCATATCCTTTTTGGTAATTGAGAATTGAGAATTGGTAAAGCGACCTCTTCCGTCAGCCCTTCGGGCTGCCACCTTCCCCTGAAGGGGAAGGCTTTTTTAACCGCGCGGCAGCCGCTATTCCTATTGCCTATTGCCTGGGTCTGCCGACCCCACCTCGCTGAAAAATGTCCACTGGACATTTTTCCGGGCGCTCAGTGTCCCTAGAGTGTGTTTCCAAAATACCTGAAGCGCATTTTCGGCATCTTTGACTGCATTTCTGCGTTGATTCCCCTTGATTTACCGCCAGTAAACCTGCGGGAAATCGCCTTGAAATGCAGTCAAATCCACTCGAAACTGCATC
>CACYWI010000241.1 GCA_902778045.1 uncultured Eubacteriales bacterium
AAACGGAGGCGAACGCGATGCATCATGACATGCCGACCGAGATGGTCTGTTCCCAGCAGATCAGCTTTGACCTGGAGGGGAATGTGGTCCACAACGTATCCTTCGTCGGCGGCTGCAACGGCAACCTGAAGGCCGTTTCCAAGCTGGTGGAGGGCATGACGGTGGAACAGATCGAGGGTTATTTGAAGGGCAATCTTTGCGGGCGGCGGCCCACGTCCTGCGCGGACCAGCTGGCCAGGGCCGTTCGCAAGGCCTATGAACAGGAAAAGAAGGGAGCATAACCAGTATGAGAGTGGATGTACGCTATTTCACCAAGAACGGCGGCACGAAGAAGTTGGCCGAGGCCATCGCCAAGGCCGTGGGCGCCGAGGCGCTGACGGTGGACAAGCCCCTTGAAAAGTATGCCGACGTGGTGTTCCTGGGCGCCAGCGTGTATGGCGGCAAGCCCGACCCCGCGGTGGTGAAGTTCATCTCTGACAACGCGAAGAACATCGGCAAGATCGTGGTGTTCGGCAGCGCCTGCACCGGCAAGAGCACCTATCCGGCCATCAAGTCCGCCGCGGCGGGCTGCGCCGTGAAGACCGCGGAGATGTTCTTCCAGTGCAAGGGCCAGTTCTGGTTCTTCAACAAGAACCGCCCCAACGACCAGGATTGCACCGACGCGGCGGATTTCGCCAAGAAGCAGATCAAGATCCTCGGGGTAACCTGATATGGACGGCGGAAACTTCGACCCCCTGAAGCTGGAAAACCAGTTGTGCTTTCCGCTGTACGCCTGCGCGCGGGAGGTCGTGAAGCGCTACAAGCCCTTCCTGGACGCCATCGACCTGACCTATACCCAGTATGTCACCATGATGGTGCTGTGGGAAAAGCCGAAGGTCACCTCCAAGGAGATCGGCGAAAAGCTGCACCTGGATTCCGGCACGCTGACGCCGGTGATCAAGAAGCTGGCCGAAAAGGGCTTGGTCACCCGCAGCCGCGACGCCGTGGACGAGCGCAACCTGATGGTCGAACTGACCGACGAGGGCCGCGCCCTGCGCGATCGGGCCGAGGGCATCCCCGCTCGGGTCGGCGCGTGCATTCCCCTGACCCCGGACGACGCGGCGAGGCTGTACGAGATACTGTATAAGCTGCTGAACGGGCTGGTATAAGGGAATAGGCAATAGGGATAGTGGCTGCCGCGTTCTCCGTGCGGGCGCTCGAAGAGCGCCCGTGCTGAGGGACGGGAAAGGTAGCTGCCGCATTCTGAGCCTTCCCCTTCAGGGGAAGGTGGCGCGGCGCGTAGCGCCGTGACGGATGAGGTCGCCTCTCGTCTTATGCCGATAAGCAAGATCCTTCGCTGCGCTCAGGATGACAACCGCTGCGTAACGGTGTCATCCTGAGCGTCAGCGAAGGATCTTGCTGTTGTACTGGATCGCCTGGTATTGGCGATCCGAATCGGCGCTCATGCCCCTTCCACGAATTCGACCAGCTGCTCCGGACGGTCGATGATGTATTGCGCGCCGGCCTGAACGAGCTCCTCCCGGGTCCTGAAGCCCCAGGTGACGCACACGCAGTCGATGCCGGCGTTGATGCCGGTGTCGATGTCCACCTGGGTGTCGCCCACATACAGGCAGCGCTGCAGCGCCACGCCCAGTCGGTCGGCGGCGCTTTGCAGCATGTCGGGGCTGGGCTTGCGGCGCACGCCGTCCAGCTCGCCCACAGACAGGTCCACCAGGTCTTCAAAGAAGCGCCTGACGATGGGCTGTACCGCCGAATCCGGCTTGTTGGAGATGATCGCCATGGGCAGGCCCATGTCCCGCAGGCGGCGCAGCGTTTCCGGGATGCCGTCGAAGGGCTTCGTCTTGTCCGCGGCGTGCTCGGCGTAATAGGGCTTGTAATGGGCAAGCAATTCCTGGATGCGGGCTTCGGAGGCATCCGGAAACAGGGCCTGCATCACATGGCCCACGCCCCAGCCCAGCTTGGGCCGCAGCTGCCCGGCGGTATGCTCGGGCAGGTGGAAGTGGCGCATGGTGTGGTTGATGGCGTCCACGATGTCCTGCAGGGAATCCGCCACCGTGCCGTCCAGATCAAAAAAGATCGCGTCGTATTTCATATCGTTATATCGTTATATTGGAAGGAGCCAGCCTGAAGCGGCTGGCTCCTGTCGTTCGGGGCTCCTTACAGGTTCTCCTCCATGAAAGCCTTCATGCCGGCGGCCGCCTCTTCCTCATTGGCACCCTCGCAGGCGATGGTGACTTCGGTGCCCTGCTTCGCGCCCAGAGCCATCAGCTTCATCAGCTGGCCCGCGTTCACGGTCTTGCCATTGGCGCTGATGGTGACGGTGGTGTCGGCATAGCTCTTGGCCTTCTTGGCCAGCAGGCCGGCGGGACGGGCGTGGATGCCCAAGGCGTCCTTGATGGTATAGGTGAACTCCTTCATGGTGTTACGCTCCTTTTCTGTGTATTAGGTCAGATCCATTATACGGCATTCCGGCCGCGTTTGTCAATGTTCGCCGGGATGATCCGGGTAATCCGCCGCGCGGGCCACGCGGATTTCCATGCCCGCGGCGCGCAGCTGGTCCAGCACCTCCTGGGGCGCGTGCTCGTCGGTGATCACGCAGCCCTTCTTCTCCAGGTGGAAGCTGGCGTAGGTGCCCGCCTTGCCCACCTTGGTGTGGTCGGCCAGTATGTAGTAGGCATCCGCGTGCTCGATCATGGTCTCGTTGATACCCAGCTCCGAGGGGATGCCGCACAGGATCTCGCCGTCGGGGGAGATGCCGGTGCAGCCCAGGAAGGCCTTCGTGGCGCGCACATCCATCAGGTTGCGCATGGCCAGGTCGCCGGTCAGTATGTGCGGCGCGCCGCGGAACATGCCGCCGGACAGCTGGACCTCCACCCCGGGGGGATAGCGGTGACCCACCGCGAGGCCGTTGTTGGTAAATACGCTGACGTTCTTGCCGCCCAGATGGTCCAGCAGGGCCAGCGCCGTGTTGCTGCCGTTGATCAGCAGGCTGTCGCCGTCGCGCACCAGGGCGGCGGCGCACCGGGCGATCACCCGGCGACACTCGGCCACCTCGCCCCGCTCGGCGGTGGGCGTCGCCCGCTTTCCGGCGGCCGCACCACCGTGGAAGCGGCTGATCTTGCCCTCCTCCTCCAGCACCTGCAGGTCGCGGCGCACCGTCATCGTGGAGATGCCGAAGGCGTGGCTCAGGTCCTCCACCAGAACCTCCTGCCGCTGGCGGATCAGGGCCAGCATTTCCGCGTGTCGCAGGTTGACGGACTGGCGATCTCGTTTCATGGGGGCAGGCTCCTTCCGGTCAGAATGAGGCGATCAGGGCGGGCAGCGCCTCCAG
>CACYWI010000242.1 GCA_902778045.1 uncultured Eubacteriales bacterium
TAGCGGTGCTTGCGGCCGACCAGGTACAGCACCGAGCCGGTGGTGTATTCGATGCCGCCGAACAGCAGCAGCATGAACCCGGATTTGCCCAGCAGGCGATAGATCAGGTCGATGCGCATCACGATGGCCCAGCCCATCAGCAGATAGCAGGCCATCGAGAACTTGTCGTACTTCTTCAGGTCAATGGCGTTCAGCGTGATGCCCAGCGCGGCCAGCGCCCATATCGCGCCGAACAGGCCCCAGCCCAGCGCCGGGCTGTAGGGGCGCAGCGTGCACAGCGTGATGGGGGTATAGGTTCCCGCGATCAACAGGAAGATGCTGCAATGGTCCAGCACCTGCATCACCCGCTTGCCGAACAGCCGGGGGCTCAGCCCGTGGTATACGCTGGATATGGTGTACAGCACCAGCAGGCAGAAGCCGAACACCGTGCCGCTGACCACGCCCCAGGCGCTGTGGTGCCGCGCGCCGAAGATCGGGCAGAGCACCAGCGCCAGGATCCCCAGCGCTCCGCCCACGATGTGGGTGACCATGTTGGTGATCTCCTCGCCGTGGGTGTAATCCGGCAGCTTCCGCTCGATCAGGGGCGTCCGTTTTACAACTGTTCTGGTCAAATGCTTATACCTTCCTCATGTCCTCCGGCACGGGTGTCGTGCCGGGCTCTGCCTGGGGCGCTTGGCTGCCGCCCCCGATGGTGAACCTGAAGGGCGTTTCAGGGATGTCGAGCGTGGACTGCCCGTCGCCCGAGGACAGCTCCAGACACACCAGCTTCGCCGACAGCTTCCCGGCGTAGGTGGTACCGGAGGCGCCTTCCTCAACGCTGTCGATGGCGATGGAAAAATCGGAATCGGTGGGGTAGACCAGGCCCTCCGCCACGCTGGAGAAATAATACTGCTCCCGCGCGCTGGTGGACACGATGAACACCACCGAGCACTCCTCGCCGGTCACGGCGGCGTATTCAGGGGAGATCACCATGCCCGCACCTGCGGTCTCGGGGAAGATGATGTACATCAGGTACATGGTGTCGCCGTCGGCGCCGTAGGCGTAATAGGAGGCCTGCACCAGCCCGCCCTGTACCGAAGAATACATCGGGGAATTATCGTAGATCAGGCGCACGTTCTCGCCGTTGACCTCCACCGTCAGCGTCTCGTCCTGCGAGCCGCCGTCCCTGGGCGCGAAGTCCCCGGAGAAGGGCTCAGGCGTGGCCTCCGGCATCTCGGCCATCGCCGGCAGCGCGGCCAGCAGCAGGCACAGCAGCATCGATAGTATCCGCTTCATCCTATCCGCTCCTTTATCGCGGTCGATCGTCCATACACAGGAATGTACTTATTTTAGCGCCAATTGTGCCGGTTGTCAACGTTTTTCGGCCCGGGCGATCTGCCGCGCCACGTAGACGCCGCTGGCGCTGGCGTGGCTTAGCGAGTGGGTCACCCCGCTGCCGTCGCCGATCACGTACAGGCCCCTGTGGCAGGTTTCCAGGTTGTTGTCCAGGGCGACCTCCATGTTATAGAACTTGACCTCCACGCCGTACAGCAGCGTGTCGTCGTTGGCGGTGCCGGGGGCGATTTTGTCCAGGGCGTAGATCATCTCGATGATGCCGTCCAGGATCCGCTTGGGCAGCACCAGGCTCAGGTCGCCGGGGGTGGCCGCCAACGTGGGCTTCACGGTGCCCTCCTCGATGCGCTTGGGCGTGCTGCGGCGGCCCCGTTCCAGGTCGCCGAAGCGCTGTACGATGGCCCCGCCGCCCAGCATGTTGGACAGCCGCACGATGCTTTCGCCGTAGCCGTTGGAATCGTGGAAGGGCTCGGAGAAGTGCTTGGACACCAGCAGCGCGAAGTTGGTGTTGTCGGTCTTGCGGCCCTCGTCCTCAAAGCTGTGGCCGTTCACGGTGACGATGCCGTTGGTGTTTTCGTTCACCACGATGCCCCGGGGATTCATGCAGAAGGTGCGCACATGGTCCTCGTACTTCTCGGTGCGGTACACGATCTTGCTCTCGTACAGCTCGTCGGTGATGTGGGCGAAGATCACGGCGGGCAGCTCCACCCGCACGCCCAGGTCCACCCGGTTGGACTTCGTGGCGATGCCCAATTCATCGCACACCCGCTCCATCCACTTGCTGCCGCTGCGGCCCACGGACACCACGCACCGGTCGCAATCGGCCGTTTCATCGCCGAAGCGCACGCGATAGCCCTCGTCCGCGCCGATCACACCGATGGAATCCACCTGGGTGTTGAAGAAGAAGTCCACCTTATCCTTCAGCTTTTCGTACAGGTTGCCCAGCACCACATAGTTGATGTCGGTGCCCAGGTGGCGCACCGAGGCCTCCAGCAGCGTCAGCCGGTTCTGCATGCATAGCTTCTTGAACCGGGTGCCGGCGGTGGAGTACAGCGCCGTGTCCTGGCCGCCGTTTTCCACGTTGATGCGGTCCACATAGCGCATCAGGTCCATGGCCTCGTCCCGCCCGATGTATTCGTACAGCGTGCCGCCGAAGTCGTTGGTGATGTTGTACTTGCCGTCGGAGAAGGCCCCCGCGCCGCCGAAGCCGTTCATGATGGCGCAGGTGGGGCATTTTACGCAGGCCTTTATCTTTTTGCCATCGATGGGGCAGCGGCGCTTGTCCAGCGGGTTGCCCGCCTCGAACACGGCCACCTTCATTTCCGGACGGGCCTGCTTCAGCTCGTAGGCCGTGAAGATGCCGCCCGGGCCGGCCCCGATGATGATCACGTCGTAATGCATATCCATTCCTCCGATTGCCATTGATTCGCGGCGTCAAATCAGCTATAATATTAAAAAAGCCTTGAAAACATCGTGTTTTCAAGGTATTTGGTGACCCATTGGAGATTCGAACTCCAGACACCCTGATTAAAAGTCAGGTGCTCTACCGACTGAGCTAATGGGTCGCGCTGGCTGGGGCGGCAGGGGTCGAACCTGCGAATGCGGGAGTCAAAGTCCCGTGCCTTACCGCTTGGCTACGCCCCATTAGAGCGTTGCGCCAATAAAGAAAATGGGGTGGGTAGTGGGGCTCGAACCCACGACCTCCAGGGCCACAACCTGGCACTCTGACCAACTGAGCTATACCCACCATATAACTGGCGCGCCAGAAGGGATTCGAACCCCTGACCCACGGCTTAGAAGGCCGTTGCTCTATCCGACTGAGCTACTGGCGCAACCTCTGACGCGAGCAGGAGGTTTATCCCGCCGACAGTTGTATATTATAGCATCAAACGCACAATTTGTCTATAGACGATCGGAAATAAACCAATATTTTACCTTGATGTGCTACGATATGGGCGCATCAAATCGGGAGAGA
>CACYWI010000243.1 GCA_902778045.1 uncultured Eubacteriales bacterium
CGACCGCTGCGACGTGGCGCTGATGCTGATCGACGCCACCCAGGGCGTCACCGAGCAGGACAGCAAGATCGCCGGCTATGTGGACGAGCAGGGCAAGGCCGCGGTGATCGTCATCAACAAGTGGGACGCCGTGGAGAAAGACACCAAGACCATGGACAAGTTCGTCAAGGAGGTCCGCGAGAACCTGAAGTTCATGGCCTACGCCCCGATCCTGTTCATCTCCGCCCTGACGGGCCAGCGTGTGAACAAGGTGCTGGAGGCCGTGCGTGCCGCCCACGCCGAGGCCACGCGCCGGGTGACCACAGGCCTTCTGAACGACATACTGGCCGACGCCCAGGCCGCGCTGCAGCCCCCCGCCACGTCGGGCCGCCGGCTGCGCATCTACTACGCCACCCAGCAGTCGGTGCAGCCGCCCACCTTCGTGATGTTCGTCAACGACCAGAACCTGATGCACTTTTCCTACGAGCGCTATCTGGAAAAGCAGTTCCGCAAGGCCTTCGGCTTCGAGGGCACGCCGCTGAAGTTCATACTGCGGGAAAGAAAGAAGAAGGAAGAGTAAGCGGAATTGATAATTGAGAACTGAAAATGGAGAATTACAGTTACCGGTTGAAGCCGCGTCCATAATATGGAAACCGCAAAGGCTTTCCGCCGCCATTCTCAATTCTCAATCCTCAATTCTCAATTAAACAACGATCTCCATCCGGAGGTGATATCATGGTAATCAAATGTATACTCGCCGCGGTGATCGGCTACCTGCTGGGCAACACGCCCTCCGGGGTGCTGATCGCGCGGATCTACGGCATCGCTGACATACGCAAGCACGGCAGCGGCAACACCGGCACCACCAACGTGCTGCGCACCCTGGGCTGGCTGCCCAGCGTGCTGACGCTGGTGTGCGACTGTCTGAAGGGCTACATCGCCTGCCTGATCGGCTCGTGGCTGGCGGGCAACATCGGCATGCTGCTGGGCGGCCTGTGCGCCATACTGGGCCACGACTTCCCGGTGTTCATGGGCTTCAAGGGCGGCAAGGGCATCGCCACCTCGCTGGGCCTGATCATCGCCATCAACCCGTGGGTGGCGCTGGCGCTGCTGATGGTTCAAATCATCGCCGTGGCGCTGACCCGCTACATGTCCGTGGCCTCGCTGATCACCACCGTGGCCTTCCCGGTGGTCACCGGCATACTGGAAAAGGGCCGGGCGCACTATCCCCTGTTCATCGGCACGGCCTGCATCGCGGCGGCGCTGTCGCTGTTCGGGCACCGCAGCAACATCCAGCGGCTGATCCGCGGCGAGGAGAACCGGTTGGACTTCAGGAAGATCTCCGAGGTCTCCAAGAAGGTCATGGAGAAGATGCGCAAGAAGGGTAAACAATAAACATTTCACATAGAAAGGAAGTCGATCCCCATGAGCAAGAAGTACCTGATCGGCCTGGACGTGGGCACCTCCGGCGCGAAGTGCATCATCGCCGACAGCGAGGGCGCGGTCGTGGCCTCCTCCACCCAGGAGTATCCGCTGTACACCCCCAAGCCCGGCTGGGCGGAGCAGGACCCCAAGGACTGGTGGGACGCCGTGGTGCGCGGCCTGAAGGTCATCCTGGAGAAGAGCAAGGTCGATCCCGCCGACATCGCCGGCATCAGCTATTCCGGCCAGATGCACGGCCTGGTGGCGCTGGATGAGCACTGCCAGGTCATCCGCCCCTCGATCCTGTGGTGCGACCAGCGCACCCAGGCCCAGTGCGATTGGATCACCGAGAAGGCCGGCGGGCTGGAGGGCCTGCTGAGCTACACCAACAACCGCATGCTGACCGGCTATACCGGCGGCAAGATCCTGTGGCTGCGGGACGAGGAGCCGGAGAACTTCCAGCGCATGAAGCTGTTCGTGTGCCCGAAGGACTACATCCGCTTCAAGATGACCGGCAAGCTGGGCATGGACGTCTCCGAGGCCTCCGGCACCGGCTTTTTCGACACGAAGAACCGCCGCTGGTCCGACGAACTGATCGAAATCGCTGGCCTGGACAAGGCCATCTTCCCCGAGGCCTTTGAATCCACCGAGCTGGCGGGCACCGTGACCGCCGAGTGCGCGAAGGAAACCGGCCTGCCCGAGGGGCTGAACTGCTACTACGGCGGCGGCGACGCGGTGATCCAGACCACCGGCGCCGGCCTGGTGAAGCAGGGCATACTGGGCGTGGTGATCGGCACCAGCGGCAACGTGTCGATGGCGCTGGACCACTACGAGCCCAACCCCAACGGCGATCTGCAGATGTTCTGCGGCAACGAGCCCGGCCTGTGGCTGGCCTTCGGCTGCACGCTGACCGCCGGCGGCGCGTACCGCTGGTACAAGGACGAGCTGTGCGGCGAGGAATCCATCAAGGCGAAGGAGACCAGCGAGAACGTGTTCAACGTGATGGGCGAGATCGCCGAGCAGTCCGTGCCCGGCAGCAACGGCGTGGTGTTCACCCCCTATCTGACCGGCGAGCGCTGCCCCTATCCGGACCCCAACGCCCGCGGCAGCTTCTACGGCCTGACCCTGGGCACCAAAAAGGCCGACATCACCCGCAGCGTGATGGAGGGCGTCACCTACTCCCTGAAGCAGCTGGTGGACATCTTCGGCTCCTTCGCTCAGAATGAGAAGGTCTACGCCAGCGGCGGCGGCAGCGTCAGCGCGCTGTGGCGCCAGATGCAGGCCGATATCTTCAACCTGCCGGTGTACACCATGTCCGCCGCCAGCGAGGGCGGCGCCTACGGCGCGGTGATGGTCGCCGGCGTCGGCGCGGGCATCTGGAAGGACCTGGGCGAGGCCGTGAAGGTCATCAAGGCCGAGACTGAGACCCTGCCCGATCCGAAGAACCAGCCCGCCTACGAAAAGACCTACAAGGTCTACGAAAAGATCTACCACGCGCTGAAGCCGGTGTACGACACCAGCGCGGAGCTGGGGTACTAAGTCCCCCGAAATGCCGGAATGCCACGCCGGACAAGCGGCGTGGCATTCCGGTTTTCTTTTGCTTTATCGGCTGTCATCGTCCCGTATAGGCGGACAGCAGCTTCCTGAGGTCACGGTACAATTCGCATTTTTCCTGGTCGCATGACCGCTTTTTCCCGAACAGCAGGTAATCCATGCTCATATCCATCGCCGCGCACAGGCGCGCCAAAGTCTCTACGGAGGGCACCTTCTCCGCGCGTTCCAAATGCCCTATGAAGGACGAGGATACGCCGACGATGTCCGCCAGTGCCCGCTGCGTCATGTCAAGCGTCTCCCGCCGGGATTTTATGCGCTTGCCAAT
>CACYWI010000244.1 GCA_902778045.1 uncultured Eubacteriales bacterium
GCCGCCGCGGCGGAGATCGGCTATCCGGTGCTGGTGCGCCCCAGCTTCGTGCTGGGCGGCAGGGCCATGCAGATCGTGGCCAACGAACAGCAGCTGCGCCGCTACCTGAAGGAGGCCGTGGAGATCGACGCCGACAAGCCCGTGCTGGTGGACCACTACATCCAGGGCAAGGAGGTCGAGGTGGACGCCATCTGCGACGGCCGCGACGTGTTCGTGCCCGGCATCATGGAGCTGGTGGAGCGCACCGGCATCCACTCCGGCGACTCCATCTCCGTGTACCCCGCCTTCTCCATCTCCAACAAGGTCAAGGGTATCATACTGCAATACGCCAAGAAGCTGGGCCTGGGCATCGGCATCGTGGGCCTGTACAACATACAGTTCATCGTGGACAAGGACGAGAACGTGTACATCATCGAGGTGAACCCCCGCTCCAGCCGCACGGTGCCCTTCCTCAGCAAGGCCACCGGCTGGTCGCTGGCCGACATCGCCACCGAGGCCATCCTCGGAAAGAGCCTGAAGGAGCAGGGCATATTCGACCTGTACCCGGAGGAAAAGAAGCGCCACTACGTGAAGGTGCCTGTGTTCAGCTTCAACAAGATCAAGGGCCTGGACGCCTACCTGAGCCCGGAGATGAAGTCCACCGGCGAGGCCATCGGCTACGACGACAAGCTGAACCGCGCGCTGTACAAGGCGCTGCAGGCCGCGGGGCTGCGGCTGCAGAACTACGGCACCGTGTTCGCCACCATCGCCCGGGGCGACAAGGCCGAGGCCGAGCCGCTGATCCGCCGGTTCTACAACCTGGGCTTCAACATCGAGGCCACCGAGGGCACCGCCGCCTATTTGAAGGAACGGGGCAGATCATGGAATCCATGCGCCAGGGCCACATCGCCTATGTGATCAACACCCGCAACATCAACTCCGTCAGCGCCCTGACCGACGGCGTGAAGATCCGCCGCGCCGCCACCGAGAACAACATCACCCTGTTCACGAGCCTGGACACCGTGCGGGTGCTGCTGGACGTGCTGGAGGAGACCACGCTGACGATCTCGACCATCGACGCGTAAAGCAATTTGGCGGGGGACCTGCTTCCCCCGCCAAGACCTGCGGGGGCTTAGACCCGTTCTCGCTAAAAACTCTCCACTGGAGAGTTTTCCGGGCGCTCGAACCCCCCTTGACAGATTTGACTTGAGTTCCCTTGGAACTCCGGCCGTCAAATCAGCAAGGAAGCCTTTTTCACTCTGGTCGCAGTAGCAGTCGCGCCACTGCCGCCGACCCGCTGCGCGTGGGCGGCGGTGCGTATAGCTCCCTGCCGTGAAAAAGGCCCCGCCCGCGGCGTACACGCCGCCGCGTACGATTGAAATCGGGGCGCTGCCGCCCCCGAGCCCCCGGCAGGTCAGTGGGTCAGTGGTACAAAGCGCCTCCAAAAGCCTTCCCCTATGGGGAAGGTGGCAGCCCGAAGGGCTGACGGATGAGGTCGCCTCCAGACCACGCAAAATCCGAAAAAACCGCGGCCACCTGTACGACAACACGAACCAGACGCCCGAGGAAAGCGTGGGCAGTATCGCGCTGGAGGAATTTGAGGTCAGCCATGAATGATTCCATCTTCAACGAAGCCGCAAGGCAGGCTTACTATCGCGACGAAGCGCTGACGATCCGCAACATGGCGCCATCGGACGCGTCGATCCTCTACGAAACCTACCTCTCCTACGGCTGGCATCCCAGCATCGAGGCCTACGAAAGCTACTATTTGGAGCAGCAGCGGGGCGAGCGGATCGTGTTCATCGCCGAGCACGAAGGCGCGGTCGCGGGCATCTGCACGCTGGTGCTGCGGCCCTCGGAAGGGCCGTGGGCGGGGCTGGGCATCCCCGAGATCGTGGACCTCTGCGTATTCTTCCACCTCCACAAGAGGGGCATCGGCAGCCGCCTGCTGGATGTCGCGGAGGCGGAGGCCGCCCGGCACGCCGATCGGGTCTGCCTGGCGGTGGGCGTCCACTCCGGCTACGGCCCGGCGCAGCGTCTCTACGTCAGGCGGGGTTACAACTTCGACGGCAGCGGAGTCTGGTACCGGGGAAAGCAGCTGGAGCAGTATGCGCCCTGCGTCAACGACGACGATCTGCTGCTGTTCATGTCAAAACCACTGAAACGACAGGAGCAACCATGAAACAAGTTATCTACACCATCACCGAAAACCGTGCCATCGCCCCCGGCGTGTACCGCATGGCGTTGACCGGCGATACTTCCCCCATCACCGCCCCGGGCCAGTTCATCAACATCGTGCTGGACGGACTGTACCTGCGCCGGCCCATCTCTGTGTGCGACTGGAACGGCGAGGACCTGGTCATCATCTACAAGGTCGTGGGCCGGGGCACCGAACAGCTTTCCCTTATGACCGCCGGCCAGACGCTCGACTGCCTGTCCGGCCTGGGCAACGGCTATGACGTATCCGCCTGTCCCGCCAGCCCCGTGCTGGTGGGCGGCGGCGTGGGTGTGCCGCCGCTGTACGGCCTGGCCAAGCGGCTGCTGGCCGCAGGCAAGAAGCCCTCGGTGATCCTGGGCTTCAACCGGGCGGAGGAGATCTTCTGCGACATGGAATTCGCCGCCCTGGGCCTGGAGGTCACCGTGACCACCGCGGACGGCACCGCCGGCGTGAAGGGCTTCGTCACCGACGCAATGAAGGGCGGCGAATACGTCTGCGCCTGCGGCCCGGAGCCGATGCTGAAGGCTGTGCACGGCAGGGCCTCCGGCGGACAGTTCTCCTTCGAGGCCCGCATGGGCTGCGGCTTCGGCGCCTGCATGGGCTGCACCTGCGAAACCCTCACCGGCTACAAGCGTATCTGCAAGGACGGGCCGGTGATGGGGTATGAGGAGATCAAATGGTAGGGCCTCAAATATAGGATAGAACGAAACGAGTGTGGAGTGTGGAGTTAAAGTCAGCCGGGGCTGTGGCAGAGGAGAATTTGATGCTACGCCAGACGCCCTGACGCGGGAACGGAGCGACAGATTTCCGCGAACCTTTGTGCGCGGCTAACCCAAACTCCACACTCCACACTCCACACTCCACACTCAAACCTGAAAGGATCTGATCCCATGCCCGACCTCTCCGTTTCCCTCTGCGGCATCAGTTCGCGGAATTATACGATATCAATATCCTGGGCACGTTCTCCTTCAAGGGCACGACGCTGCAGCCCCGGCTGGGCAACCCGCTGCCCCGCATCGCGGAGGCTCCCGCGGGGATGCTGAACGCGGTGGGACTGCAAAACCCCGGCGTGGAGAAGGTGATCTCCGAGGAGCTGCCGAACCTGGCAAAGATTTTTCACAAGCCGGTGATGGCGAACGTCTCGGGCTTTTCCGTCGAGGACTACGCCGAAACCTGCGCCAGGCTGGACAAGTGCGCGCAGGTGGGCTGGCTGGAGGTGAACATCAGCTGCCCCAACGTGCACGGCGGCGGCATGAGCTTCGGCACCGACCCGCAGATGGCCGCAGCGGTCACGAAGGCCGTGAAGGCCGTGACCACGAAGCCGGTCATCATGAAGTTGTCGCCCAACGTGACCGACATCGTATCCATCGCCAGGGCCTGCGAGGACGCCGGAGCCGACGGCCTGAGCCTCATCAACACGCTGATGGGCATGCGCATCGACCTGCGCACCCGTCGGCCCGTCATCGCCAACACCACCGGCGGCCTGTCCGGCCCGGCGATCTTCCCGGTGGCGCTGCGCATGGTGTACCAGGTGGCCCGCGCGGTGGATATCCCAGTGGTCGGCATGGGCGGCGTCTCCAGCGCCGCGGACGTGCTGGAGATGCTGATGGCCGGGGCCGTGGCGGTGGAGGTCGGCGCGGCAAACCTCACTGACCCCTTCGCCTGCAAAAAGATCATCGAGGCCCTGCCCGCCGAGATGGCGAAGTACGGCATCTCGGCCCTGTCGGAGCTCTGAGAAAGGAAGCGTTGCCCCGTGTCCATGCGGCTCGTGTTTTCGCAGATCCTGGTGATACTGCTGTACGTGGCGGTGGGCTTCGGCGCGGGCAAGGCCCGGCTGATCCTGCCGGACCCTTCACGATACTCTCCGCCGCCTCCCAGTCGGTGGACGGGCGGGACATGGCCGCGCTGCTGGCCGCCATGGCCTTCACGCTGGCGCTGTATGTGTGCGTCACCGGGGCGTCGCTGGCTGTTCACCGGGCGCGGCGCGCGCCGATGGGCATGCGGGCGGTGTGCACCAGCCTGCTGACCTATCCCAACTGCACGTTCCTGGGGCTGCCCCTGTGCCGGGCGCTGTTCGGCGAGATGGCCGTGCTGTACAACGCCAGCGCGCTGATCGCCTTCAACGTGCTGTTCTTCACGGTGCAATACAGCCTGTTCACCGGCGACGGGGTGAACCTGAAGAACCTGCTGACGCCGTCGCTGCTGGCCACCGTGGCAGTGATCGCGATGCTGGCCGCGGGGCTGCACTTCCCGGACCCGGTGCAGACGGTGCTCAGCGGCGTCGGATCGATGGTCACGCCGCTGTCGCTGATCATCATCGGCGTGATGCTGTCGGAGAGCCGCATCGTCGAGACCCTGCGGGAGAAGCGCTCCTACCTGATCGCGCTGCTGCGCAACCTGGGCATCCCGCTGATCGCCCTGCCGGCATTGAAGCTTTTGCCGATGAGCGCCGACGCGCGGCTGTGCGTGCTGGTGTACCTGGCCTGCCCCTGCGCCACGCTGACCAGCATCTACGCCATCAAGTGCGATACGGAGCCGGAGTTCGCGGCCCACACGGTGCTGCTGTCCACGCTGCTGTTCGCGGCCACGCTGCCGGCCATCATCGCCGTCGGCCAGGCCTTCCTTTAAGACAATCAACAAACGGAGGTACATATCATGGGTAAGGACGTCATCGTCGCCTGCGACTTCTCCAGCCGCGAGGCAGTGCTCAACTTCCTGGACAAATTCAGCGGGGAGGCCCGCAAGCCCTATGTGAAGATCGGCATGGAGCTGTTCTATTCCGCGGGGCCGGACATCGTGCGCGAGATCAAGCGCCGCGGGCACAGTATCTTCCTGGACCTGAAGCTGTGCGACATCCCCAACACCGTGAAAAAGAGCATGGCCGTGCTGCGCGACCTGGACGTGGACATGACCAACCTGCACGCCTTCGGCACCATCGAGATGATGAAGGCCGCGCTGGAGGGCCTGACCCGCCCGGACGGCACGAGGCCCCTGCTGATCGCCGTCACCCAGCTGACCAGCACCAGCGAGCAGCGGATGAAGGACGAGCTGCTGATCGACCGGCCCCTGCCCGATGTCGTGATGCACTACGCGCAGAACGCCCGTGAGGCCGGGCTGGACGGCGTGGTCTGCTCGCCGCTGGAGAGCCCCGTGGTGCACGGCGGCTGCGGCGCGGGCTTCATCACCGTCACCCCCGGCGTGCGCTTTGCCGACGGCGCGGTGGGCGACCAGGTGCGCGTCACCACCCCCGCCAGGGCCCGCGAGCTGGGCAGCGACTACATCGTGGTCGGCAGGCCGATCACGGCGGCAGAGGACCCTGTGGCGGCGTATCGGAGATGTGTGGAGGAATTTGTCGGATGACGGTTTCTTTCAAGAGTGGAGCTTTGGTTTGCCGCGTGCAAAGGTCAGCGGATAACTATGGTTCCGTTCCCGCGTCAAGGCGTCTGGATCACCATCAATCCATTTGACGACATAACCCTGGCACTCTGAATCTCCACTCTCAACTCTTCACTCTCAAAAGCAACGGAGGTATCAATCCATGGACAAACGCATTGCAAACGATCTTCTCAAAATCGGCGCGGTATTTCTCCGCCCGGAGCAGCCCTTCACCTGGGCCAGCGGCATCAAGAGCCCGATCTACTGTGACAACCGGCTGACACTGACTGCGCCTCAGGTCCGCAACGACGTGGAGAATGGCCTGGCGGAGCTGATCCGCCGGGAGTACCCGGACGTAGAGGTGCTGATGGGCACGAGCACTGCGGGCATTGCCCACGCGGCTATCGTGGGCCATCTGATGAACCTGCCCATGGGCTATGTGCGCTCCGGCGCGAAGGACCACGGCCGGGGCAACCAGATCGAGGGCCGACTGGAGAAGGGCCAGAAGGTGGTGGTCGTGGAGGACCTGATCTCCACCGCCGGCAGCTGCATCGAGGTGGTGAACGTGCTGCGCGAGGCCGGTGCGCAGGTGCTGGGCATCGCCAGCATATTCACCTACGGCATGAAGAAGGGTCTGGACCGCCTGGCCGAGGCGAACGTGAGAAACGTGAGCCTGACCAACCTGGACGCCGTGGTGGAGGTCGCCGTACTGGAGGGCTATATTAAGCCGGAGAGCGCGGCGCGAATACTGAAGTTCCGGGACAATCCCTCGGACGAAAGCTGGATCGGAGGCAAAGCATGAGAAGCCTGATCGACATCCAGGAGTTGTCCGTCGAAGAGATCGACGAGCTGATCGCCGTGGCCAACGACATCATCACTCATCCCAAGGCTTATCGCGAGAAGTGCCGCTACAAGAAGCTGGCCACGCTGTTCTTCGAGCCCTCCACCCGCACGCGCCTCTCCTTCGAAGCCGCCATGTACGAGCTGGGCGGCCAGGTGTTGGGCTTCTCCGAGGCCCAGAGCAGCTCCGCCAGCAAGGGCGAAAGCGTCAGCGACACGGTGCGGGTCGTCAGCGGCTACGCCGACATCATCGCCATGCGGCACCCGAAGGAGGGCGCGCCCCTGGTGGCGAGCATGGCCGCCACGGTGCCGGTGATCAACGCCGGGGACGGCGGCCACCTGCACCCCACCCAGACGCTGACGGACCTTCTGACCATCAGCCGGGAGAAGGGCCGCCTCCACGACCTGACCATCGGCGTGTGCGGCGATTTGAAGTTCGGCCGCACGGTGCACTCGCTGATCGCGGCCATGGCCCGGTACGAAAACGTGCGCTTCGCGCTGATCTCGCCGGAGGAGCTGAAGCTGCCCAGCTACATCAAGAAGGAGATCCTGCAGCAGAAGCACATCGAGTACGTGCAGACCACGGACCTGGCCTCCGTGATGCCGGAGCTTGACATACTGTACATGACCCGCGTGCAGCGCGAGCGCTTCTTCAACGAGGAGGACTACCTGCGCCTGAAGGACAGCTACATACTGACCCCGGAAAAGCTGCAGAACGCCAAGCGATACTGCATCCTCTGCCCCGGGTGAACGAGATCTCCACTGCCATCGACGACGACCCCCGCGCCTGCTATTTCCGGCAGGCCCAGTACGGCAAGTTCATCCGCATGGCGCTGATACTCAAGCTCCTGGAGGTGGAATAAATGAACATCGATTCCATACACAACGGCATCGTGCTGGATCACATCCAGGCCGGCAAGGCCATGGAGATCTACCGTTTTCTGGGCCTGGACGCGTTGGACTGCTCGGTGGCCATCATCAAAAACGCCCCCAGCAAGAAGCAGGGACGCAAGGACATCATCAAGATCGACTCCGAAATGGCGCTGGATTTGAACATACTGGGCTTCATCGACCCGGAAATCACCGTGAACGTGATCAAGGACGGCGCGCTGGTTGAGAAGAAGCAC